>PBCB01000011.1 GCA_002717765.1 Fidelibacterota bacterium | reverse complement strand
ACTATTTTTATTATTTCATCTCTCCAATCCATGTTGATGTACCATTCATCCACCAATCGAAAAACTAACTCATCTCCTGACCTCCAGCAATGAGGATAGATATGAGGATAATCTTCTACATAAACCAAAAATTTGTTTTCCTTCAAATAATTTATGATTCCATCAATTGTATTAGGGTCGGTTGCTTTTTTTCCGCTAAGCCAACCAAACTTATCGGTAAACTTTGACTCTTCATCTAAAGGTGCGATACTTACCATATTTAGATTTTTTCCTACCTTATGATCAATATCACCACAACCAGGTGCCATGTGCACAATACCTGTCCCCTCGCCACTGACTACAATATCGCTACCCATATTATCTTTACCTGGATCTACTACTTGATGTTGTAAAGCTCCGCATGCTCCCTTATCAGCTAATTCATCATTTCTTATTGGGTACCCTCCAGGTTCTAATTGAGCGTCTAAATTATCAAAAGGTCCTTCATATGTCCAGCCTACCATATCTTTTCCCAATACTTTTCCAACAATCTCAAAGCCTCCTCTTTCCTTAAAAATTTGAGAAATAGTTTTTAGTTTTGGTAGGCCTTCGATCCACTGTTTTTTTTCTTTAAATTGTTTCTCTAATCGCTTAAAATTTAAATTTTCATCTGCAATGTAATAAATTGAACCATCAGGTGTCTTGATTTTAACATATTCCAGATTTCCGTTAACACCTGCAATGACATTTGAAGTAAGAGTCCATGGTGTAGTCGTCCATACTAATAAGAATTCATTATCACGATCTTTAAGCGGGAATCGCACAAAAACGGATTTATGTGAAACTAACTTCCTTCCTTCGATAATCTCCATTTGAGAGTATGATGTTCCAGATCTTCCTGACCATGGAACAACATCGGAACCCCTATATATTTTCCCTTCTTCAAATAGCTGCTTCAAAAAAGACCAGATTGTATAATTATTTTCATCAGACATAGTAAAATATGAATTATCCCAGTCCATCCAGTAGCCTAAGCGCTTGGATTGTTCTGTTTGAATTGTGGAGTATTTTTCTACTCTGTCTTTACACATTTTTACAAATTTTTCAATACCAAACTCTTCGATATCTTTTTTTGATTTAAATCCTAATTCCTTTTCCACTTCGACTTCAACCCATAATCCCTGACAATCAAAACCTTGTTGATATCTTAAGTCAAAACCATTCATTGACTTATATCTATTATATAAATCTTTTAAAGTCCTGCCCCATGCATGATGAACACCCATCGGATTGTTTGCGGTAATTGGACCATCAATAAATGACCAATGTTCATTATTTGAGTTTATTTTTCTTCTTTTTTCGAAAATAGATTTGGCATCCCAGAAATCGAGAATTTTATGCTCAATTTCTATAAAGTTTGCCTTTGATTTGACGCGTTTAATCATTTAATAATTATTGTTGCCTTTTACGGTGTGAAAATTAGGCTTTTCACTTAGGACAACAAAGAGGAAAAGAATATAGAAGAACGAGCTTTTTGAGATTAAATGCTAGTTTTTCTTTAGATCAAGGGTTACATATTGAGCATTGCCATCGCGTTTAATATGCAACATTAACATGCCTCTACGTTTTGTATTTTTTACTAGACTATCAAATTGCTTGATTGACTTACAACGCCTTGATCCAACTCTTGTAATTAGATCACCAACTTGTATTCCAGCATCATCAGCTGGGCTATCAAGAAATATTCGAGTAACAACAATGCCAATATCTTGGGAGTTAATATTAAATTCTTGTCTATTTAAACGATTTAAATCACTTACCTCAATCCCTAGTTCATTAGCATTTTCATTTTGTTCATTTATTGCAAGCTGTTCATCAGTTGGCATTTTTTCAAGTTTAACTTTAAATGATTTTTTTCTACCATCACGAATTACAGTTAGGTTATAAAGATTATTTGGTTTTGAAATAGAAACATTATTTCTAAGGTGATCAACGCTCTTAATTTTTAATCCATCAAAATCAATAATAACGTCTCCAGTTTCAATTCCAGCTTTATCTGCAGGGCCTTCATCTATTACGTTTGCAACAAGAGCTCCAGTTCTTGATTTTAAACCTAAAGCTTTTGCTGCTGTATCATTAATTGGTTGAATTTGAACCCCTATATAAGAACGCACTACTTCCCCATAGGATATTAAATCAGACATTACTTTTTTAACCATATTGGATGGGATTGCAAAGCCAACACCTTTATTGCCTCGATCAAAATAACTATTAGAATAAATTGCTGTATTGATCCCAATTAGATCTCCTGATGAATTCAATAGAGCGCCTCCACTGTTACCTGGATTAATTGCTGCATCAGTTTGGATAAAATCCTCATAAATATCACCCTGAATAATATTACCCCTTCCTTTTGCAGAAACGATTCCAGCAGTAACGGTGTGGCTTAAATTTGCAGAAAATGGACTTCCAACTGCAATAACCCACTCACCAACACGAAGCTTATCCGAATCTCCAAGTTGTAAATCAGATAAACCTTTCGCTTTAATTTGAATCACTGCTAAATCTGACTTTGGGTCTTTTCCAATTATTGATGCTTCATATTCAGATTTATCTAATAGACGAACAGTTATTTCATCTACATCTTCTACAACATGATTATTGGTAATGATATAACCGTTTTTTGAATCAATTATTACACCAGATCCCAATGCAGAGGATTTATATTCCCTTTGCCTAGGCTGATTGAAGTAAAAACGGAAAAGGTCATCCTGAGGAGAATTACGATTAGACTGGCTTACCTCAATTTTTTTTTCTGTTAATATTGTAACTACTGCCGGATTAGCTTTTTCAGCAATATCGGCGAACTGGTCGCTAAACTGCTTGAGAAATGCATTTTGAGCATAAATTGTGCTCAAATAAAGAATGGTGATAAATACTTTTTTCATAAATTACTTTCGATATTCTAAAAACTTAAATGCTGGATATAAGGTATGGTTCCAGTTTTTTATTTATAAATAAGGTTTCAGATCTTTATAAATTTTAGACTCTTTTTGAGGACCAATATAACCTCTGACAATATAGCCATCGCGGTCAATAATTAGCGTTGTTGGCACACCGGTAATTGGCCTTCCTATGGTTCGTCCGTATTCAATCATGACCATTTGCGTTTCGTATCCATTAATATCTTTGACGATTGTATAGTCCATATCCCAGCGCTTCATAAACCTTTGAAGGTACCTATCAGAATCAGGAACTCCTGACCTTGGAACCGTTACGCCAACGATCTCTAGTCCGTATTTATTATATTTAGAGTATAGATTATTAAAATCTGGAATTTCTTGTAAACAGGGACCGCACCAAGTTCCCCAAAAATTTAATAAAACGACCTTGCCATGATAATCACTTAGATTAAATAATTTTCCTTGGACTGTTCTCAATTGAAAGTCCGGGGCTTTAATTGCATAATCTGGTCTTTTTGGTCTTTTTTGATTTTCAGATTTTGAAACTAGCTCTGAAGGCTCACTGACCTCTTGAATATTTTGTTTTTTCTGACAACTATGACTTGAAATTGCGCAAATAAAAATAAGTAGTTTTGCTGATTTCATGATATAATTAACCCTCTAATCCAGAATCTAGAAAATCTATGAAGTCGTCTAGCTTTCTTGTCATTCCAGGAAAAGTGCTTATTACTTCATTTTCAGGGCTCAAAATGACATAAAAAGGCAAAGCTGCAGTTCCAAATCGATCTATCTCATACTCTTGATTCTGCTTATGATTTGGCCCGCCATCCGTATAAAGCTGTACTAAGGTCATTTTTTCAAATCTTTCTTTAATTTCAGGTTTAATAAATACATTTACCTCCATCCATCTACAGTTAGTGCAAGTATACCCTGTAAAATCAACAAATATTGGCTGACCATTTGATTTAGAAACTGCAAAGGCTTTATCTAGATCTTTATACCAAGTTAAGCCTTCTTGATATGAATAACCACCTGATGAGCTACTATTAATATCGGAGCTAAGCTGAGGCGGTAAATAAGAATAGATTAAGCCATGTAGCCGCTGACCAAATAGGCCAGAGCTCAAATAAATCCCAAAGGTCAAAAATATTGCACTAATCATAAGCCTAGGTGCGCTTATAACCTCTATAACTGAATCATGTGGAAATCTAATTTTCCCAAGTAAATATATACCACACAATATCATTAGAATTGCCCATGTGGCTAAGACCATATTATGAGAAAAGAATCCCCAGCCCCAAACCAAATCAGTATTGCTTAAGAACTTAAAAGCTGCGGCCATTTCTAAAAATCCCATTACTACTTTAGTTGAATTTAGCCACCCTCCGGATTTAGGTATATTCGCTAAATATTGCGGAAAAAGAGCAAGAAAGAAAAAAGGAGACGCGAAAGCAGTACTAAATACCACCATTCCAACCAACGGCCAAAACCATTGACCTTGAGATGCGGCTACAAGTAGCAATCCTACAAACTGAACCGTACAGGTAAAGCTTGTGAGAGTGAAGGTCACTGCCATAAATATAGTACCAATAAAACCTTCTCGTCCCTCTTGGCGCAAAGATAATTGCTTTATGCTATCGGGTAAATCAATTTCATACATACCAAAAAGCGATAAGGCAAAATAGATAAACAAGCCCCCAATAAATAAATTAACCCAAGGATTTGCTGCAAGCTGATTAGCTCCAGAAGCACCCAATGTCAATGCCAAAATGAACCCCAGTATTGAGAAGGTTGCTACTATTCCCAAGGTATAGATCAAAGCATTTGATAGAGGCGTGCCTTTTTTCGCTTCACCCCGCTTAATAAAGAAAGAGACCGTTATAGGTATCATTGGGAATACGCAAGGCGTTAATAAAGATAAGAAGCCCATAGATAGAGCTAGAATAATAAATGAGAAAAAACCTTCAAGAATGGCGGCATCTAAGCTAATATTACCAGTGTCATCAAAAACAGATTCTATGTAAGGAGTCATTTCACTATAACCATCTCTTGGAGTACCTTCAAGAATATTTACGCTTGTAATTAGCTTCTCTTCATTGGGAGGATAGCATAGCGTGGCATTGCAAACTTGATATAAAACAGACACTTGTACATCCTGTTCCCCCGCTAATGTCTTATCGTTTATGATGAATGGAGCCTCAAAAGATGTTCCTCCATGATGTGTGCGCGTTGTTGTTTCAAAAGCATCATCNTATTTAACAACTGGATCCTTCTCAATAACCATTCCTATTTCTTTAACTATTTCACCNGAAAGTGTTACTTTTGAAGCTACAGGNCCCTTCCCTTGATCTCTGAGCGCATAAATTCTCCATTCGCTATCCATTTTAGCTGTAACAACGATTGTTGCAACTTCTCCTGCTCTGACCGGTTCTTTCTCAATAGCAGAAAGCGTGACTGGAGTTTCAAACTGAGCCCAAATAAAACTGAACAGAAAAAAGAATATGGAATTCTTGATTAATCGAATCATTTATTTATATTTGGCTAATATTTATCTTATGTTTGCGTTCTAAAAGAATTAAATAGATAATGCAGTATCTATTTAATTCTCTAAGGCTTCGCTTCTTTTAACTAGTTTAATTGTCATTTCAACTTTTTCAAATGGGTTATCGCCATCAGGTCCACCATAGCCAGGGTTTTGNTTTTTGGGCCTATCAACATAAACAATATTATCAATAACGTCTAATCCATCTACAACTTGTCCAAAGACCGTATATTGATTATTTAACTGCGGTGTNGCTGCATGGCAAATAAAAAATTGACTNGAACCACTATTNGGGTTTTGTGATCTTGCCATTGACAATGTCCCTTTAACATGCTTCTTNTCATTGAATTCTGCTGGAATAGTCCAAGAGTTAGGGTCATTTTCTCTGCCAATGCCAAAATATTTCCCTGCCCTTCCACCGGTACCATCATTCATGCGATTATCATCTTTAGAGTTTGGGTCACCTCCCTGAATAACAAAACCTGGAATTACCCTATGAAAAGTTGTTTTATCAAAATAACCTTCATCCGCAAGGATTTTGAAACTTTCAACATGCATGGGTGCNACATCTTCATAGAATTCAACAATCATATNGCCAAATTGTGTTGAGATTACAGCAACTTTTTCTTCTTTTGCACAACTCATAAATACTACTCCAAAAATTGAAATTNTTAATACTAATTTTTTCATTTTACTAAACTCCTACTTCCTGGTTTTTCAACTGGTATGNCTGCTAANTNNGGNGGNACATTTTGAGGTTCATANCTTTTTACCTCTAGCGATGTAAGTGATAATTGATTTTGATGAAGAACAACCGAACCGCTACTTCTATCAACTATAACACCCACCCCCTCAACTTTNCCACCATGGCTTTCCACTAATTGAATAACCTCCTTAACAGATCCCCCAGTTGTAATAACATCTTCTACAATTAATACTTTATCATTATTGTTGATATCAAATCCACGCCTGAATCGCATTGATCCATTCTCTCTTTCAGCGAAAATTGTACGTTTATTCATGGCTCTTCCTACTTCAGTTCCGATTACNATCCCTCCTACNGCAGGNGAAACAACTAAATCAAGTTCAATATTTTGAAAGTGATTCGCAATTTTTCCAGAAAACATTTGAAGATATTTAGGATATTGCAAAACCTTGGCGCACTGGAAATAAGATGAACTATGTCTGCCTGAAGTCAATATAAAATGTCCCTCTAAAAGAGCACCTGACTCTTTGAAGATGTTTATATAATCATCACTTGTCATCTATGATTTTCCTCATTTTTGAAACGTATTCCTTNGCTGCATTTCTAATTGAATTTTCACTTAAATCAGATGGNAAAATAATACTTCTAGAAATATTAATGATGGAAATTCCATTATTGTTCCCATGGGTCATGCTTTTATTAAGATCNCCTCCCTGTTTCCCAATNCCTGGTATTAATAGTGGAAGGNCCGGCGCATGTTTTCTAACTTTTAAAATATCTTCAGCGGCAGTTGCTCCTACAACTAGTCCAATATNATCATTTGTATTCCACTNATAACAGGCCTTGGCAACGCTTTCAAATAATTTATTATTTTTTGCTTCAATATTTTGAAAATCAGAAGCAGATGGGTTCGATGTTCTGCATAAAATAAATACTCCTTTTAAAGGATCTGAGATAAAAGGCTGAATTGAATCATAGCCCATATACGGACTTAAGGTAACCGCATCAAAGCCAAAATGATCAAAAAGACTTTTAGCATATTGCTCNGCTGTATTTCCTATGTCTCCACGTTTAGNATCTCCGATAATTAAAGTCTCACTATCAATAAGATCTAAAGTTTCCTCAAGCCAATGAAAGCCAATTGACCCCCATCGTTCAAAAAAGCCAAGGTTAGGCTTAAATGCAACAGCAAGATCCTGAGTCGCATTAATTACCTTNTTCGTGTGTAGCTTTAAATCTTCAATAGTTGCGCTATTATTCCGCATACCCTCAGGGCTAATGTCAAGACCAATGCATAGGTGGCTTTTTTTACTTTGAATTGATCTTNTCAATCTAGAATTAAACGAATTCATTNCTGAAATTTACTTCTATAAATAGAGAATCTCAAAAAGGGAATCTGTAATTATTAATAAAAAGATTTGTTTTAATTTTTGATATATTTAGAAACGAAAAATGAATAATANTCAACAGTCTTCATCGAATATTGTAGCATCAAGCGGTGTTTTTCAAATTGAATTTCTCAAAGAAACTAGAAAAGAGGATTTTGGTCAATTGATTAGTATATCTAGNTCTCTTGAAAATGAATTTGGTTCAAGGGCNGTNTTAACTGATAATACCATAAAGAAATATTTTAACCATCCTAAATCTTTACCCTTTATTGCGCGATATAGAAATGAAATAATTGGCTACATTATTGGTATCCCCTTAGAAGCTCTTAACCAAGAGCCCTGGGTAAGNACAGAAGAAAATTTTGGCAAAATGAATACGTTGTATACCTATGCTTTTATTATAATGGAAGACTTCAAAAAAAATGGTTATGCAAAGATGCTCAAGAAAGTTTATCTAAGCAGGGCTGAGAAAATTGATAATATTGAATATATTACTGGTCACGTAGCCCAAGGGGTTTCATCTCGATTTAAAGGAAACATTGAACTAGTTGGTGAAATAAAAAATTGGCAGGGTACTAAAAAAACTTTTGAGTACTATAGACGATACTTAAAGGTTTCANGTTAATTCAATGCAATCTTAGATTTATTTTTATTTGTAACGATACTTACAATCACCAATGAAAAGACTGAAAGCGCAATCGCTGGAAGCACTTCATCCATATTATTATAAATACCATCTGGGACAATTTTTCTAATAAAAATTGACTCTTTCCATAGGAGAGTTGTTAGGGTTCCAACAAGAATTGATGTTATTGCGCCCTCTTTCGTTGCGCCTTTCCAGAAAAGAGCGGCGACCAGACTTGGNGTGATGGCTGCTCCATAGATAGTATANGCGTATAGTGCTCTTTCAAAAAATCCTTCAGACTTCGCAAATCCCAATGAAACAATATAGGCGATTATTCCAAGTACAACTACAAGAGCTCTGCTCAATAGAACAATTGTTTTTTCATTCGCATTTTTATCAATATAATTAAGATAGATATCTCTCATAAGTGTTGTCGTTGGAACCAATAAATAACTATCTGCTGTAGAGATAATGATACCAACGATTGTTGTCATCATGATTGCCCCAATCAAAGGAGGTAGAAATTCATGAGAAGCATAAATTAATACATACTTNCCTACTGCAGCATCTGGAATCATGCTTGAAGCGATCCAGGCAGCAACAATAATCATTAATTCTGCAATTGCGACAGCTATGATTAAAGTTTTGGTGGCTGATTTTGCACCTTTNGCATCTTTACTTGCAAAGAATCTTTGATACATATTTGCATCACCCATAATCAATAAAAACGATGGAAGGCAAAAATTGATTATATCCATTGTTGAATAAACTCCCCAAAAATTCATATGACTGTCTTTTCCCATCTCAGCAAAGGAAATGGCCATACCTTCCAATCCTCCTGCCTTAACTAAAAAGATCGGGATTGCAATAATAAACGATATNATAATGATTATGCCATTTGCTACATCGGTATATGCAACGCTTACAAGCCCAGCAAGCATAGTATAAAAGATAATAAATATTGCTGCAATAATTGTTCCAGTTTCAATGGAGATCAGAGGTTGGTTNGAANTNTCAAGCACTACGTCTTTTAAAACCGTATGTATAACTGCGCCGCCAGCATTGTACTGATAGCTAACAATAACCATATATGCAATGACGAGCGCAAAAACCGAAAGATTNCTTGCTGTTGGGCCAAACCTATCCCCTAATATTTCAGGAACCGTAAACTTTTCGTAGGCTCTAACCTTGCCAGCAATTTGCGTTAAAACAATTACCCCTAAAACACCTCCAAGCGGTAAAATCAGTGCGGCTAATCCTGTTTCATAAGCTTTACCAGCATTTCCAAGAATTGAACCCGTTCCCATCCATGTTGCAAGCATTGTACCAACCAAAACCCACGGAGTTAACNTTCTACCAGCAACAGCAAAATCAGATTGGGTTTTAATTGTTTTTGATTTATAAAGCCCTAGCCCAACTAGAACAAGTAAGTAAATCAGAATTGTAATTAAGTATATCATTGATAATGGTAAATTAATAATTAAAACTATTTAAAGTTAATTCTAATGATAAATATATTATTAGTATGATATTAATCTTTTATATACTGATTGTGGTTTGTAGTTTTTTAATCAAATCAATTATATAATTTTACTAAGATAGAAAACAAAAAAATGAAGTTAGAATTGCATTGGAAAATCATTATTGGCCTTATTCTTGGTCTTTTATTTGGAGTAATTGCTGCTACACAAGGGTGGGGTGGCTTTGTTACAAATTGGATTTCTCCTTTTGGAAAGATTTTTATTAACCTCTTAAAACTGATTGCTGTCCCACTAGTTCTTTCTTCTCTGATTACAGGAGTCGCATCTCTTTCTGANCTAAAAAAGCTTTCAAGAATTGGCGGAAGAACAATTTCNATTTATATAGCTACCACTGCTATAGCTGTTACAATTGGTTTGTTTTCTGTAAATATTTTACAACCCGGAGCCACTGTTCCAGATGAAATGAAGGCAAAGCTTCAAGAAACATATCAATCATCGGTATCTGGAAGAGTTGAAGCTGCTGAAGGAGTAAAAGAAAGAAGTGCATTACAACCAATTGTTGATATGGTTCCTAGTAATTTTTTCAATTCTGCATCAAATAATCGCAATATGCTTCAAGTAGTTTTCGTTGCAATTATTATTGGGATAGCACTTATTCAAATAAGTAAACAAAAAGCTAAACCTGTCCTTGATTTTTTTGAAGGAATAAATGAGCTTGTTATAAAACTGGTAGATAATATTATGTTGTTGGCNCCTTATGGGGTTTTTGCCCTAATCGCAGATACAATAACTTCGATTGCAGGAAATAATATCAATAATGTATTNGAGCTCCTAGGCGCACTGGGTTTTTATATGTTAGCTGTAATTATTGGACTAACCTTTCAAACATTAATAACCTATACAATGGTATTAAAAATGTTTTCAAAAATGAGCTTAAAAAAATTCTATCGNGGNTTAGCTCCTGCACAAGTTTTAGCATTTTCAACTAGCTCAAGNGGGGCTACTTTACCTGTAACAATGGAAAGGTGCGAAGAAGAGCTTGGTGTATCTGAAGAAGTGTCTTCATTTGTATTGCCTTTAGGCGCTACAATCAATATGGATGGCACAGCTCTTTATCAAGCAGTNGCTGCTGTTTTTATAGCGCAAACNCTAGGAATGGACCTAACTATTGGAGCACAATTAACCATAGTTCTAACAGCGGTATTGGCATCAATTGGAACCGCGGCTGTACCAGGGGCAGGAGTAATTATGCTAGTAATTATCCTGGAAGCTATTTCCGTTCCAAGCGCTGGAATAGCTCTAATTTTAGGTGTTGATAGAATATTAGATATGCTAAGGACTGTAACGAATGTAACTGGCGATGCAAGNGTTGCGGTTGCAGTTGCATCTTCAGAAGGCGAATTAAAAAATTCCTAAATCAATTTATTTTGAATTAATTTTATATAAACTTAAACTTTATTTGTTATTTAAAAATATTGCTATAGTCTTTGAATTTCAGGATCTTCAATTTTTATCCTAGAGTCAAACTTCTGAATCTAAAAAACAGGCCTTTCCCATTTGGGATGAAGGAAGTTTGCTAGTGCCAGAGAGCTCTACCGTGTTTATACGGATCCTTGAAATCGATTCTGTAGCAATAAAAAAACCCCGAATCTTTCGGGGTTTTTTTATTTATTCAACATAAGTTGAATTTGGTCTATTCGCTCAGAGGNTCCTCTTATTTTTAAATAAACATGGTCATTATTATAATCTCTTTTAATAATATCTACNCCTTGTTGTGAAAAGGCTATCTCTTTGGGTTTTTCATACGGCAACTTTATTTCAATAGTCCTATAATCTTTATCCATTTTCTCAATAATAGAATTTATTAATGATTCTATTCTTAGTTGATCTATAGCAGAAATAAAAATACCATCTGGAAAAGCATTTTTTAAAAAAGTAAATTTAGATTTTGATGTTATTTTATCAATTTTGTTAAGTACAATAATTGTATCTTTGTTTGCCCCTATATCCTTTAATACCTCAACTATAGTTTCGTAATGATCTAATATATAATCACTTGATGAGTCTAGGACAATCAAGATGAGGTTAGATTCGACAACTTCTTTTAGTGTACTTCTAAAGCTAGCTACTAGATGGTGCGGTAGCTTTCGTATAAAACCAACAGTATCGCTGAGCAATATATTATGTATTTTATCTAAAGATACGGAGCGAATTGTTGTATCTAAAGTTGCAAAAAGCTGATCTTGAATATGAACATTTGACCCTGAAAGAGATTTCATTAATGTGGATTTGCCTGCATTTGTATATCCTGCTAAAGCAACTTTGTATTTATTTTTTCTCTTTTTCCTTTGAGTTTCGCGTTCTTGATCTATTTTTATTAGTTCTTTTTTTAGGCTAGATATTCTTGTTCGAACAAGCCGTCTATCTACCTCAATTTGTGTTTCACCTGCACCTGCCCTAGTTCCAATACCTCCCATTTGTCTCTCAAGATGCGTCCATGCTCGCGTTAGTCTTGGTAGCAAATACTCAAGTTGCGCTAATTCAACCTGAGTTTTTGCTTCTTTAGTTTTAGCGTGTTGAGAAAANATTTCTAATATCAGCGAACTTCTATCTATAACTTTGACATCCTCGCTTAAATTGGAAAAATTTTTTATTTGGGCTGGNCTCAGCTCATCATCAAAAATAATCAATGAAACATTCAAGNTTTTAGCCTGCTCTATGATCTGTTTAGCTTTTCCAGGGCCAATAAAATATGATGGATTTATTTTGCTTAATTTTTGTACAAAATAGTGTAAGACATTGGCCCCTGCCGTTTGAGCTAAAAGCTCNAGTTCTTTTAAATGCTCGTTTACTTTAGATGAGCTAAGATTGCTATGCACAGCCCCAATAAGAAATGCATTTTCATTATATGTCTTATGGTTGTTTTTTTCAATCAATGCTTAATTTGTTCTCTAATTGGACGACTTATATATGATTCTGTTAAAAATAATATGATAGCTATTAACAAAAAGAATTTCCAAAGCGATGTACCATGGCGCTCAGATTTTATNGATTCAATAATATTATTTTCATCCATTAAAATTATCGCATTATTAGATTGAAATTGCATTACAACTTCATTGAGATCTGCTCTGATATTTGGATATTCGAATTCAGATAAGCTGGTTGAGAAGGCTGTGTAAAATTCATTATCAACATAAAGATTGTAAGAACCTAGTTCACTTGTATTTTTTATCTCTAAACGTTCATTCTTATAATCTGGAATAATCATGATTTCATTTTGGCTTGGAGTGATTAATTTCCATTTTTTATTTATTAATTCACCTGGAACTTTTATAAGTTTTGTTTCATCAACAAGAACCGGTGTTGTNTTAAACTCATCCGTAGCGCTTAAAATCAACGCTCGATGAATTAGAGGAATTAATAAGCCCTTTAGTCCAAAATTATTCCAATTTAAATCTAAAGGGGATGATAGAAATAATATTTGGCCATTATTTGATTGAATTTCTATCAGAAATGGATCATTGTTATTTAAAGATAGNATTGATTTTTGAGAATTTCCAATCTTTACTTGATTATATTTAAATACTTTTGGAAGCGATACATTAGGGTTACGCAAATTAAGTTCTTCAAAAATAGGATTTTTTCTATCAATTATCTCAACTGAAAAAAATGATTCACCATCAATATTTATCATTTCTTCAAAGATAGGTAAATTTAAATTAGAAATTGCTATTTCTTCTAATGAGCTGTAATTATTGCCGCTAAACCAAATTATCGTTCCATCCTTTTNAAGAAATTCTTTTAAAGATTGAATTGCTTTTAAAGACAGCAGGCTTGGATCAAGCAATATTAGTATATCTGTTTGATCTAAGTATAGCATATCAATTGTGGGCATTTCTTTTAAATCAATATCTATAAAACTAGTNTCACCTCTAATAGATTCAAGAGCAGACTTAATTAAAAATGAATTATTTATATTTGGAGTGATGATTTTACAGGATATTTGCTCTGGAATANTTAGCTCAAAAGTTTTAATATTATCGTANGCAAACTCATCCTTACTTATCTCAACTCTTCCTTTAATTACGCCGCTTTTTCCTGGATAAGCTTGAAATAAAAAGTCCTTAGTGCGATTTGGTTTAAAATGAGAGATAATTTGNCCAATCCGATCATCATTTAGGTAAAGCTCAATTGGAACATTGCGTTTTTCAATATTGCCAGTATTTTCAATTTTTGAATTAAGCCTTAATAAATGATTAGGTAATTTTATTTGATTGGCCGCTGAAATTTCTTTTATAGAAATATTATCAAATGACTTTTCATTTTCAAAAAAATAAAATTGCCATCCCTTATAATTATTGGAAAAACTGGAAGGTGGGTTTACTGGAATATCGCTGAGAATATAACACTCTTTGTTTGGAAATTGAGTATCAATATTCTGTAACACTGAATCAACAAAAGACCAAATATTATCATTTCCCATTGATTGATTAACTTTCCAGCTTTGTAAATCGACCCCTGNTCCTTCTTCCACGTAATCATTGAATATAATTTTTGGAGGATTGGTCTGATAAACCTGTAAATTAGTTACTCCTTCTAATCCTGAAACAATAGCTGGTATAGTTGATATATTTTTCTCAAAAAATGACTTTCCATTTTTATTTACACCTAGGCTTGCAGAATTATCAATAATAATTACCGCAATAGATTCTTTTGCGCTTGAAATCCATATTGAATTGTTTAACATAATTGGCCCAGAACACATTAATACCAAACAAATAATGATTAATGTGCGAATAAGGATTAATAACCACTGAATAATTCGTAGCTTTTTAATAGACTCACCTTCAAGAGCCTTAATATGTTGAATCGAAGGAAAATCAATTGTGGTAGNTGCTCGTTGACTAACTAAATGGATTATCAATGGTATAAGTGATGCTAATAAGCCCCANAATACAGAAGGAAATAGAAATGACATCAGTATGCGCCCAATAAAATTGNCATGATTAATGCTGANCCTATTGGAATTCTAAAATTGTCATCAAGTGGCAATGGTAGTGTTTCAAGAAGCATTGCAGTAATTGCGCCAATTCCTGAAACATAAAATGGCAATGGGTTGTAAAAATAGGCAACAGCAACGCATGGAATTAATCCTGCAATAAAACCTTCAAAGGTTTTATTGCCGATTTTAATCTTTCCATATTCTCTTCCAATTAATCCTGCAAAAGTGTCACCAATGCTAAGAAAAATCAAAGATAGGATAGCAATATTTTTTGAAAAAATAATAATAGTAATTGATGCAGCAATCATTACCCATGTTGCACCTGTATATTTTCCTTTTATTTCATGATCTCTCAGCATTTTATCAAAAAAGACTTTAAATAATTTTTTGATTAGTGTAGAGCTTTTTCTAAANGTGTCAAAAAAAATAAAAAGGGCAGTAAAAAATANTACTAATAGACTAGCATGAATTTGATTTGGAATAAAAAACCAATATATGAGAGGAATAATTAAACTAAAAAGATGGGTANCTTTGCGATAATATTCATGAATTGAAATCATTTTTCGTTTTGGAGTTTATCAAAAATATCCTGTAAATCAAGAATACTAACAACTAAATCTATTTTTGCTGGTTNATCAAGGACTGTTCCTGGAATTATTGACTGATCTAATACTGTATAAGGAACTAGATCTTCATTTTGTTGATATGAAATCTTTCCAAGTTGAAATTTTGATTTTATCAATTGTTCTTTTGCTTTATTTAAGCTGAGCCCAAATAGTTGCGGTACTTGAAAAAAATCTGGCGGTAAACCCATACTGACGGTTAATTGCAATCCATATCCTTTTTTTATTTGATCTCCAAACTTAGGAAACTGCCAAGCAACNGTACCTCTTTGATAGTCTGGGTTATATTCNGTATATATAGTATCTATATTTAATCCTAATTGCTGAAGAGAGATTTCAGCGCTTCTTCTTGACTGTCCCACAAGATTGGGTACGTTAATCATTTTTTCCTGTCTGGATATTTTNAATCTAATTGTTCTTCCTCTTTTTACTCTACTTCCCGATAATGGGTATTGATCAATTACGGTTTCTGGATCTACTTTTGAAGTATATAAAGTGTCNAATACCTCACCTTTGAACCCTTCNGATCTCAACTCTTTCAATGCGCGATCAATATTCTTTCCTTGTAAATTCATAACAACTACACTAGTACCTTTTCGAATATAAAATGGCATAATTANCCAATCAAAAATTATAAATATAATCANTGATGAAATTATCAGTGATATTGTAAAATTAATTATTTTGTTTAACATTTTCTCATTTTTACTGCAAACATTCCATCNACCTTATCACGNGGAGGAAAGGTTTCAAGGCAATTATTNTTATTTATCCATTCTNCAGGAACTAAGTTATCTATTGATTCTAGTTTAAAATTTGAATTTAATTTAAGAAATGGCTCGATTACATTCCAATTCTCTTGGATTTCCATNGAGCAGGTAGAATAGACTATAACTCCACCCTTTTTTATAAATTTTGAAANGTGGAACAATATTTTTTTTTGATAATTAGACATTTTTGCAGAATCTTCTGATTCCCTTCTCCATTTTATATCAGGCTTCCTACTTATAACGCCAGTGCCAGTACAAGGAGCGTCAATTAATATTCTATCTGCTAATGGAAAGCTGTCTTTTGTTGCATCCATTATGTTCCAATTAATAGATAGACCTANCTCTTTACAGCGTTGTATACCTTTTTTTACTTGATATGAATTAATATCTGAAGAGTACAAATTGCCAGATTGGTTCATTTTATGAAATATATAAATTGATTTTGTACCAGGTGCTGCACACACATCAAGAANAGTTTCACCAGGCTGCGGATTTAGAAGCTCTACAGCGGCACCAGCTGCTCTATCTTGAACGAAAACTTTTCCCTTAATATGAATTTCATCTGATAATATCTTTCTAAGTCCTGATTTAATTCTTATAAAATTTTTTGAATTTGGACTGAAAGACCATTTAATATCTTCACTTGCGAGTTTCTGCTTTATTTCATCAATTGGAATATTCAATCTTATATCTGTCCCATGNTTATTATTNAAATAACTAAATAATTCTTTTGTTTTTGTTTCTCCAAAGCGATCAATCCAATTGCTTGTCATCCAATCTGGAAATGAGCTCCAAGAGGAAATATTCTGATTTTTTATTGGGGTTTGCTTATCAATATAACTTGCCTTCCTAAGCACNGCATTGATTAATCCAGAAAGTTTTTTATTNACAATCTTTTTTGATAGCTCTACCCATGAGTCNACAGCCGCATGAGGTGGCACAGAGTCATCCATTACATATTCATAATAACCCATACGTAAAATACATAAAACTTTAGGGTGCAATTTCTTAATTGGCTTATCTAAGGACAATGAAATCCATGTATCTATNCTTCTCTGCCATCGTACTACCTCATTGGTTAAAACCATTGATCGGTTACGCTCATCAATAGAAGTATTATTTAGTTTAAAATATTTACGCCTAATAGATTTTAGTTGATTTTTTGAAGACTCNAATTCCCAAATAATATTAAATGCATGNAGTCTTGAGCTATTTTCTTTAGTCAAATTTATTTCCAGTNTCAATCTTTATTCCTCTAGCCCAATCAATTGCTGACATACTTTTCTTTCCCTCGTATTGAACATTTTTCAACTCAAGGTTATAGTCAGAGCATGATATTAATATTCGATTATTTATATGATTTATAGAACCCGATATATCTATTGATGAATCTGTGACTATTCTAGTNTCAAATATTTTCAATCTTTTATTATTATATAATGTGTATGCCCCAGGTATAGGACATAGCGCTTTTATTTTTGAATGAATCTTTTGCGCTGATTCATTCCAATTAATCTTACACTTATCTTTATCAATTTTAGGAGCAAAAGTTGCTTTTTGGTTATCTTGTTTTAATGATATAAAGCTAGGGCTATTAATTTTATCTAAGGATTTAAGTAATAAATCTGCACCGCTTAAAGACATTTTTTCCGAAAGACTTTCAAAATTATCATCATCATCAATTTGAATCTTGTGCTGTAGAATAATGTTTCCAGTATCAATTTTTGGTTGAATAAAGAAAGTTGTATTTCCTGTCACTTTATCATTGTTCATGATAGCATGTTGAATTGGAGCTGCGCCTCTATATTTCGGCAGCAATGATGCATGCAGATTGATTGCTCCCATTTTTGGAATATTAATTATAGAATCCGGTAAATACTTAAAGGCAACAACGATAATAATATCTGGTTTTAATTTTTTTATCCAAGACTCTAGGTTGGGATCAGAAAGATTATCTATTGTAAATAAATTTTGATTAAGATCATTTGCAAGCTTACCCAAGGGTGTATAATGAAGAGCCATCGATCTTTTCATTCTTTTTGGAGGATTGCTTATAACACCAACTAAATCATGACTTGAGTTAGCAATAGCTCTAAGTGATGGACAGGCAAAGCTAGGATTGCCCATAAAAATAATCTTCATCTTTTACCTAACAATAGGAAATGGTATATCAAAAAAACTATAAAGCGGAAGTCTTTCTGGATTCCATTGTTCTTAATGAATTTTCTTTAATCGATTTTAAGTCTTTACCTATGCCAATTTTATCAGCTTTTGATACGCGATCTATAATCAGATTTCCATTAAGATGGTCTACTTCATGCTGTATAACTCGAGCTAAAAGTCCATCAAATTTTTTTGTAAATGCATCTCCGTTTCTATCTTGGTATTTCAGGGTAACTATGCTTGGTCTTTTTACATCCAAACGAACACCTGGGACCGATAAACAACCTTCATTTAGCCACGAATCTCCTTCCGAATTGATAATTTCAGCATTGGTGAATACATGAATAGATTCACCTTCTTCATCAATATCAGAAATATCTACAATAAATAATTGCAAATCTACACCTATTTGATTTGCTGCTAATCCAATACCGTTCTCTTCATACATAGTATCAAACATATCATTAATAAGTTTATCTAAATCATCAAATTTATTAATGGTTTCACATTTTTTTCTTAGAATGGAATTTCCATAGTGCTCAACATTTCTAAGGGCCATTATGAATTTTCCTCAATTATTTCATTCTGACTTGCATCATCTTTGTTTGCAAGACTAGAAACCGATGCACGATTTATTGTTATTTTAGTATTAGAATCCACCTGAAGCAGAATGGCTTTTCCTTCTTTACCTTTAAAACCAGCTACCGTACCATGAATTCCTCCAATCGTAATAACCTTGTCACCCTTCTTTAATGCATGAATCATTTCTTGTTTTTCTTTTTGACGCTTCGCTTGAGGCCGTATCATCAAAAAATACATAATCGCTAAGATCAGGATAAAGGGGAAATAAGCCATTATTCCTGCCCCTTGAGCGGATTGAATAAATAATAATAATTTCAATTATAACTCCAATTTCTCTCTAAAAATTAGCCATAAATCAAAGAATAAAATATACTATCTTTGATATTCTAATTTTATTTGAAACGTTGTGCCCTCTCCTATAGTGCTTGAAATTACCATAATTTTCCCTCTGTGAATTTCATTAATTATCCTTTTCACCAATGATAATCCCAAGCCCCACCCTCTTTTCTTAGAGCTATAGCCAGGACTAAAAATATTATTCCAATCTTTTTTACTAATACCTGCTCCATTATCAGCGATGTCAATACAAGCATAATTACCTTCTTTTTTTACAGTAATAGCTACCTTACCCTTCGAGGATTTAATTGAATCAATACCATTCCTAATTAAATTTTCAATAGCCCATCCAAGCAAAACTTCATTACCCATGATAAAGATTTCATCATCTATTGAAACATTTAATTCTGTATCTTTTCCAAGCGAAGGAATTCTTTTTCTTAAATATTGCGCTTGGTAATCAATTAAATCAGTCATTGATATTTTTTTTAGCGGGGATTCAGTACCCATTTGGCTAAAGCGTTCTGCTATGTGCTCAAGCCTAACCATATCTGATTTCATCTCCTCAGCTGTTTTTAATGTTTCGCCTGGATGAGATTCAATTCTTTCGATCCATCCAATCAATGCTGAAATTGGCGTACTGAGCTGATGGGCTGTTTCCCTAGCCATTCCTACCCATATTTGACGCTTTTCATTTTCTCGAATTGAATTAAACCCTATAAATCCAATAAGAATGAAAATAGATACCATAACAATTTCTAAATAGGGCAACCATTGCAATTGTTGAATGAGGAATGAATCTCCATAATGCAAATATCCCAATATAGTTGATTGGCTCGATTGGGGGTCATTATATTTAATTGATATTGCATCATTGTCCTTATCCATTGATTTAACAAGCTCTAGTAAAGCTTGTTTATCTAAACCTTGATCTAAATTTCTATAATACAATGGGTTATTTGATGCATCGGTATAAATAATTGGAAATTGTACCTTTTTAATTATTTCATCAAAAACAAATCCCAGATTAGCATCAGTTTCTTCATTAATTGTTTTGGCAATGATCCGTGAATAGACTGTNACTATTTGTCTATTATCATTTCTCAATTCACCAACAATTGAATTTGAATAGAAAATTGTTGCCGCTACTAACGTTAAAGCAAAAAAAAGTAGTCCAATCTTTATTCTTGTACCAGCAGTATAACTAATCATTTTATTCTTTGCCGGTAATAACTAAAGCCAATTAAGCCTAGGGATATAAATAAACTAAATATAGAAATTCCAAGCCCAAGTTTGTATGATGATTTATCATAAATAAAATGAATTGTTTGGCTACCTTTTGGTACGATCACTCCTCGAAGCAANCCATTGACTTGAAATGTTTTGATGGGTTCATTATCTATAAAAGCCTTCCATCTTATTGGATAGAAAATCTCACTTAATACTAAAAATTGATCTTCGCTGGATTCAGTTATAATCGTTGTTTGGTGAATGGACTGCTCAATTGATTTAACTGTTCCAATTTCACTTATCGAAGCATCAACTGATTCAAAAGTATATGCTTTTTCTTTTGGATTGAATGCTGGATCAGTTATTCTCTNCCAAATATCAGAATGNCTAANCGTTTCGATANTCTTGACAAACCAAGCTCGTGGTAAAAAATCATTTAATTCGTAAATAGCTGTTGGCAGCTCACCCCTAGACAAGCGCAGAGATCCTCTTTTTACTAATGTTAATTTTGGATGACCAATCTGCTGGGCATCGGGTAGAATTAAATACTTAGCATTAAGCATTCTTAATACAGGAAAAACTCCAGCATTTTGTGTGTTTTGTAAAAAATCATTGTATACTTTTAGCTTCGCAGGATGATAACCTCCAATAGATTCTAAGCCAAATGCAGCAAAACGTGAATCTCCAAAAAGTTGACCAGTAGGATAAATCCTAAACTTATCCTTATCCTGAGAAAGATAATTTACAATTTCATCTGGACGGTAATATTCTTTAACAAACCTNTTCGATATTAACTGCGATCCTCTTCCACTCATTCTATCTGGCTTAATTATTTTATGATTCACNATAATAATATCTAGCGTTGCTAGAATAATAATGNNTGCAGTAAAAGTATTTTTTGCAATTTTGCTATTACACCAAGCCCAAATAAGCGTAAAAAATGATCCCATGAATAATAACATTAGCCAAGCATCTTTCAACCATANATCCCAACGTAGTGCATTAATCATTTGANCCTGAGATGGNTCNCGAACTGAAGGCATAGAAAAATAACCTTTAACTAAACCTTCAAGGCTAGATGAAGCAAAAATCATAATCAAGAAAATTAAACCAAATGGANCAATGCTAGGATAAAACCATTTTGGCATAATGNCTTTCTTTAATTCAATAATTTTATCAAGACCAAATGCTGCTAATATTGCTATATTAAATTGAACTAAAATGAGAATCATATGAGGGACTCTAAATTTATTGAAAAAAGGAAAGAAATTAAAAAATAGATCATAAATCGGACTAAAGTGTCTTCCAAAAGAGATAAACANTGCTATCAAAGTAGCNGANAATAGATACCATTTAAGTACACCTTTTTTATAAACTATACCAATCAAGGCTAANGAAAAAATGATAATCCCCATATAATTTGGGTAATCTGTAAAAGGCATATANCCCCAATAAACCNGACCNCCAAAACCAAATGCNGAAGGGATAAGAAATGTTAACATTTCTACTGGATGAAATGACCAACCGGTCGCATAGCTATAATCAGATCCACCCGTAGAAGANCCACCTCTNACAGAATAAGGAGCATATTCTATCGCGGGAAGATAAATCAATGATGAAATACCAATTCCCAAAAGACATGCAAGTAAAACAAGGGATAGTTTTCTTATAATAAGCTTGCTATCATTTTTCTTTTTCATTTGATCAATGAGCATNATCATAAAATATAATCCAATTAATAGCCAAGTATAGTAAGCGACTTGAGCATGGGCACGCTGGAGCTGAAAACCTAATACAATNGCAAGAAAACTGCTATTNATCAGGGTTGGCGATGACCANAATCTAACGGAAAGCCAAACCGCCCATGGTATATANGCTGCTGTCATTAACTGGCTACCATGTCCAAAAACAATCATTGTAATCATGTATGGTGTAATCATAAACGCAACAGAACCCATAAATGAAGCAACATTTGAACATCGAAATTGCTTTAATAAAAACATACAACCTAGCCCAGCAAACACTAGATGAAGAAGTTGAATAAAGGCACCTGAAAAGGAAAATAATTTGAAAAAATATTCGGGGAAATAGAGTTTAGATAAATATGAAAATGCCTCAGCGGTAGGCATGCCACTAAATACCCATGGCTGCCATTGTGGATATTGCCCTAATTCATTAGAAGCATCATTAAGTGCCATCGCAACAGATCTAGGACTAAGGCTATCTGGCGAACCAAAGATCTTTCCTCCAAAAATAATTGGCTCAAATAAGAAAATCACAAGAATCAAAAACCCGATTGATGATAAAAAGAATATATTTTTCCAATTAAAAGTCATTTGTTTCTTTTTAATCCTTTTTTAATGATTCCAAAACTACTAATAAAACTTTTATCTTCCTCATCAAGCCTCATGAGCCAAATCAATATACCATAAATCAACATAGAGCAAGGCAGGGCAATCATTAGCTCTGCAAAAAAACTATAATTCTCTAATACGTGTTTTAGGTTAATAGTAAAAAAATAAGTGGCTACTCCAGCTGCAAGTGGCTTAAGCATTTTAATGGAAAAAAGATTCATTTTGAGAAAAATACGAACTTGGGTAGCTCGAATAAATCCAACTATTGTTAAAGTAATCAATGTGGCATAAGCAGCTCCATTGATGCCATATAGTGGAATTAAGGTATAGTTTAAACCAAGATTTAAAATAAATGCTACACAGGTATTAATAAGAACAAGCCGCGTAAAACCTGACATTCCAAGCGTTGGAGAGGCAGCGCCAAATATAGCCTGTAGTAATGTTGAAATTGTAAGAATAATCAAAACATTTGCGCTTGAAATATATTCTTTTCCAAAAAGTGACAAAATGTTTTCAGGAAAAAGTATGAACATAATTGAAATAGGAATTGAAAATACCAATAGCCACCTACTAACCATCTTATAAGTCTGATTCATTTTTAATATATTTTTTTCACTATGAAACTGTGAAATCATTGGTGCATAAATACTAATAAATGATATTAATAAGGCCTGCAATAAACCTGCCGTCCTTGCAGCTGGATGATACAACCCAACAGTGCTCGCATTGGTAAAATATCCTAACATTAGTATATCCATCCAATGCATAAATGTTTGTAGAATAATTACAAACATAAATGGATATGAAAAATTTAGAAGATCGTAATTAAATTTTGTTCTAATGATTTGTTGTGGCTTAATACCTGATAAATATTTGAGCGGCTGAAACATTGCAATGCATCCAACAATCCCAGTTATTAACATTGGAAACATCAGAGCTGATTCTGGAGAGAAAAACCAATAACAAATTATCATTGATACTAATAGGATAGTTGGATTAATAAATTGCGTCACAATAGACTTATACTTTAGTTTTTTATATCCTTGAGTGGCAGCGGCTGCAACAAGCGTAGAAGCATTGAATGGTATAGAAATTGCAAATACGATCAGAACACTTACCATTAGAGATTGCTCAGAAAGAATATTGGAAACTATATAGTAAGAGCAGGAAATTAACATTATCGTGAAAAATAAAGAAAAGAAGGCACACATCTTGATAGCTGAAGCAATAATTTCTGAAATCTTATCATTATCTTTATCAGGATCAAGGCGACTGACAAACCGCATAACACCAGTTTCCATACCCATCTTTGATAAAACTTCGCTAATTAGCATTATTGCATTAGCCATTGAATAAATTCCCAAATACTCAGGGCCAATCCAGCGAGCCAATAAAGCTGAATATAAATAACGATTAATGCTTCCGTAGAATATTCCTGAAAATGAAATAATTGATTCTTTTGCTATTTTTTGAGCTGTATTCATTTTGTTTTAGTAAATAATCCTTTAATAAACCCTGTGTTTATCCAGAAAATTGCAAAAATGCCATGCTTACGTTGAATCAAATCCTTAATGGCTACCGCTAATAGATACCCTAGGGCAGGAAAAATTCTTAATCGCATTTTATGTTTACGTAGAAAATAAACTGTATTGTGCGCTCTATAAAACATCCCTTTCGAAGCCGACTCTTTTCGCGTCCCTCCTGTTGGAGCTCTCAAATGCTCCATAATAGGTTTAGAGGAATAAAATACAGAACCGCCATGGCTCATAATGTTAAATCCAAAATCTCCATCTTCTAGTATGGCATTTCCCAAATAATTTTCATCAAATCCACCTATTTCTTTAAACCTTTCTGTTTTAATAGCAAAGTTTCCTCCAGGGGCCCACTGGCACATTCCATCTTTATCGGAGTCAAAATTCTTCAATGTTTTTCCATACCAAGTTA
>PBCB01000010.1 GCA_002717765.1 Fidelibacterota bacterium | reverse complement strand
TACTTTGGGAGCAGGGGGTCGGGAGTTCGAATCTCTCCACCCCGACACGAGGGAGACCTCTAAAATCAGACGATAAGCCTCTTTTAACCGAGAGGCTTTTTGTTTTATCAGAACTACTCAGCTTTAATACCAGATATACAAATAGTGGACACAGCCCCTTATCGGTTCATCACAACTCTTGTATGTATGGATTTATATAATTAAAAAGCTCACGGAATCACGCACAGAAAAAAACCAACTCAACTAAAAAATTTAATCAAAAACATTTTTTAAAAATGGATACTTAAAAGCGAAATTTAAAAAACACTTTTTAATTTTTTTATTAAATACCTCATTTTGTAGATTATCAGCTCCCCAGTTACAAAGATTTATTGTTTTACTGTTAGGTAAAATGATCCAAAAGCTATATGAATAAAAAGAAACAAACTAAGATCTTGATTTTAATTGTGACTTACAATGCAGAATCTCATATAGAATCATTGTTAGAGCGTATTCCTAAATCATTTATTTTTAGCAAAAAACATCGTATAAAAATATTAATTAGCGATGACGCTTCCCAGGATGATATAATTAATGTTAGTAAAAAATATATAAATCAAAATAAAAAAATTCCTATTAAAATAATTAAAAATCCTAAAAATCAGGGCTATGGTGGAAATCAAAAAATTGGCTACACATACGCTATAATGAAAAATTTTGATATCGTTATTCTTCTTCATGGTGACGGACAATATGCGCCTGAGTATATTCCACAACTAGTTGACCCTATTATAAATGGCGAGTCAGATGCCGTCTTTGGTTCAAGAATGATTAGCAAAAAAAATGCTCTCAAGGGAGGCATGCCTCTATACAAGTTTATAGGAAATCAGATATTAACAAAAATACAAAATAAAATATTGAGTACCAATCTATCTGAATTCCATTCAGGATACAGGATTTACAGTACAAAAATGCTTAAGAGCATACCATTTCAACATAATTCTAATGATTTTGACTTTGACACTGAAATTATTTTGCAGATATTAAACACCAAATTCAGAATTAAAGAACTACCTATTCCCACATACTATGGTAATGAAATATCTTATGTTAACGGGATGAAGTATGCCTATAAAATAATAAAAACTACTATTTTGTTCTCAATTCGAAGAAAGACAAAATTATATTATGATCCAAGATTTGAACATGGTGAAAATAATAATAATTATACTACAAAGGTCGAGTTCCCCAGTAGTCATAAATTTGCAATAGACAATGTAAACAAAGAGTCTTTTGTACTAGATATAGGATGCGGATCTGGATTTGTGGCAAAAAAACTGTGTAAAAATTCATGCATTGTTTATGGGATAGATAAATTTTCACAAAACAAATTGAGGAGTTTTTATAAAAATATTCAGAATGTAGATGTTGAATTACTTAAAGAAAATTCTATAGAATATGACGAGCCAGAATTGAATACGATATTAATGCTTGATATCATAGAACATTTATCGAACCCTGAAGAATTTTTAGCTAAAATCAGAAACAGATTTTGTCACTATAATCCTGATATAATAATTACAACTGGGAATATTGCTTTTATCCATTTGAGATTAGCATTGCTTTTTGGGAAGTTTAATTATGCTAAAAAAGGTATTCTAGATCGCGACCATAAAAGATTGTTTACATTTAGCTCTCTCAAAAAAACTTTAAAATATTCTAAATTTTCAATAGAAAAACTACAGGGTATACCTTTTCCATTTCCTTTGATTTTTGGAAATAATTGGTTTTCTAAATTTTTATTAATAATTAATAAAATATTAATAATGGTAAACAAGCGCTTATTTTCTTATCAAATTGCTGTTATTGCAAAACCTCTGCCTACCTTAAAAGAGCTTATTAATCATGCTAATATAAATAGTTAAAAAAATAATGAAAATTTTTAATAGAAATGCTCTTTTGGGCTTCATCATTTTTTTGCTTGTATTATCAAATTTTTTTCATCATAAAAACTATTCATATATAATTTCAAATAATGGTGGAAAATATCTTGTTTCAGCTCAGAAACTAGCTAATCCTGAGAAAGCTGAAACTGTAAGTTATTATCATAGTCGTTTTATATATCCTTTTCTTTTGGCATTATCATTTAAAATCGGCGAAGTTAGTCCAGATAGCGCCTATTTGATGACACAATTTATTTTTATTCTAACTATTTGTGCTTTGTTTTGGTCGGCTAGTACAATATTTGGAAAGTGGGTCGCCTTTTTTTCATGTATACTTATCATTAGTACACCAACATTTTTGGTTTTAGGTAGACACATAGATATAAATTTTTTAGAAGCGCTTTTTGTACTTAGTTCATATACAATTTTTAATATTGGCTGGTTAAAAAAACAGAATATTTATTTTTGGATTTCTGGTTTTTCAATGGCACTAGCATGTTTTACGCGTGAAACATCCTGGATTTATATAACATACCCAATAGTATATTTCTTTTTACTACCTGGTACTCAACATAAAATATATTTGAAAAATTGTTTATCTTTTTATACTAGTATTATAATTGTTAGTTCATTAAGCCTTTACTATTTAAACATATTAGGTGAAAGTTATTGGGAGTTAATTGGAGCACTACAACCTGGTGGTTTTGAAAGAGCTTTAAGTGATAGTCCAAAATTAATTGATTTTGTTCTGAAAATATTAAAAGGTTTTAGCGGCATAATATCCCATGGGGGTGAGAAATTTCAGCTTTTTCCAGTTATGCTTACTTCTTGGGGGATAATCTTGTGGTCATCAATAAAAAAAAATAGGAATAAAGATAGAATTCTTTTAGCAATGATATTACCTACCTTGCCAATTCTTTTTTTATTTGGTGTTAGTTATAATTTTATTACTGAAAGACATATAATTTTGTTTTTCCTTTTATCTTATATATCCATTTTGAGAAGCTTACAATTAATTTTCAGGTCAAATGAGTTCAATATTGATTTCAAAAATCTCTTATTTAATAAAACAAAATTTCTAAAAAATTATAATAATATTTTTAGAAAATTACTTTTTATAATAATTCCAATCTCTATTATTGGAACCATCCAGTTTTCTCAATTACAAAATATCTTATTATTAAAAATAAAAAAAATAAGAACTGGAACGACGTTAATTTCTGGTGGCAGATTTTCTAAAGATATAAAAGTTATTTCGAAATGGATAAATAATAATATTCCAGAAAATAGTATACTTTATGTTGGTGGATATTTCGATAATGCTGTTGCATTTTATACCCATTTGAATTACAAGTATCGCAATTATAATCATG
Source organism: Fidelibacterota bacterium (assembly GCA_002717765.1). The sequence continues at coordinate 26,271 of PBCB01000010.1, read as the reverse complement.
AGCCCAATGAGACAATGCTTATAGATTTAATAAATAAGAAGTCTTTATCTCATAATTCACAAATAGTTAAAATAAGAACTAATCGAAAGTTTAGATCCTCGGCATTTCAATATAGACAACTAATATTCGCTACAACGAAAAATGATATTGCTAACTATTTGAAGAGTTTGTCCAAAGATAATCAATGGATTGTTTATTATAAATCAGGAATGAATGATCTTGATAAATATTATAATCAAATTACAGAAATAGCTTCTGAAAAAGTTTTTGAAAATCATTTCGCAATAATCTATAAAACCAATTCTAAATTAAAAAATTATGACAAATATAATCTTGATAGCCCTTGGGTTGGGAATAGCAAAGAAGATCTATACTGGTTAAAAAAATCTTATCCAAAAGAATACAATATTTATATAAAATTTTTGCAAAAGAATGGGTTGGAAGATATCTAGCAAGGTGTCCTAGTCCTTTATTGCCTCAAATGTAAAATTTTAACATTGAATAAAATTTTTGATAATTGCAATGATTGAGATTAGGTAGGCTGGAACTAATAATCCTTAATTATGCAAGATTATAATGGTTTGGAAAATAATAATTGCCACAATCCTTGGATTCAGAGACCAAACATTTCCATTCATTACGGCATACATTTGCTGTAAGACAGGTGGTTATGGGAGTTCCAATGGCAATGATTCAATCTAAGATGGGACATAGAAGTATCAATACAACCGAGATATATGCTGAGCTCCCATTAAAGAAACTCAAGAGTCATTTCCCTACGCCTGAAGAATACTTTCAAGAGGGTAGAAATACCTCAAAAAAATCAAAAGTGGACACACCAAAATATTTTAGAGTACTTTANNGAGGGTAAAACNCTNAANTNACCCATACTTTGGGAGCAGGGGGTCGGGAGTTCGAATCTCTCCACCCCGACTTGAGGATAACCCTCATTTGTAGACATAAAGCCCTTCTTTATTGAGGGGCTTTTGTTTTATCAAAAATATGTAACTTCGATAAAATATTTTATTCTTTATTTGAAAGGTGATAATGAATAATAGAATAGTAGTAGAAATAATAGGGTTATTAAGCGTAATTGGATCTTTAGTTTTTGTTGGATTAGAGATCAATCAAAATACCTCTGCAGTTCGNGGNGCTACGCAGCAAGATATCTCATACCAGATATCCGAAATGTATAAGATAGGTGTAGAAAATGATAAGATTGCATCAATAATGAGTCGGTCGTATCAAGGNCTGAAAAAAAGCGAACTAACCGATACAGAATATCTGCAATTTTGGTTGTATTCGATGCTTGGTTATCGCCGTGTTGAAAATATTTACCTTCAATATAAAAATGGATTTTTGACTGAAGAAGCCTTTGACCGTATCGGAATGTCATTTTATAGAACCCCTATTCAGCTTGAGATATGGAAAGAAAGAAAAGAGGATTTTGATCCAGAATTTGCGGCTTTTTTTGAAAAACTAAGAGATGGTGAAATTCAGTAAATTAATTATTTAATCCACCTCTAGAAGATTGTTGAACATATCAAAAATTATTGCATTCCCAAGTTTTATTCCTTTTATAATATTCTCTCTGCTTGTTTCTTCTACCCATTTAGGTCGTACTAATTTGTAGAATAGCTCTGCATGATAAATATCTAATTCTTTATGAGTTTTATAGTGGGTGAGCTGATCCTCACTCAGCCAATTATTTTTAACTAATGACGTAGCTATTGTTGCTGAAATTTCAGTATATCGATCTTCTATAATACCAAACATTGCTATAGCCGTTTCAATACTATCACCTTTGATAGTATCCTCAATAATTGAATAAAAATTAGAAACCGCTGAATGGCTCAATGTTTCATTAATNTCTTTTTCTTTTACACCAAGATTTAATAAATAATTTTTATATGTTTCAGCATGGGATTCTTTGATATCTCCATTTCCATGTTCATCTAATATATTTTCTAATATAGTTAATCTATCTGCATAATTTTCCATTCTAGAGCAAAGTAAAAACATAGGACGGGAAAAATAACAAACTGCACTATAAAAGTTGGTTTGAGAACTTTTAAACAATTCAAAAGACATTGAACCATCAAGTAAGTCTGAGAAATANCTNTGAGANNTTATTGGNGTGCTNTCCTTTAATTGATTTATATATGAATTCATTTAAATCTCACCAGTGGAAATAAATAAAATATCGCTCTTTTTTAGCGAAGGTGCAAATGGTGAAAAAGAAAAAATATTACATTGCGTATTTGTTGTTATTCCGCTTGAATGAAGCCAATTAATTTTTTTTGTTTCTCGATCATCAACTGCAAAGCATGCTAATCCATTATCTTTATTTTTTATTTCTGAAATACATTGATCCAGTTTAGATGAAAATTGCTTAGTTAGTAATTGTGGGTGTAGATGCCCCAATTGCATAATCGAGTTGTCAGTTGTGGAGTGAATATCTTTTATACCGTCATTCCATAAAACCAACTCTTGACGAAAAGGACTTAGATTTACCGAATGAGTATTTTCATTTTCAGGCAAGGAATTGAGGTCTAAAGACTGAAGGGAGCTTGGGTCTACCATATAGATATTCATGGTGGCTGAACGTGAAGGTAATTTTGTAGGATTAAAACCTTTGAACGATTTATCTACTCCTTTTCCATCTCTTAGCATAGTGCAAAAATAGTTGAAATGCCAACCTTGATAGTCTGAATTAAAAGGCCAGCGTTTAATAAGATACCAAAGAAGTTTTGTTAGGATATTCTTTTTTCGATGCGCGATGTCAATTTTTAGATCAGAAATATAAAAACCTGTATAGTCCTTATTTCTTATTTTAATTGGCTTCCAAACTCCTGCAACGGTTCCTATCACCTTATGCTCATATTTTATTGCTACAAACCTGGTTTTAAAACCTTGTTGCGTAAAAAACGTATGATAATTATCACCATGAATAATTCTAAAATTTCCAAGACCATCTTCCAATGGATATTCAATTGTTTCTTCAAGCGATTTGAAGTCGCGAATATATTTACCCATCTCTTCCGGGGAAAAAATATCAAATTCATATTTCATTTGCGTATAAATAACTTAATATGATCATAGAATAGACTTCTATCATGCATTTGCCAGTGCGAATCAAATGACTCATCTTCAACAAAATATTTGCTAAAGATCTTGATCCAATCCTTATGATTGTTTAATTGCCTTAGTATGACAGCAGACCCCTTCTTAAGCTGTGAAAGATATTCTGCATGTTCTTCCACCGATTCATTTTCACTCCAATCAAAAATATTTGAAAGACTTACAATATCATAGGAAGAAACGTTGTGTATAGAAAAAATATCTCCTTCGAAAAATTCTAGATCTTGATCACCATTTGAAGATAGATAAGGAAAAACAAACTTTGATTGATAGTACCCTAAAAAAATATGCTGCAAAAAAGGATTTAAATGTGAATTTTTTCTAAACATTCCATCTACAATTTTTGTTTTCATATAATTAACATACGAGCCTGGCTGTCCATGCTTCGTGGCTTCATCGCCAAAAATATTATTTATAGATATATCATTAAAAACCTCTTCAAATGGTTTTTCGATGTCCTCATTACTTTGCCAATTACTTTGAATAGCACCTCTTTTTTCTACAGTAGTATTAACATCAAAAAACTGATTCATTTCATTTTTTGACGAAATATATTTGATGAATGCTTCACGCAGATCCTGAAACATTTTATCAAACTTCCCGGATTGATTTAAGGATGCATTATTTTTTTTACCAATATTCAATGCTTCATGATCAGAATTTCTTAACGCTTTTATTTTATTATGAATATGAGATAGTTGATGCGGGTTAATATCAAATACTGATAGATGCAAATCTGGATAAATTGTTTTCAAATTTAGAGGAACGCAACCACCGCTTGCTATTGTAAGCATCCTAGAAGGTTTAAGTTGTTCAATAACTTGAGACTCAACCAAGTGATCTTCTCTATTAACAGCAAACAAATGTGTATTAAATATTGAAGTCATAAAATAATATAATCACTATTAAAGTAATTAAATAAGATAAACATCTTTATAAATGTATCCTTAATTTTATCTAATGCAGAAAAATATCTCTCTTATATTGTTATTGATTGCAATTGGATGTGAAAATCCTGATGATCAAGCACAAGTGCAACCATCAGATAATCAGAACCCTGAGGATTGTGATTTCGAAACAAGCACACCTCCATTTAGTGGGACTATCTTTATTGATCCAGATATTATTACGCCCGATGATCCAACAACCTTTACTGGCTTAAGTTATACTGGAACTGGAACGCGCACGATGTTTGATAGAAGGGATGGAGGCGGATGGATAACTCTCGAACCTTATCTCTTTCGTGCAAATTATAATGATGGCCTTGAAATTGAAGTGCAGGTCAATCCAGAATATGGATCGATTGAAAATGCACAGACCCAAGCTGAAAAATATGCCCCTGTCATTGGTAGATTAACCACTGAACTTAGAAAAGATGTTAAGACCGTATGGATTCATAAGGGATTTGAAAGTTTTGGTGGTGGTAATAACAACCTTTTAATCTACCCCGAATGGTCATTAGAATATTACGAGAGACAGGGTATCTTGGAGGAGACCCTGGTGCACGAAGGAGCCCATTCTTCGCTCGATGCGTATCACGCGAATGATCCAGATTGGCTTTTAGCTCAACGATTAGATTGTAATTTTATTTCAGATTATGCTAAAGATCACCCTTTAAGGGAAGATATTGCAGAAAGTTATTTGCCCTATCTTGCAGTGCGTTATCGGTCCGATCGTATCTCCCCTGAATTAAAAGCAAAGATTGAAACAGCTATACCAAATCGAATCAAATATTTTGATGATAAGAAATTTGCAATGCACCCAATTCAATAAAAACTGATAAAATAGAAAATAGAATCTTTTATTTTAGATTTTCATTAACTTAGGATAATGCATTATAGTGTAAAGCAATTTATTATAATAGTTTATGCGTGTTTTATCACGCAAGCCGCCTCACAGCAATCCAATGTGATTACGGTGGCAATTTTTGATTTTGAACAATCCGGTATTAGTGAGCTTGAAGTGCAAACTTTAACCCAACGATTCACAGCCGAGCTTGGCAATACGGCTAAAGCGATACTGTTTGACCGTGATGTAGTGAAATCTCAAATCACATCTGCCGGCTATACAATGTCCAACTGTAAGGATCCAGAATGTGTGTTAGCAGCGATTGGTGATACATTAGGGGTGCAGTATATTATTACAGGATCAATTAAAAAGAAGAATGAACGCTATGCATTACAAGCCGTATTGACCGATGTAGAAACAGGGGGCGAAGAGCGGATTATCAAGGCCAATTATAAGGGACCGGTAGATGGGATGGTTGTGGAGCTGGAGATCATGGCTTGGGATGTCATGGAACAAGATCCTCCGGAATCACTAATCGCGAAGCGTAAAGGCAAAACAAAAAAGAAAATTAGAAGACCCAATGTCAAAACGTCGTTAGGAGCACTAGCTCGTGCTAGCGTTGTGCCAGGTTGGGGGCATTATTATTTAGATCAAAACGCCAGAGGCTTATCGTTCTATAGCGCGGAACTAGTTACGCTTTCGTTGGGCTATTTAGCTTACCTCGATTATAAAAGAGCCTATGATAAGGTGGATATATATTGGACAAAATACAAGCTAGAAACCGATGAAGATCTATTGCAGTACTATAAGGGGCAAACTTTAGAGGCAGAGGACCTTATGATCCGCAAAAACAGTGCCTTAACAACGATGTTTCGTGCAGCGGCAGCGATACATGTTGTCAATATGATAGATGCTTATTTAATTGATATTACACCAGAACCTCTTGGTAAAAAAACCAGCTTAGGTTTGGGCTATGATCCAATTATCAATCAACCACAATTAAGGTTATCCATTGCGCTCGATTAATTCCATATTCATAATACTGTGTTCCTTGTTTATTTCCTGTGATCTGATCGATCCTGTGTTTGATAATATTTTAGATGCAGAGTATAATGATCCACCTGCGCTTTTATTCAGCCCAGATAAGTATACCTCGAGTGTTGGCGAAGAAGTTGATGTAAGGCTATATGCCCTAAAGGTTGAGGATGTTGCAAGTATGCGCGCACGGATTTTGTATGATAATTCACGGTTAGAGGTTTCAAGCGTGAGCCAAGGTTCATTCTTTGAAAGCGCTGAGCCCCCACTTTTTGTATACGATGACAATGGATCAGGTCAGCTTGATATTTATTCTGTGATTATGGGATCTGAAAAGAAAGTATCTGGTACCGGCAATATTGCGATCATTACTTTTCGTTTGAGTGGATATGGCGATGCTTCTATTAGGATATCCGATGAATCGCAGTTGCTAGATACAGATGGATATGACATTGAATTACAGAGCCTAGGTGAGGGAGTGATCAGTGCAAAATAATATGTATCAAAAACTAGCGTTCACCGCTTTTATTTCGCTCACTTTTTTAAATATTGTTTTTTCACAAGCAACAACGCATACCTTTACCAATGCAGGAATAACAGGAACTCAAGGCCCTAATCAAACAGAGGTAAATGCTGAATATTTAGGTACGAATCTTGAAGGTAAGGTAACTATTAATACGCTGGGTTTTCAAGAATGGACGGTGCCTCAAACAACCACCTATACAATTGAGGCTTTTGGGGCAGAAGGTGGTCCTGACAAAGGGAATACAAATTATAATGGAGATACGGATCACCAACCCGGAAAAGGTGCTCATATAAAAGGAAGCTTTACGCTTCAAAAAGGTGAGATTATAAAAATAGTAGTTGGTCAAATGGGTGGACAAGGTAATGTAGCTGGCGGCGGCGGTGGCGGTGGAACATATGTGGTTAAAACACCTTATAACACCAATGCATCTATTTTGGTGATCGCTGGCGGTGGCGGTGGCGCAGCGCCAAGCGCGGATAACGAAACCTATAAGCACGGCAGAGTTGAAACCTCTGGCGGACAAAGTTTCGATAATCTATCAAACGTAATGGCTGGTGGAGTAGATGGTAATGGTGGCGCATCAGGTGGTCAAATGGGTTCGGGCGGCGGCGGCGGCTTTTTCAGCGATGGAGCGCAAGGATACCCAAATAATGGAGAGAATGGTAAAGGAATAGCATTTATAAATGACAGCGATGGAGCACCTGGCTTTTCCAATCTTATGGGCGGATTTGGCGGCGGCGGAGGAGGCCACGGTGCTGGTACTGGCGGCGGCGGCGGCGGCGGATATTCTGGTGGAGCTGGAGGAGGAATATACACAGGTTTCATGATCCCTCCTACCTGGGGAGGCGGCGGCGGCGGATCCTATAACAACGGATCAGATAAGACCAGTACTGCGGGCGTAAGATCCGGTCATGGACAAGTTATTATTTCCTATACAATTGGTCCAGAGATTACCAATGTAACTTCCAATATTTCTGATGGTGTATTTGATGAGGGCGATCAAATACCAATTATCCTAACTTTTTCAGAATCAGTAATTGTTACTGGAACACCACAACTTACTTTAGAAACAGGATTATCAGATGCTGTGGTGAACTATACATCTGGATCTGGATCTAGTACCTTAACGTTTAATTATACGGTCGCTCCAGGTCATAATACTATTGACCTAGATTATAAATCGAACGATGCACTTTCATTAAATGGTGGTGCAATCAAGAACGATAACAATATTAATGCAGTACTATATCTTCCTGAGCCTGGCGGAACCGGTTCGCTTGGTGCAAATAAAATATTGATCGTGGATACAGGAGTTCCTACGATTTCCAGCGTAGCTCTCGCAGCAAATAATGCTACGATCGATGTAACGATGAGCGAAGCGGTCTATAATTCCTATTTAGGTATAGGTGATTTAGAAGCTTCAGACTTTACATTTTCAATTAGCGGTGGTACCGCAGAACTTTCTAGCAGTACACCAACAAGTATTTCTAATAGTGGAAACGTGTATACGCTTGGCATCGGCCTTTCTGAAGTACCTGATGGCACCGATATTTTGATGGTAGATCCAGCGGTTAACAGCATTTACGATAAAGCAGGAGTACAGGCAGCTTCTACCAACGAAACTAATAATACCGTAACATTACACCCCATTGCTATTCAACGAGGTACTGATATTGACGGTGAAACAGCTAATGACTTGTCAGGCATTAGTGTTTCAATGAATGCAGCGGGTGACCGGGTAGCGATTGGTGCTGCTGGTAATGATGGCAATGGCGCTGACGCAGGTCACGTTCGTATCTACGAATATACCAGTAATGCTTGGACCCAACTTGGCTCGNATATTGANGGCGAAGCAGCTGGCGACTTTTCAGGCATTAGTGTTTCAATGAATTCTGCAGGTGACCGGGTAGCGATTGGTGCAACTAATAATGATGGTAATGGCGCTGANGCAGGTCACGTTCGTGTCTATAAATATTCTAATAACGCCTGGAACTTGCTAAATAGTGATATTGACGGCGAAGCAACACAAGATAGATCTGGCCAATCAGTTTCGATGAATTCTGCAGGTGACCGGGTAGCGATTGGTGCACTTAGTAATGATGGTAGTGATAACAGTGCTGGGCATGTCCGCNTATTTAAACTGACACCAATACCGGATAATACCCCTCCAACGATCACTTCTGTATCCTCAACCACTGATAATGGATCATACAAGGCAGGCGATGCGATTACGATCACGATTTCTTTCAGCGAAAATGTCTTTGTCAATTCTAATTTGTTCCAAGAAGATGGTACCGGTAGACCGCGTCTTACTTTAGAAACAGGCTCCTCCGATCAGGGCGTCAATTATACCAGCGGTAGCGGTGGTCCTATCTTGACTTGGACCTACGTTGTCGCTGATGGAAATAGTAGTAGCGATCTAGATGTTATCGCGCTGACTTTGAATGGAGGAACCATAAAAGATGTAGCGGGAAATGATGCAGATTTAAACACATTGCCACAATCTAGTAGCGCAAATTCCTTATCTTCCAATAAAGATTTAGTGGTTGATACCACAGTACCCACCATGACGATCAGCGCTGCTAATAGTAGCGGTACAGCAATANNTAGTGGCTCTACGACCAATGACCAAGCCCTAACGTTTACCTTNACCGCTAATGAGGCTACCTCTAACTTTGCGGTCGAAGATATTACTGTAACAGGAGGGACGGTTAGTAATTTTACTGCCACTTCTCCCATAGTGTATACCGCAACTATTACCGCCTCTAGTGGTGGCACAACTTTGATCAATGTGGCTCAAAATAAATTCACCGATGCCGCAGGAAATAATAATTCTGCTGCAAGTCAGTTTACATGGCTGTCTGATCCTGCAGCTCCCTCTATGGTAATCACTGCAAGCGATGGGTCTAACCCGGTTCAAGATGGATCTACCACTAATAACAAATCAATACTTTTAATCTTTACCTCATCTGAGGCTACCTCAAACTTTACTGTCAGTGATATCACTGTTTCTGGTGGAACGCTAGGTAGTGCTTTTATAACGTCTTCACCTACTGTTTATCTTGTAAGTTTTACGCCAAGCGCTAATGGTGCGACTTCGATCAATGTGGCTGCCAATAAATTCACTGATAACGCCGGTAATAGTAACATAGCAGCTACCCAGTTTAATTGGACCTATGATAATGTTAGCCCAACCGCTACGCTANCCGCAGTAAATAGCAGTGGCACTAATACTGCAAGTGGTGCGACCACAAATGATTCCCAATTGATCTTAACGCTTACTGCAAACGAAGCTGTGACCGGACTACAGATAGATGAAATTAATATTTCTGGAGGCGGTTCTTTAAGCGACCTTACTGTGGTGAGCAGTACAGTTTCTACAGTAAAACTCACTCCAACAGGATCTGGAAATATAAGTGTAACTGTTCCTGCAAATGCTATGACCGATGCTGCAGGAAACGGCAATGTTTCTACCAATGCATTTACATGGACCTATGATGGAGATTTTCCAACCATCGCGATTACAGCAGCCAACGCAGAAGGTGAAAATGTTGGTGATGGGTACATAACCAACGATACAAAATTGAATCTAACGTTCACTATATCTGAGGCCACGAATAATTTCGCAGAGGAAGATGTTACCACTCGAGGTGGTGGGATCAGCAATTTCACCGCTACCTCATCAACGGTCTATACTGCAGTATTTAACCCCATTGCAGATGGAGCCACAACCGTGAGTGTAAAGGCAAATAAATTTACGGATGCNGGNAATAATGGCAATATTGCATCGACTGAGTTTAATTGGACCTACGATCAGATTTCCCCAACCGTTACAGTTGCTGCAACGAATAGTAGTGGGACACAAATAACGAGCGGATCAACCACCAAAGATGATTCATTGTTCTTTACCTTTACCACTAGTGAGGCTACTAGCAATTTTGAAAGCGCTGATATTACATACTCTGGTGGTGAGATTGTTTCATTTTCCAGCACATCATCAACGGTCTACAAGGTTATTTTTATGCCATCAGAGGGTGGTAGCACAATCAAGGTTGAGGCAAACAAATTTACCGATGCACCAGGTAATTATAACCAAGCAAGCGACCAGTTCATCTGGTCATATGATGGTAAAGAACCAATCATGATTATTACTGCTGCTAACGAATCAGGTACTGTTGCTACCAATGGCTCTACTACTAATGATACCCCTTTATTGATTACGTTTACTTCCAGTAAAGCAACCTCCGATTTTGCAGCTGAGGATATTACTATTGTAGGTGGTCAGCTTAGCAACTTTACCGCATCTTCAGCAACCGTCTACACTGCTAAAATAGTTCCTAACGGGGATGGACTTAGAACTATTCACGTAAAAGAAAATACCTTTACAGATGCTTATGGAAATAATAATAAACCCAGCGAAGAGTTTAGCTGGATATACGATGGAACCGCACCTGAAATAAAGATCGCTGTAGTCAATGAAAATAATATTAAAATTGCAGATGGTAGCGTTACCAATGATAAAAATCTATTTCTCACCTTTGCAATCACTGAAGATGTTTCCAGTTTTGATCTAGAAGATATTTCACTCACCGGCGGGTCAATCACTAATTTTACCGCTTCCTCAAAAAGAATATATACCGCATCTTTTACCCCCGATCAAGATGGTGAAACNATAATCNGNATNGCAGCAAATACATTTGATGATTTTTCTGGAAATAAGAATTTAACATCAGTACAATTTAAATGGACTTATGATGGAACTGGTCCTACAATGACTATTACAGCAGTTAATAGCACAGGTGAAAAAGTCATTACTGGTACTGCCACGCCAGATGAATTATTATTCTTAACCTTTAACTCATCAGAATCATCAACAGGTTTTGTTGCAGATGATATTACTGCCATGGGTGGCCTGATCAATAATTTTTTAGAAGTTTCACCAACTATTTATACCGCTACTTTTACTCCAAATGAAAATAGTCGTATTGTTATTAAGGTGCTTGGTTCAACCTTTACCGATGCTTCAGGAAATATGAATATAGTTGATAAGTCATTTAGGTGGTTTTTTGATAGCGGCGCACCTGCGATCGGTCAAGTTTCAGAAGGATATGATCAAGATCTAGATTGGGTAAGGCTTACATTGCCGGTAAGCTGGACCGGGTTTACAGACCTTTCTGGAATTGATTATTATGAGGTATCGCTTGGAACTTCTGTTGGTAGTGATAACTTCGCTACTTGGGTTAATGTTGGTAAAGATTCTGTATANGTTTTTGATGATTTAGCTTTAGTCNGCGATATCAAATATTATTCAAATGTTCGAGCAACCGATATNGCNGGAAATCGATCAGNTATCGCTTCATCCGATGGTTTTCAGATCGATTTTGTTCCACCCACTATCACCTCTACCTCTCTCGAGCCTGAAACAGTTTTATTATTAACAGAAGATATAATCATTTCCTTTGAAGCATCCGAACCAATTGAATCTGCTTCGGTGACTGCAGAATCTGAATTATATAGTTTGAAAGAAGTTAAACATCAGATAAAAGATTTTAAAAATATTGAATTAATTATNGAAGGACCGTTTACTAGTGGAGATCGCATCACAGTGACGGTCAATAATATGAAAGACAAGGCAGGTAATTCTTCATTAAAGTATGAATATGAATATCCGATCAGCTACCTTGGTGATTTTGATATGGATGGCGCAATTGATATCAAAGATTTTAATACCTTTAGCAGCGCTTGGCAGAACCAAGACCTTGACTATGAGCTTGGTCCAATTACTGGAGAGGTTCCATTTTTNACTCCTGANNTCGATGGTATGTACGATCTAAAGGATGGAATGGCTTTTTATTATATGTGGCACTGGGATCATGGNCACTTAGATAAGATGCTTGTTAGATCAAGTATAAAGCAGGGTAAAGAAGTTGATATATCGCATAATGCTAACCACTTAAAGATAATTGCTCCAGATGGTGCTCATGCTGCAGAGGTCATTATCAATTACCCTGCAGATGAAATGCAAATTACCCCAATAAGCCGCCCAGCTAAACAGCAAGTAATAAACGATAGACTTGCAAAAATTGACACTGTCTCCGGAAAGATTTTAATTCACCAGATCCTTCAAGGTGATGAATTAGCCTTTGATCTCAATACGTATTCACGGAATGAATCAGTGGTTAGTATTTCATATGAGTTTATTGATCANCATAATAATATGATGAGCTCTGGGTCTTTGGATTACGACTTAAATCCAATTCCAGCTAGCTTTGCACTAAAGGATAATTATCCCAATCCATTTAATCCTACTACGACCATACGTTATGATCTACCCACAGCTGCGCTAGTTAATATTGTGATATATGATATCACGGGACGTGAGGTAGCACGCCCCTTAAGCNCAAGAAAGGGCGCAGGTTACCATTCAGCTATTTGGAATGCTAAAAACTTTAATGGAGAGCACGTAGCTGCAGGAATATATTTCTATCAAATTCAAACCAAAGAATTTGTTCAAACCAAAAAGATGTTATTATTGAAATAAATAACATCGTCAATGAAAAATAAAATGAATCACAGCCAAGCTGTTATCTTTGATCTAGATGGCACATTAATAGACACAGTTGAAGATATTGCAAATGCAGTCAATGATGTATTAACAAAATTCAATCACCCAACCCACTCAATCGATTTTTATAAAGAAAATATTGGGGGCGGTATCAATGATCTGATTCAAAGTTCTTTACCTGATAATCACAATATTTCAACCGAAAGTTATATTAAAGCTCTAGATCATTTTTATATAAGGCACTTGAATCAAAACACCAAAGTTTATCCNTATATCTATNAGATATTAGACTTACTCCAGGAAAAAGAAATACCAATTGCGATCATATCCAATAAGCGCCATCCATTTACGATGGATTCCGTGGANAGATTTTTCTCAAAATATATCGATATCACCATTGGATCTGGCATTGAGTTCCCTTTAAAACCGGACCCTAAAAGCGCGGAATATGTCTTAGAAAAATTCAATGTGAAGGCTGAACAAAGTTTCTTTATAGGTGATACAGGATATGATGTTATGATGGCAAAAAATAGCAATATGATCTCTCTAGGTGTTCTTTGGGGTATGAGCGATAAGGATAAATTGTCATCTTTCGATCCCGATCACCTTTTTGAAAAACCGGAAGATCTTTTTCATTTTTTCCAGTCCAAATAATTCAGTTAGTGTTGTAGATAAATCAATTTATAGAATAAATTTAGATGATGAAAAATAAACCATTACTCTTTTTTACACTGATAGCATCGCTTTACGGTCAGTGAGCCCTTTGAAGTAATCCATCCTTGCCAGTTGGTGAGGCAGACAAAGGTATTGGCGCTAGTAAAGGTTCTATTTACTACGGATTGCAAATGCAATCAATGTTTATTGATTGGTGGCATGATCCATTAGAAAAAGAACCATTCAAGCATAGTGGAAATTTGAATACTTTTTTACTGCGCCCAAGTATGATCTATGGCATGTCACCTAATCTTAACCTAATGGCATCTACCACACTTGGTATAAGGAGTATGAATTGGAGTAGTAAAGAAAAATCTATTCATCATCGTACAGAATCAAGCCATTCCGATTTTGACAATGCTCACGGAAATATTTTAGGTGATACGGATATTTTATTAAGGTATCTGGTTAAAAATGCTGGACACGGTGAGGGTTTAAGATTTTTCATTGGAGGAGGGTTGGTAGTTCCATCAAAGAGCGTATTAACCTCCGATCCATTTTTCTTAAATAATAAAGAAGAGGTNAAAGAACATCGCCATTTTAGTTTAAGTAGCGGTGCCTATAAGTATATTCTAGAACAGCAGGTATTTATTAAGCGCGAAACAAATCCTGTGTTTTATGGAGGATTCATTCTTTATAAAAACCCTATCTCTGAAAGCGAATACGGATACAGACCTTCCCCTACGCTTAACGTCTCACTTTCGATGACATTCAAACGGTTTGATCAACGAGATTCATCGGTTGGTTATAGTGTAGCATTTTTTAAAAGCGGACAGGCATATTGGAATGGCCTGCCTTCACCAAACTCACAATCTACAAGTTTCATTCCGGGCATATCTTATTTGATCAATTCACGGTTTGGCGCTTTATCATTTAATATCCAAAAACCATTTTTTATCGATGGATCATTTTCTAGCAATGAAGGGAATATTGGCCAAGGTAGTAATATTTGGCAGTTTACCATCTCTCTGAGAAAAGTTTAAAACGTTTTAATACACCCTTTCATGTTATAAAAGTTTTCACTAGATTAAATTATTAATTAATTAGTAAAGGACATATTTTTATGGACAAAGGAAAAGTAAAGTTCTACAACAGAGATAAAAAATACGGTTTTATTACCGGTGATGATGGAAAAGATTATTTTTTCCATGTATCTGGAGTTTCTGGTGAAGCAGAACTTAACGATGAAGATGCAGTTGAATTTAAAGTAGCTGATGGTGAAAGAGGCCCAAAGGCCGTTGATATAACACCATTGTAGATATTTTAATCATCTCTACATTTCAAAAGAGAAGAATTTAACAACACTTTTGATTGAAAAAGCCTCCGCATGGAGGCTTTTTCTTTTATAATAGAAATTTTATCAAATAAATTATTATATGTTATTTTGGATAGAAATTACCCTTTTGGCATTTTCAATTTTAGCCAACCCAATTACAAAGACCTCCTCAATAAAAAATCATAAAACTCCAAACAATAATATCCGTCTTTATGGAGGCTATGAATCTAGGCCGTTAATGAGTTTTGTGGTGCTAGGAGATGTTAGGCGTGAATTTCATCATACATCAATTAAGGGAATTGATTTTTCTAGAACTATAAAGAAGAATTATAAAGATTACCCTTTAGATATCAGCTTGAGGCTAAGCGCGGTTAGATACAATGAGATGAATTATCAAAAAGATCACAACCAGGTAAACCTCTTTTTTATGGTTCACCGTAAAGCTAATTATAGAAGAATGCCCATAAGATTCTTTATTGGAGAGGGAATTTCTTTATCTAATAATGTGCCCTATGTAGAAGGAAGGGAGACAAGAAGGATAAGTGGTAGAGATTCTAAATTAATGAATTACTTAAATATAGGTTTTGATTTTAGACTAAGCGATTTAACTGGTTTTGAGAATTTAAATAAAATTAGATTTGGGATTGCTGATTCTCATAGGTCTGGTGTATTTAGTAAAGTTAAATTATTTAATAATACTAGAGGAGGTAGTGATTTTATCACGCTTTTTCTAGAGTATGATTTTTAATTTAGCTGACTATTTTTTTAATATAAAATGGAGTGTGAAATGAAGAAATTATTTCTTTCTATTACTTTCTTATTCAATATTGTTTTTGCTCAAACCCTTAATGATATAATTGCAGGCGATCATCGTTCAGAAAAAAATAAAGCCAGGGACAAATATAGACACCCAATTGAGACGCTGAATTTTTTTGGAATCAAAAATAATATGACCGTTGTAGAATTAAATCCTGGTGGAGGATGGTACCAGGAAATACTTGCTCCTTATTTAAAAGATAACGGAAAATACGTTTCAGCTACTTATAGCCCAGATTCAAAAAGCGATTACAGGCGCAATTCCTACAAGGCTGAAATGAAGAGATTAAAAGGAAATAAAAAACTTTATGGCAACCCACAAATAGTATTACTCGATGGTTCGGTTTATGGAAAAGAAGAGTCAGCCGATATGGTTTTAAGTTTTAGAAATTATCATAACTGGG
Source organism: Fidelibacterota bacterium (assembly GCA_002717765.1). The sequence goes on along the minus strand of PBCB01000010.1, from coordinate 10,006 downwards.
TAGGTGGGACTGAATTTGAAAAACTGCGCGCCGTATACAAGACCTTAAAACCTGGTGGAGTTTTTGGGATTACCGATCATAGAAGTAGCTCTACAATGGATGAAAAAGGATATACCTGTGAACCATGTATGATTCGTGATGCTGAGGCTATTGGATTTATCTATGTGGGTTCTAGTCAAATTAATGCAAATCCAAAAGATACTAAAGACCACCCCGGTGGCGTTTGGAATCTTCCTCCAACACTTCGAGATAGTGGTTTAAAGAAATCAGAAATAAAAAAGATGCAAACTAGATACAAGCAAATTGGCGAAAGCGATAGGTATACGTTAAAATTTATTAAGCCGTAATTTTCCATTTGTTCAAAATTAAATGAATAAAAAGAAACACCTTACCTATAAAGAGAAAGTGGCTTTTTTCAATTCACTTGAAGAATTCTTNTCGCTCTATCAGCCAAAATTTGGTGAAAAAATTAAAGTGAGACGATTTATTACTGAATTAAAAAAGATACAAGCTGAACTTCATGATCAGATGTTAAAAAATCGACTCGGTAAAATAAAAGACAGCAAAATCCAGAAAAAAGATATTGAATTATTAAAAACACTTGATGAGGAAAGCATTAATAGTCACTTTAAAAAATTAAAGAGAAATAATAACCTACCATTAATTGTAAGGCTAATGGAGCGCGTTAATACTACTTCCAAGTAATAGCTCTTGACTTAAGATGCAATTATTGTCTATTCTTGAGAGTGTTTATAAGAACCGCTTCGTCAATTATCATTAAAGTTAAGTCGATTATTATCGGCGTTGCTGATACTGATAGCTAGCGGGTAAGCTAAATAACAATAATAAAACCCGCTTTTGGCGGGTTTTTCGTTTTATAGAAAGAGAGAATAAACATGAAGCAAATTTTATTAATCTTTACATATGTGCTAAGCCTTAACCTTGCGATTGGTCAAGATGAAAAAGAGCAGGTATGGCGTGTTTGGTATATGAAGCCCGTTCAAGGGAAAGCACAGAATTTAGAAAAGGGTTTAAAAGACCACGTTGCAAAACATCATGGGGAAGACCAGTGGCCAGAGTACTATTACGATGTTTTGAGTGGGCCAAATTATGGATCATTGATGGGTTGGTCGGGACCACACACCTGGAAAGCATTTGATGAAAGAGTGCGTAGCCAAGCTGATGTGGATCATTGGAATAGATATGTTGCACCATATGTAGATAATTCTAGCACTGGAACTGATTTTTTAGTTTTTCATCCAGAATTGAGCCATAGGGATCCCAATAGAGGTGCTTGGCCGCCTATTTTCCATCTTTCATGGAACTATACAGGACCTGGAACAGGAACTGATTATATGGAAGTTGCTAAAGCAGGTGCCAACGCTAAAAGGAGGACCAGAAGCGAAAATTATCACCATATTTACCATGTAGCAAGTGGCTCAAATCCGGATGCATGGCTTTATGAATACCCAGTCAGCTCCATGGAAGAGTTAAAAAAGTCAACTGGTGTTGGTGGTGGCGGCGGATGGGAAAAAGTCTATGGTAAAGAAAAGGCAGAAAAAATGCAAAAAACTTATCAACGCGTCGTTCGCTGGAGAATGCGGGAGATTATAAAAGAGCGAAAGGAATTGAGCTCTCCACAGCCTGCGATGAATGAAACTTAAATTAAGCAATTAGGAGAAAATAAAATGAAACAAATATTGTTAACTACCTTATTTATATTGAGTACTTTTTCGTACGGACAATATACTGAGGGTAATACAGTGATAGTTTGGTCATCATACAAATTTCTAGAAACTCTAGAAGGTGTTGAAGGGGCTTCAGTTAAGGATTGGAATGAATCATTTTCTGATTATTATACCAAGAGAAACAGGAAGGATAAATTACTAAAATCATCTCTATTCCTTCGTCATTATTGGACTGGTGCAAGTTGGGACTATCATGAAGTAAATGAATTTGCAAGCATGAAAGATGCTGATGATTGGTCTAGTGGATCTGGCGATCTGAACCAAAAGGCTTGGCCAAATAAGGATAAAAGGGCAAAGGCAATTCAAGCTGTAAATAAATATAGGCAAAGAGGTTATCATAAAGATACGCATGTTTGGGAGAATCATCCCCGTTACATGAAAAAAAGAAAGAAGTCCAAAACGCCTGAGCGAACAGTTGTAACGGTTATTACTCAATTTTGGAAGCCATTAAGCACAGTAGAAAATGGCTCTGTTGAGGAAAGAGAGAAATTGATGGACAAGTTCTTTATAGAAGTGACAATGAAAAATGATAAAATTCTAAGTCAGCGCATTGTGACACATTATTGGTCAGATGATATTGATAATGGTCACTGGCCATTAACATATATTAGAGAATGGGCTTCAATTCAGGATGCCGATGATACTGAAACTGAAGCCAAGCTAGTTGAAAAAGCATTTACTGAAGAAGAGCAAAAAGCGCTTGGAAAATATTGGGTTGGCAAACATGTGGATATTGGTGTTTATGCAAATGATACAGGTTTTAATAAATAGGCTCTCTTTTTTTGAATAAACTAAAAAGCCCTGCTATTGACAGGGCTTTTTAGTTTATATAGGCTATTATCTATTATTTTTTTATGTTATAGGTATAAGGAATTAAACTATTACTACTTTTTATGTGGAGTTAACTAATGAAAAGATATCTTTTATCAGGTTTAGTAATTATTTCATCATCATTATTTGCATTAAATAATCATCCCTCAGATGATAAAATCATATGTGTAGTATCTGGTGATGAAATAAATAAAAGCGAATTAAGTGATCATGAATTTTCATCTTATAGAGAAGGAAAAGTGTATTTTTGCTGTGGTGGCTGCAAAATGGACTTTGATGAATCACCTNCTAAGTTTTCTACCAATGCAAATTTTCAACTTGTGACAACAGGCCAATATGCTCAGAGCGGATGTCCCGTTACTGGTAAAAGCCGTGGACATAGTCATCATACTGAAAAAGATATTAAAAAAGTAACCGTAAANGGAGTTGTGGTTGATCTATGTTGTGCTGGATGTTTAAAAAAGGTTAATAAATCCAAAGATAAGTATTCGATGCTTTTTTCAGATAAGGCCTATGATAANGGTTTNGATGTACCAGCAAAAAAAGCAAAGACTAATAAATCGAAAAAGAATAAAAAATAGAATAATTGCAAATAGAGCCTTATTGCATAAGCCCTTTTATTAAAAAAACTACCCTTGCAAACCGGTCAAAATAATTCAAGCACAATAAGATACTTTCTTGTTAAGTACTCATTTGAATTTGTTGTTATTATTTTTGGTATTCTGATTTCGCTTCTTTTAGAGCAAAATCGCCAAAATAAGATTGAGATCGAACGAAAAAATAATACAATCAGTCAATTAGTAAATGTAATCGATGAAGACATTAATCAAATTAATGGCTTCATTTATTTGCAAAATTATTCGCTCAATAGCTGCAANCTTATTTTAGATAACTTAAATAATAAGAAAACAATGAGCGAAGATAGTATAGTGTTTCATCTATCATCCATTGGCAGAGCTCTTAGATCATTTTTTCCTCAACAAGGTATTTTTGACCAATTAGTTAGCTCTGATTTAATTAAAATGATCCAATCCGAAGAATTGAAAACTAAATTATTCAAACTCTACAATGAAGATCTACGTCGACATGATGTGCATACAAAAGAATATGATGATTTCTTTTTAGATTATAACTACAGGCTTTCAGAAAATTATTTTTTACAAGATTCGTGGACTACAAAACCAGATTCTAATGATCCCATTTATATTGAAAGTTTTAAGTTTAATCCTACCTACTATAATGGCAGAAAGACATTTGCAGATATCATTGAATCTAAATCAAATATTGAATCTTATATTAAAGAATTGAATTACCTAAAGGGTATTTTTCAAAATTTGAAAATCCTATGTTTAAGCGAAATCAGTGAAGTTTAATTTACAGTTTAGCATTTTTTGTTTTTGCTCAATACTGCTCTGTGCTTTTTCTGCATTTTATTTAAGCTCATTCTACTCATCTCATTTAGAAAATAGTAAAAATTATTTTTTCTTAGTTTATAGTTTTGTGTTATTCGCTCTTAGCGTTATAGCGCTTTGGTTCGCATTTAAAAAAATCGACTAGCACTACTATTATGCCAGAGCTCCCTGAAGTCCAATCAGTAGTGAATTATTTCAAGCCATTATTAGCTAAGGAGCAAATCAGTAAAATCACGAGTCCAAATAATTATGTAAAAGTTTTTAACACACATTCAATTTCAAAGATTAATAGCATAACCAAGGCTTTAATTATCAACGATGTATTTAGAAGAGGTAAGTATATTGTATTAGATCTTTCCAAAGGATACCTGTGTATTCATTTACGAATGACAGGTCAGCTTCAAATGGATATAAATGAAGCGGATAGCTTGAAACATTGCAGTTTTGCTATATTTTTCAAAAGCGGTAAATCAGTCTATTTTAAGGATTATAGGAAATTTGGAAGAGTATACTATTATAAAGATTTGGACATACTTAATCATAAACTTGGAGTTGAGCCTCTATCATCAGAATTCAATTATGAATTTTTGTTAACGTCTATCAAGCGCTCAAACGGGATGATAAAACCTTTTTTATTAAATCAGAAACACATTGCGGGGTTAGGAAATATATATATTGATGAATCATTATGGTTATCAAAGATTCACCCTAAAAAAATATCTTCAAGTATTAGTAAACCTAAAATTGAAATCTTGAGTGAGGCTATTCCAAAAATTCTAACACAAGCTATCGAATTTAATGGGACCACCATAATCAACTTTTCATACGGAAACCAAGTCGCTGGAGATTTTAAGCAATTCCTAAATGTATTTGGAAAACAAGGGGAGCCGTGCCCTAGGTGCAAAGCAAAATTAAAAAAAATATTTGTAACACAACGAGGTACGCATTACTGTCCCAGCTGCCAGAAGCTTTAGCTTGTAATAAAACAGGCACTATTTGATAGAGCCCTTATTTTATTCATATATTGTATTCCTAATTTCTACAAAACGGAGACATATATGATTTTAGCTAAACCTATTATTTTGCTTATTTCAGTAATTACTTTTTTTCAATTTTTTGGATGTACTCAAGACAATACATACAAAGAAAAAGTTTCAAGCAAAGTAGAGTATTTGCAGTCGGATGCTCATAAGAAAAATGATGCCCCATACTCTCAAGCTGTTCGTGTAGACGACATTTTATATCTTTCAGGTGTAATTGGTAGAAAACCAGGTGAATCTGATTTAGTACCAGGTGGAATCAAACCTGAAACTCGGCAAGCTATGGAAAATGTAAAAACTTTACTTGAAAACTACGGGTCTTCTTTGGATGATGTGGTGAAATGTATGTGTATGTTAGGAGATATTTCAGACTATGCTGATATGAATAAAGAGTATAAAAAGTTTTTTCCTGAAAATAGACCAGCAAGATCTACATTTGGGGTTGACCTACCGCTTGGAGCAAAAATTGAAATTGAATGCATGGCAAAGTTAGGCTAGATCGGAAATTGGATATGAAAAATAGTATTTCTAGNAAAAGTTTTTTAAAACATAGCGCAACATTGTTTGGAGGAGCTTTGATAGCTCCATANANGANCTTACCAGCATTAGGCATAAATGGCGATCGCAAGCCGATTCGCATGATGTTCAATGAAAATCCTTATGGACCCTCAATAATTGCACAGCGCGCAATGAAAAAGGCTTTTTCTGAATCAAATTTATATACGATGCGTAAAGCTAAAGCTGAATTCATNGATCTTATTGCTAACTTAAATGAAATTAAGACCGATCAAGTCTCAATAGGTTTTGGTTCCAGGGAAATTTTAAATAAAGCAGCCTTAATGAATGGCCTTGATANCGGTGAGATGATTTCCCCTCAGCTAACATTTGAAGCAATCAATGAATATGCAAAAAATGCGATGAATACTAAAATCATACGAGCAAAAATGGATAATGATATGCATATTGATCTTGATAGAATGGCTAGTAATATTAATAAAAATACTAAAATGATTTATGTATGCAATCCTAATAATCCAACTGGACTAGCCTTGGATAGCAATGAGCTTGAGTCGTTCTGCTTGGACGTATCAAAAAAGATTTTGGTTTTTGTGGATGAAGCATANCATGAATATGCAGTAGGTAGCGGATATAAATCGATGACACATTTAGTGAACTCCAGTAATAAGATCATTATCTGTAGGACGGCATCAAAAGTACATGGGTTAGCTGGCCTAAGAGTTGGTTATGCAATCTCAANCCCAACGATAACCAAACGACTTAACTCTTATTTAAATGGCTCTTTGAATGTTGTTGGTTTGAGAGCGGCAATCGCCTCCTATGGTGACAAAAATTTTCAATCATTTAGTATTAAGAAAAATAATGAAGCTAGAACAATTGTTACTGATCATTTAGATAAAAAAGGTATTAAGTATTTAAAGTCCCATACTAACTTTATTTTTCTAAAGACAGGAATGGATATAAAAAAGTTTCAACCNGCTATGGAAAAATATGGAGTAATAGTTGGAAGGCCCTTTCCACCCTATAATAATTGGTGCAGGTTGAGTATGGCCAAACCAGAAGAAATGAAATTCTTTAATCAAGGATTAGATAAGGTGTTAGATATATGAGAATAATTTTACTATCATTGATCATAATAGTGTTTTTACCATCTACTTCAGCGCAGGAAAATAATAATTATGAGCAGCTGCATGANTTTTTCTTTGCCTGGAGAGATTTTGAAAGCCCTCCATTAAAAGATGGCGCTCCAGATTATACGAAAGCCCAGTTCAATAAACGCCTTCGTAAATTTAAAGCCCTAGAACAGAAATTGGCTAAAATAGATACATCAGGTTGGACAAACTCTNCCCAAGCAGATTACCAGTTAATTCGAGCAGAGATGAATGGCTATCAATTCAATCAAAGAGTTTTAAAATCATGGGAACGAGATCCAGCTTTCTATCAAACCGTATGGATGTATCAAAGCGATGTACCCGCCCATGAAGGACCAACCAATCATGCTCTTTTAGAGTATTGGCAATATTCTTTTCCACTCAAAGGGAGAGAGAAAGATGATTTTATAAAATATCTTCGCGTCATTCCTCCTTTTTTAAAGCAAGCCGAACTTAATCTTACTGGNAATGCTAGAGATTTATGGGTTGCTGGAATAAGGGATATTGAAACCCAGGGAAAGAATTTAAAAGCAATCGAAAAAATCCTTTTGAAACATCATAATCAACAAAGAGACATACCCTTGTTTGCTGCAATAGATAGGGCACGTAAGGCGAATGCTAATTTTATTGAATGGCTTGAGCAACAATCTCCAAATAAAACTGGTCCATCAGGTATTGGNAAAGATAATTATAGTTGGTATCAAAAAAATGTTCATTTAGTTCCTTTAAGTTGGGAGGAAGAAGTTCAGCTCTTGGAAAGAGAACTATATCGAGCCTGGTCTTTTTTAAAATTAGAAGAGCATCATAATCGTAATTTGCCCGAAATGAGGGCTGCAGAATCTCCCGAAGAGTTTGCAAAGCTAACTGATAATGCAGTAAAAAAGATGATGAAATTTTTAGAGAATGAAGATATTATGTACATAAAGCCGAATATGGAACAAGCTTTGCGTGAACACATGGGTAGGTATGTTCCTAGTGAAAATAGAAACTTCTTTTCAATTGGCTTGCATTATGATCCCTTACCACTTTATTCTCATTTTTATCATTGGTTTGACCTAGCTGAGATTCGAGATAATCCTCATATAAACCCTATTCGTCGCGTNGCACCACTATATAATATGTATGATTCAAAGAATGAAGGAATTGCTACTGCAGTNGAAGAGATGTTTTTNCACGCAGGGCTGTANGATGATAATCCCCGATCACGAGANATTGTNTGGATCATGTTGGCGCAAAGGGCTGCGAGGGGGCTCGGTTCACTTTATGCGCATGCAAATATGATGACAATGGCNGAGGCAAGTCAGGTTCACGTTAAATGGACTCCACGCAATTGGATGGAACGCGAACCAGACCTACTTCGTTTTGAACAACATCTTTACCTTAGGCAACCTGGTTATGGTACATGTTATATTACAGGCAAGTATCTTATTGAAAAACTTATGACAGAATATGCTGAGAAGCTTGAAACAGAAGGTAAGGAGTTTGTATTGAAGGATTTTCTTGATCAGTTTAATAATGCTGGTAGTATCCCAGTTGAACTCATTCGCTATGAAATGGTAGGGAATTAAGTATGGCAATCAAATACAATATTATCGGATTTTTATATTTTTGCACTTCGTTAACTNTCTTTTCTCAGGAAAGCTATTCTGTGGATTGGAAAGTTGTTGCAGAAATTAGANAAGANGGATTTCAGCGCTCGGAAATAGCAAACACACTTTCATATATGACNGATGTATTAGGGGCGCGCCTAACAAATTCAGATGATATGCGAGAAGCACAAAGTTGGGTAATCAAAGAGATGAAAAGAATTGGTTTAAAAAATGCCAAAACNGAGTCCTTTATGGACTATGGTGTTAGTTGGGATAATGAATATTTTTCATTACACCTAATTGAACCTGACTATCAACCCATGTTAGGATATCCAATAGCTCATACGCCTGGCATAAAAGGAAGACAGACCCTTCCGGTTGTTCAAGTCAAGATCTCTACAAAAAGTGATTACAAAAAATATAAAGGAAAGCTAAAAGGAAAGGCTGTTTTAGCCTCNCCTATGCCAAAAGTAGATCAAGATCGATATAGAAATGGAACCCCACGCTATACAGAAGAAAAGCTTAAAGAGATTGCTGAAAATCCTTTTCCAGATCCACCAAGAAGCCCAAGGCCTCCTGCCAATCCTGATCTTGTTTCAGCGATTGAACGCAATCAGTTTTTTAAGGATGAAGGTGTTGCGGTGATACTTGAGTCACGAAGTGGATGGATTGCGGCTGTCAGAGGCTTTGCAAGGCCTGGTGCAAAAAAAGATGTGTATGAGCAAAGCGAAACCTTACAACATCTTCCTATTGTAGCGGTTACCCCAGAACACTACAATCGAATGTATAGAATTTCTGAAAGAGAAATTCCTATTAAAATTGAGATTGAGATACGTACAAAAGTTGGAAACAAAAGAACACAGGCAAAAAATGTTCTTGGAGAAATACCAGGGACAGATTTAAAAGATGAGATAGTTATGCTTGGTGCNCATTTCGATACATGGCATGCCAGNCCAAATGCCAGTGACAATACTTCAGGCGTAGCGGTAATGCTTGAGGCAATGCGCATTTTAAAGAAAATTGGTGTAAAGCCTAGACGAACGATTCGTGTTGCGCTGTGGTCAGGAGAGGAGCAAGGCTTGCATGGATCAAGAGAATATGTGTACAAACATTTTGGCAACCCAAATGATCCCAAAATTGGAAAAAAGAAGGAATATGATAAATTGTCAGCGTACTTTAATCAAGATTATGGCCCAGGACAGTACAGGGGAATTTTTCTACAAGAAAATGAACATGTGCGTGAAATTTTTNCCTCTTGGATGGAGCCTTTCACAGATTTAGGAATGACAACTATCGGATTTCAAAATAAGTGCTGCACAGATCANGTTTCNTTTGACCGNGTAGGTCTTCCAGCTTTTCAGTTTTTACAAGATCGTGTTGGTGGAACTGGTGGTCACACTAATCTTGACTTTTATGATACGATTCCACTAGAAGATATCAAAAAGAATGCAGTAATACTTGCTTCATTTGTATACCATACAGCTATGCTTGATGAACGTCTTCCTAGAAAAAAACAATAAATGTTTTTTTCATTCATACGAATNTTTTGGATAGTTTTAATTCTGATTTCAATTGCAAGTCTAGTAAAAATATTCCGTCAAAAAGGTTGGACNNTAGGAAATTTTATNNGNGTTGAAGANGTNGAGGATGAAAATGAANNATAAACATTATTAACAACATACATATTATAATTAATTTTTAAATTTTATTAACCAA
>PBCB01000009.1 GCA_002717765.1 Fidelibacterota bacterium | reverse complement strand
GATATTATTTTTCAATCAGTAGTTGGCGAAGAATCTGGTGGCTGTGGAACCTTAACAAATATTGTAAAAGGATATGATGCAGATGCTGCCATTATATTAGAACCAACCTCGCTTAAGCTATCTCCAATTCAATCTGGCGCCCTAACATTTAGATTAAAAGTCCCGGGTAAAGCGACCCATGCCTCAATGAGATGGGATGGTATAAGCGCTATTGAGAAATACTCCTTGATCCACCAATCGATCATTAATTTTGAGAAAGAACGCCATGATTCCTTTGATGTTGAATACTATCAATCTAAAGATAGGGTCGCCCCTATTAATATTGGAACGATTGAAGGTGGACAATGGCACTCCACAGTACCTGAATCTATAATTGCTGAGGGACGACTTGGAGTTTTTCCAGGTGAGTCAAATGCAAAAGCAAAGCAAAGCTTTGAGGGTCATATAAATAAGTTTGCTGAATCTGATAATTGGTTAAAGGACCATCCTCCTGTAATTGAATGGTTTGAAGGCCAATTTGAATCCGGTCAAACATCATTAGATCATCCATTAATAAAAGAACTAGATAAAATATATACTAATGTTTCAAATCAAGATGCCATTATTGAAGGGGTCACCTATGGATCAGACTTGCGCCTGTTTACTAATCATGCTAATATTCCCAGCGTTCTTTTCGGCCCAGGAGATGTAAGACTGGCCCATGCAGCCAATGAAAACATCCTAATTGATGAAATTTTAATTTCAACCGAAGTAGTTGCCAACATGATAGTTAATTGGTGTGGAGGAAATTTTGAATAAAATATTTGGTTGTCAAAATATGACTAAACCAATAAAGCGCATACTGATAAAACATCCAGATAGCGCATATAAAACTCAAGCAAATATTAATGAACAAGCTAAGAAATTAAACTATTTTGGTGCGCCTAATTTTGAACAAGCAATCAATGACTACAATAAATTTTTAAATATATTAAAAGATTTTGATATTGAAATTCATGCACTACCAGCTGATGACAAAACGAGCCTTGATTCTATCTACACTCACGATCCCTGTTTAATTTCAAATTCTGGAGTCATACTTTGCTCAATGGGAAAGCAATTACGTCAAAGTGAGCCTGAGATGATTTCAGAGTATTTTTCTTCAATCGGTATACCTATTGTTGGTGAAATAACGCCTCCCGGTAACCTTGAAGGTGGTGATATTGTCTGGATCGATAATCGTACAGTTGCTGTGGGCGTAGGTTATCGATCAAACCTAGAAGGCATTAATCAATTAAAAGCAATATTAGGCAATGATATTGATACAGTTATTCCTGTAGACCTGCCACACTGGACAGGTCCAAATGATTGCCTACACCTAATGAGCAATGTAAGCCCGATTGATTCGAATCTTTTTTTGGTTTATTCAAGATTGCTACCGGTATCATTTAGGCAATATCTTCTTGATAGAAAAATTGAACTAATTGAAGTCCCTGATGAAGAATATGATACTATGGGCTGCAATGTTTTGGCAGTTGCTCCAAAAAAAGTAATTATGCTTAGTGGTAATTCAATTACTGAACAGCGACTAAAAGATGCGGGTGTTGAAGTTCATACTTATGATGGGTCTGAAATTTCAATTAAGGGTGCAGGTGGACCCACATGCTTAACGCGCCCTTTTTATAGAAAATAATTTATGACATTCGAAAATAGATTTAACGCAACCACTCAATTAAGGCTGTCGCCTTTTTTTGAGCGTACTTCTCAACTAAATGAATCTCAAGAATGGAGAAGGTGGGCTGGTCATCTTGCTGCTACCAGTTATGAATTAACACATGAAAATGAATATTTTGCTATTCGTACCAAAGCAGGGCTATTAGATATTACACCGTTAAAAAAATATATTGTCGAAGGTCAAGATGCGCAAAAAGCATTAGATAATATCGTGACCAGAAATATTGAAATATGTAAAGTTGGACAAGTTATGTATACAACTTGGTGTGATGAAGATGGAAAAGTAATTGATGATGGAACTGTCCAAAGGCTTTCAAAAAATAAATTCAGAATTACGAGCGCAGAGCCAAATTTGGAGTGGATTGAAACCAATACTGCAGGAATGGATGTGCAAATAAAAGATGATTCCTATTCTACTGCAGCGCTAGCATTGCAGGGTCCAAACTCTAGACAAATCTTGAATACAGTCTCATCAAAAAACTTAGACAGCCTCAGGTTTTTTTGGATGATGGATACACACTTTGGAGATATTCCAGTATCTATTTCTCGTACAGGATACACCGGTGACCTTGGGTATGAAATTTGGATGGATCCTGAAAATGCATTAGCTGTTTGGGATTTACTTATAGATAAAGGTGCACCTTTTGGTATAACACCCACTGGACTACATGCTTTAGATATAGCTAGAGTTGAAGCTGGTCTGATCTTATTGGATGTGGATTATATTTCTTCGCGTCATGCAATTATTGATGATAGAAAATCATCCCCTTATGAACTGGGTCTAGGCTGGACGGTTAAAATGAAGAAAAATAATTTTATTGGAAAAAATGCATTGGTAGAAGAAGAGCAAAATGGGGCAAGTTGGAATTTTGTTGGTATTGAGATTGAATGGCCAGAATTTGAAAGGCATTATAGAAAAGTTGGCCTACCTCCTGGCTTACCATCTACAGCTTGGAGAACTAGTACTCCTTTATACAATAAACAAAATCAACAGGTTGGGTATGCAACCAGTGGCACATGGTCTCCCATTCTTAAGCGATATATTGCATTAGCACATATTAAATCAAAATATGCAAAAGAAGGTTCGGAATTAATGTTTGAATTAAAAGTAGAACATTTTAGAAAACTAACTAAAGCTACGGTAGTAAAAACTCCTTTTTTCGATCCAGAAAGAAAACGTTCATGCCCGGTGTAAAAAAATATGATGCTATAGTTGTTGGTGGCGGTCATAATGGGCTAACTGCAGCTGCTTATCTTGGAAGGGCAGGTAAAAACGTTCTGGTTCTAGAAAGAAGGCATGTACTGGGCGGGGCAGCAGTAACAGAAGAAGTATTTCCTGGGTTCAAATTTTCTGTGTGTTCCTATGTTGTTAGTTTGATGAAGTCAAATGTTATGCGTGAATTGATGTTGCCAAGGTTTGGCTTGGAATTGCTTCCTCTAGAAAGCACAATGACACCCCTTGACGATGACTATATTATTCGCACCGCTGATCCAGATCAGACATATAGAGAGATTGCAAGGCATTCAAAAAAAGATGCAGAAAACTATATGAGATTTGGCCCTGCAATGAGTCAAATTGGTATGTCCGTTCGGCCAATTTTAGAAACTATTGCACCTAACGCAATTCGCCCATCACTATCAGATCTTTCTGCTACTAAAAAATTATTAAATCACGTAAAAACACTTTCATCTGAACAATTTGAATATTTAACAAAACTAATGACTATGAGCTCTGCTGATTTCTTAGATGAATGGTTTGAGTATGAGCCATTAAAAGCAACTATGTCTGCTAGTGGAATAATAGGAACTTTTATGGGTCCTCGTTCTCCTGGTTCTGCTTACGTAATGTTGCATCACTACATGGGTGATATTGATGGCGCATTTCGTGCGTGGGGATTTCAAAGAGGAGGTACTGGAGCCGTGAGTATGGCAATCGCAAGATCAGCTGAACATTTCGGTGTTGATATTATGACAGAGGCATCTGTGGAAAAAGTAATGGTTAAAAATGGCAGAGCCACAGGTGTGGTATTAGAAAATGGTGATGAATATAATTCTAAAATGGTTATTTCTGGATTAGACCCTAAGCTTTCATTTTTAAAAATGTTAGATGAAAAAGACCTTCCTTCGGATTTTGTAACAGCAATTAAAAATTTTAGAATTCGAGGATCATCAGGTAAGGTTAATCTTGCGCTTGATGCATTGCCTAATTTTAGATGCCTACCAGGTGATGGTCCACATCTTAGGGGTGCTATTTCTATAAGCCCATCGTATGACCACCTTGAAAATGCTTATGATGATGCAAAATATGGTAATTTTTCTCAAGCTCCATTTATGGATATTATACTTCCATCCGTTCTGGATCCTGATATGGCTCCACCAGGCAAGCATGTTATGTCCTGCTTTGTACAGTATGCGCCTTATGATATTAAAGGGGGATGGAATGATCAAAAAAGAGAGGACTTTGGAGATGCGGTTATCAATACGATTGCAAGATATGCCCCAAACATTAAAGACATAATCTTACATCGACAAGTTCTTACGCCAGCAGATCTAGAATCTACTTTTGGACTTACTGAAGGAAATATTTTTCATGGAGAATTAACACTACAACAATTATTTTCTCTCCGCCCTGCAGTAAAATGGGCTGACTATACCACCCCTATAAAAAATTATTTTCAGTGTGGATCAGGCACTCATCCTGGTGGTGGTATAACTGGTTCGCCTGGCGAAATGGCTGCAAAAAAGATTTTAGGCATATGGAAATGAATAAATTTGATGTAATAATTATTGGTTCAGGAGTCAACAGTTTAGTGACAGCATGCATATTAAGTAAAGCTGGCAAAAGCGTTCAAGTAGTTGAATCGAGGGATAAAATTGGCGGATTAGCATCTACTAATGAATTTGTACCTGGGTTCAAATGCAACACAATCAATGATACAATTAAATGGATCGATCCACGGATATTGAAAAAGCTAGATTTAAAATCCAAAGGGTTACAATTAATACAACCTGATATTGTTCGTACTGCTCTTGGTAATAATGGAGAACAGATTGAATTTTATTTAGATCCTAAAAAAACAGCGGCATCAATTGCTAGATACTCTAAAGAAGATTCTGAAAAATGGAATGAATTCACTTCTTATATAAATAAACTAACTCAATTCCTTGAAAAAATTTATGAACTAACACCGCCCAGCCTACCTAATGTAGGCTTAAAAGAACTTCTTAAGATGCGATCTATCTTAGGACCGGTTCGCAAACATGGAACTCGTGGAGTAGTAGATCTATTGCGCGTTGCACCAATGATGATGCCAGAACTTGTTGATGAATGGTTTGAAAATGAATTATTGCGGAGCGCAATATCAACTTCAGGGATTCACCACCATTCATTTGGTCCATATGCTGCTGGTACAGGTTATAATCTTTTACATCAGCATGTACATGCAAATGGTGTCTTTCATAATGCACATTTTATAAAAGGTGGTACCGAAAAATTAGCTTTGATTTTGAAAGAAAGCTCAGAAGATTTTGGCGCGCAAATACGATGCTCAGCTAAAGTTATTTCAATTGATGTTGATAACGGTTCTTGTAATGGCGCTACCCTTGATAATGGTGAGAAAATCAAAGCTGAAACTATAGTATCGGGTCTAGATCCAAATAATACTTTTATGAAATTAATAGGTGCATCAAAACTGAGTCCTAATTTTCAAAGACAATTGAATAATATTAGATATCGTGGGAGTACTGCAAGGGTGCACTTCGCATTAAATAAACTTCCAAAAATTAATAATATCCCTGAGGAAAAAATGATAACCTTATTTTCAATAAATCCATCAATAGAATATTTAGAGCGTGCTTCCGATGGTGTTAAATATGGTTACCCTACAGATAATCCTTATATTGAGTTTACAATACCATCATTGATAAATAATAATTTTTCTCCGCAAGGCAAACATGTCTTATCAGCATCTGTTCAATATTATCCTTATCAATTAAGGAATAATCAATGGTCTGACGAATTAAAAAATGATTTGATGAAAAATATAGTAGAAGCTATTGAAAAAGTATCTCCTGGTTTCTCTTCAAGCGTAGAAGGGTCAAGCTTTTTATCTCCGCTAGATCTTGAAAATGAATTTGGACTAACTGAGGGTAATTTGAATCACGGAGAGATGACATTAGATCAATTTATGTTTATGCGCCCAACGATTAGTACTGCGCAATACAAAACCCCTATTGAAAATCTCTATCTCTGCGGTCCTGGAAACCATCCAGGTGGTGGCATACATGGAGCCAATGGCTATAACGCAGCGCAAGAAGTTTTAAAAAAATGAAATATAAAAAAACAGCTGAAACACTTGAAAAAGGATCCCACACGCTTGAGCGGAATTATTATATAAATCCTGAAATTTTGAGTAAAGAATATGAAAATATTTTTTTAAAGAAATGGGTCTGTGTTGGTCGATCCAAAGAGCTATTTAAACAAGGTGATTACAAAGTAATCAATATAGGAACTGAAAGCGCTATTATATTAAGGGATTCAAAAAAATCTATAAAAGCATTTACAAATGTCTGTAGACATCGTGGAACTCGTATCTGTGAAAAAACTGAAGGTAAATTTTCAAAGTCAATCCAGTGCGGCTATCATGGATGGGCTTGGAATCTTTCTGGTGAATTAGTTGGTGCACCCCACATGGATTCAGTTAAGGGTTTTAAAAAAAATGATTATCCACTCTACCCCGTAGCAATCGCAGAATGGGAGGGATTTATCTTTATTAATTTTGATGATAAGCCCGAATCTTTTCAAAAACTATTTTCACCTATAGATACAAAGTTTAAAAACTGGAATATCTCAAACTTAATTTCAATGGAAAGCAAAACATACCAGGTGAAAGGAAATTGGAAACTAGTAATTCAAAATTATTCTGAATGCTATCACTGCCCAATTATACACCCTCAACTTGCAGCTATTACTCCATACTTAGGGGGTCGTAATGATTTATTTGAAGGACCATTTTTAGGCGGGTACATGAACCTGAATGAAAATAAAGAAAGCGTTACTTCTTCAGGAGCTCTATGTTCCCCTCCATTAAAAAATTTGGCTGATAAAGATTTGGATCGTGTCTATTATTATACAATTTCTCCAAATATGTTATTAAGCTTACACCCTGATTATGTAATGTATCATACCGTTTGGCCACGTGGCATTGATCAATGTGAAGTTACATGTTCATGGTTGTTTGATAAAGATGCAGCTACTTCAAACAAGTATAATATAAAAGAAGCGATCGATTTTTGGGATACAACTAATAAACAGGATTGGCATATTTGTGAACTGTCTCAATTAGGAATTCAATCTAAAAAATATAGTCCAGCTCCATACTCAGGTCAGGAAAGTTTGCTAGCTGCTTTTGATAAATACTATAAATCATTATTAAATAAATAATATAATGGCGCATCACTCCACACAACATTTTTCCCGTAGACATATTGGTCCAAATAATAAGGATATTAGCGAGATGCTATCTTTGCTTGGATTTTCATCTATTGATGAATTGATCAATAAAACTATTCCAGAAAATATTTTAATTAAAAACAAATTGGATTTAGGTGATGGACTTAGTGAAAATGAATTTTTAGAAACTATTAAATCTATTGCTAGTGAAAATAAAATTGTTAAATCATTTATTGGTATGGGCTATTATGGAACAATTACTCCGCCAGTAATTCTTAGAAATATTCTTGAAAATCCAGGTTGGTATACAGCTTATACACCCTACCAAGCTGAAATCTCACAAGGAAGATTAGAAGCTTTGCTTAATTTTCAAACCATGGTTACCGATATGACAGGACTGGAAATTGCTAATGCATCTCTCCTTGATGAGGCAACTGCAGCAGCAGAAGCAATGGTTTTAATGTATCGGTCCTCAAAAAATGGAAATAAATTTTTTGTGGCAGATGATTGCCATCCTCAAACTATTGATGTAATCAAAACTCGTGCTGAACCAATTGGAATTAAAGTAGCTATTGAATCACCAAACAATTTTATTTTTACAGATCAAGCTTTTGGGTATCTAATTCAGTGCCCTACTACTGATGGTAAGGTTTTTGATTATAGGGAGATTTGTGAAAAAGCCCATAAATCTGGTGCTTATGTTACAGTAGCTACTGACTTATTAAGCCTAGCAATTATCCCTGATCCAGGACATTTTGATGTAGATATAGCAGTTGGAAACTCGCAAAGATTTGGAGTGCCTTTAGGGTTTGGTGGTCCCCATGCTGCCTTCTTAGCTGCAAAAGAAGACTTCAAGCGAAAAATGCCTGGAAGAATAATTGGATTATCAAAGGACTCATATGATAATCAAGCACTACGAATGGCGCTACAAACACGTGAACAACATATAAGAAGAGATAAAGCAACGTCAAATATTTGCACTGCTCAAGTTTTACTATCTGTGATCGCAGGAATGTATGCAGTATATCATGGTCCAAAAGGAATTTATGAAATTGCTCAAAGTGTCCATGACAATGCTAGAAAACTAGCAACCGCATTAGCAAATGGCGGCTATAATATTGTTCATGATCAATTTTTTGATACCATACGTATTGATTTAAATGGAAAAAAATTGGACTTAGAAAAAATAAACCTGAATTTTAGGAAATTTGATAACGGTAATATTGGCATAGCGATTGATGAGACTACTAATGATTCAGATATAGATGAAATTCTTAAGTCATTTAAAATTCAGTTTAAATCAAAATATAAATTCAAATTAACCAAAACTAGAAGTACTCAATATTTATTACATGAGGTATTTAATTCATACCAATCTGAAACTGAAATGATGCGATACCTTAAAAGATTAGAATCAAAAGATTTAAGCTTAACTACTAGTATGATTTCGTTAGGCTCATGCACTATGAAACTAAATGCAGCTGCAGAGATGATTCCTATATCTTGGCCAGAGTTTAACGCGATACATCCTTTTGCACCTCAAGAGCAAACTAAGGGCTATTATAAACTTTTTGATTCTCTTTCTAAATGGTTAGTAGATATTACAGGCCTTCATTCCTGTTCATTACAACCTAACTCAGGTGCACAAGGTGAGTATGCAGGCCTTATGGTGATAAGAGCCTATCATAGAAATAATGGCGATAATGATAGGGTTGTCTGTTTAATACCAGAATCTGCACACGGGACTAATCCTGCTAGTGCAGTGATGGCCGGAATGGATGTCATAGTAATAAAATGCGATAGCTCCGGTAATATTGATATTGAAGACCTAAAAGAAAAGGCAAATGTAAATAAAAATAAATTATCTGCCTTAATGATAACCTATCCATCCACCCATGGAGTTTTCGAAGAATCAGTTTCTGACATATGTGAAATAATTCATTCCTATGGTGGGCAGGTCTATTTAGATGGTGCTAATTTGAATGCTATGGTAGGCCTGACAAGATTGGGTGATTTTGGTGCAGATGTTTGCCATATAAATCTTCATAAAACATTTGCCATACCTCATGGTGGTGGTGGGCCAGGTATGGGGCCAATTTGTGTTGCAGAACATCTTTCTCCTTACCTACCTGGGCATCCAATTCTTAATAATAATTCAAAATCAATTTCAGCAGTCTCCGCTGCTCCTTTTGGTAGTGCTGGGATATTACCTATTTCATGGGGTTACATTTCTATGCTTGGTAGCGAAGGAGTAAAAAAGGCATCTCAAATTGCTATTTTGAATGCTAATTATATGGCAAAAAGACTTGAAAATGATTTTAAGGTTTTATTTCGAGGTGTGAATGGAACCTCAGCTCATGAGTTTATTATTGATCTAAGAGAGTTAAAAAATGAAACAGGTATCAGCGATGAGGATATAGCAAAAAGATTAATAGATTATGGATTTCATGCCCCAACCATGTCTTGGCCTGTACCCGGTACATTAATGATTGAACCAACAGAAAGCGAATCAAAGTCAGAACTAGATAAATTTTGTGATGCAATGTTATTAATTAAAGAAGAGATTGATGATGTAGTAAATGGGAAATTAGATAAAGATGACAATCCATTGAAGAATGCTCCCCATACTGCGCTTTCTATAATATCAGATAATTGGGATCATAAATACTCAAGAGAAAAAGCTGCGTATCCTGCTGAATGGCTCAAAGAACATAAATACTGGCCCAGTGTTGGTAGAGTAGATAATGCTCACGGTGATAGAAATTTAATTTGTACTTGCCCTCCAATCGATACTTATAATAAATCATAATTATAAAACCACTCCTGTGTTCAATTTTTTAAAAAATGACATCCTAAAGATTCTTGATATTACTCAAAGAGAAAGGGATAATCTATTTAACCACGAGATTTATAACTCAATTAATGATATAAATCACCTACATATTTTTATGGAAAATCATATTTTTGCAGTTTGGGATTTCATGTCTATACTAAAAACACTTCAAACAAATTTAACATGTACAGATATCCCTTGGATCCCCAAGAACGGTGGCACTCCAGCGCGATTGTTGAATGAAATTGTTACAGAAGAAGAAACGGATATAAATATTTATGGTGATTATTCAAGTCATTTTGAAATGTATTATCAAGCTATGGAAGAATCAGGTGCTAATACGAAACCTATTGAAATATTTTTATCAAAATTAAATAATGGAATTGAAAGCGCCCTAGCAAACAGCAATGCCCCTGAGCCTGCCTCAAAGTTCGTAAGTAAAACATTTTCAATGTTAGAAAATGCACCCGTACATGTTGTTGCAGCTATGTTCACTTTTGGCAGAGAAGAGGTGATTCCTAATATGTTTAGATCGATAGTAAAAAAAATAGATCAGGACTTAAAAGGTAGACTAAAGAGTTTTGCTTACTATTTAGATCGACATATTGGTATGGATGAAGATGAACATGGCCCTGCTGCATTAAAAATGATTAAAGAGCTTTGCGGAAAGGATGATTCAAAATGGTCTGAGGCAGCTCACGCTGCAAAAAACACTATGCAGGCTAGAATAATTTTCTGGGATGAAATATTAGCCCAGATAAAATGATTCTATAGGTCTAATTCTCCATTTACTAGGCTTCCTTGATTCTGATTTAGCCTAACATTTTGAATAGAATTAATTGCGGAACTATCAACATCAGTAGAAACTAAAATATAATTGTCCGTGTGCCCTATTGCTTTGCCGTTTTTCATGCTTTCAAATAATACAAATCTTGAGGAACCAATATATTGATCATAAAACTTTGAAAGTTTTTTATAAGATAAATCTCTTAACATAGCGCTTCTTCTTGATCGAGTTTTTTTGTCAACTGTATTATCTTTATTTATTGCATCGGTGTTGGGTCTTTCTGAATACGTAAACACATGTAAATAAGAAATATCTAATTCATCTATAAAATGAACCGATTCAATAAAATCATTATCTGATTCACCTGGGAACCCAACGATTACATCTGCTCCTATTGCTGCATCCGGCATATATTTTTTTATCGTAGATACACAATGTTTATATTGATCTCTTTTATATCTTCTTCTCATTAAACTAAGAATTTTATCTGAGCCTGATTGCAATGGTATATGAAAATGCGGCATGAATTTTTTTGATGATGCGCAAAATTTAATTATTTCATCAGTTAATAGATTGGGTTCAATCGATGAAATCCTAATACGATCAAATGGTAAATCATCTATTTGTTGAATTAATTCAAAAAAGGATTCATTGTGGATTTTACCAAAATCACCAACATTTACTCCTGTTAATACAATTTCACGTGCTCCAGTTTCCAAGGCTTGTCTAGCAAGCTCTAATGTGTTAGCTATTGTATCGCTTCTACTTTTTCCTCTAGCTAAAGGAATAGTGCAGAAAGAGCAGGTATAATCACAGCCATCTTGAATTTTTAAATAAGATCGTGTTCTCTCTTTAGAAGAATAGGAAGGGATGAATGAATTTGCACGTATTATATCTGAGCGAACAACTTTGGGTGTTCCATTTAAATCTAATTTATCAAGCTGATCAAGTAGATTAAATTTATTTTCTGCGCCAAGCACTAAATCTACTCCTTGGATTTGTGCAATTTCATTTGGATTTAATTGAGCATAGCATCCCATTACTGCAACTGTGGCATTTGGGTTTTTACGCTTGGCTTGACGAATTAGCTTTCTAGCTTCTCTATCAGCATTTTCAGTAACTGAACATGTATTTAATACATAGATATCTGCGATGTCTTTATAATCTACCTTTTTAAATCCTTGATTGACAAAGTCTCTAGAGATCATGGAAGATTCTGAATAATTTAATTTGCACCCCATAGTGTGAAATGCAACTCGCTTATATTGTGTACTCATATTAATTAAAATTACTGTGTTTCTACTAAAAATTTAATTAAATATGTTTTCACAGTTATAATAGTAATTTGTATTTTTTTGAATGAATACAAAAAATAAAATCGATGAGCTAAGAAGTAAAATTGATGATTATGATGATAAAATCCTTGATCTGCTAGTTAAGCGTTTCGAATTATCAGATAAAATTGGTTCTATTAAACAAAATTCAAATAGTGAAATACTAGATACTGATAGGGAAAAACAAATAATTAACCGATTGGTTAATAAATTTAGTACGATTGACAAAGAACATATTAAATCAATTTTTATTCAAATATTTAATGTTTCAAAGCTGATTCAAGAGAAAAAAAAATAAAGTTGGTATCAATGACTGGAATGTTTAATATCAGGCCTATGAATTATATAATAACAAAAAATTATTATGGCAGCTATTTCTTTTTTACTCGGGAGAGGGTTTTGTAATCCCAGGTATACCCTGCTATACACTGATTATTCAAAACCCCGATCATGATCGGGGTTTTTTTTTACATAAAAGTGAAAGGTTATAAATGAAATCAATAGGAATACAAGGCGGAAAAGGAAGTTTTTCTGAACAAGCTGCAACCCAGTTTGCTATGAATCATGGAATAGATGATTTTAATATTGTTTACCAGATTTCCTCGGAAAGCGTATTAGGGGGATTAGAATCAGATGAAACTGATTATGGAGTTATTGCAATGGAAAATGCACAAGGTGGCGTAGTGATTGAAAGCGTTGAGGCGCTTGCGAGATATCGATGTTCAATAATTGAGATGTTCCATATACCGGTTGATCAAAATTTGCTGGGTATTGCAGGTATGAATGTAGGTGACATTACTGAAATACACTCCCACCAACAAGCTTTACGTCAATGTAAAGATTTTTTGAGTGAACATTTTTGGACGAGACCTTTAATTGAAGAAGATGACACGGCCGAGTCAGCGCGAAGGCTATCTGAAGGAAAGCTACCTAAAACTGCAGGTGTTATTGCAAATAAAGCATGTGCAGAATTATATGATTTAGAAATATTACAGGAAAGTATTCACGATCTGAAACATAACCTCACTTTATTTCTAGGAGTTAAGAAGCTGTAGACATTATGAAGAGTATTGGAATAATTGGATTGGGAAGATTTGGTAAAGTGCTTGCAAGTATTTTACAAAAGGGGTACAAGGTTTCTGCTTTTGATATTAAGAATAATACCTCATTACCTGGTGTTGAGTTTTGTGATATAGAAAAAATAATTAATGAAGAGGTTATTTTTATAGCAGTTCCAATCCGTCATTTTAAATCATTAATTATTGATATAGCCCCTAGATTAAAAAGCGGTACGACTATAATTGATGTTTGCTCCGTAAAGTCATATCCAGTAAAAATAATGACAAATTATCTTTCAGCAGATATTGGTATTATTGCTACGCATCCCATGTTTGGACCTGATTCATTTTTAACAAATAATAAATTGAAAATGATGATGCACAGCGTAAATGATATCAATAACCAATTTAATATATGGAAAGAATTTTTCACTAATCAGAATGTTGATATTATAAAAATGTCACCTGATGAGCATGATAGGCTTGCGGCAAAAAGCCAGGGCGTTACTCATTTTCTTGGAAGGATGTTAAAACAATTTGGAATTGATAAAACACCAATTGATACACAAGGATTTAAAGATCTATTAGATCTAGTTGAGCAAACATGTAACGATACCTGGGATCTTTATACAGACCTCCAAATATATAATCCCTATACTATGAAAATAATTTCAAAATTACGACAATCAACAGAATCACTTGATGAACAATTAAAGGAGCTAGACAATGTGGCAATTAGATAGCTGGAAAAAATATAAAGCACTACATATTCCAGAATATAAGGATACTAAACATTTGGATAGAGTTCTGGATACACTAAAGGGCTTCCCTCCTCTCGTCTTTGCAGGGGAAGTAAGATCATTACGTAAGTCACTAGCAAATGTTGCTGAAGGAAATGGTTTTTTATTGCAGGGTGGCGATTGCGCAGAAAGCTTCTCTGAGTTTCACGCCGATAATATTAGAGATACATTTAGAGTGATACTACAAATGGCTGTCATACTTACCTCTGGAACAAATCTTCCAATTGTTAAAGTGGGAAGAATGGCGGGGCAATTTGCAAAACCAAGGAGCAGTGCAATTGAAGAACGAAATGGCCAAAAATTAGAAAGCTACAAAGGCGACATTATTAATGGTATTGAATTTGATGAAAATTTGCGTAAACCCAATCCCGATAGAATGCTTAAAGCATATTCGCAAGCAGCATCAACGCTAAATTTACTTCGAGCTTTTGCCGATGGTGGGTACGCTGACCTTCGACATGTTAATTCATGGAATATGGGATTTTTAAAATCTGGATCGGAATATGAAAGATATAGAAAATTGGCTAATAAAATTCAGGAGAGTTTAAATTTTATGGATGCTCTTGGTGTAACATCTGAAAACACACCTCAATTGCGTAAAACCGATTATTATACATGCCATGAAGCCTTACTTCTCCCATACGAACAGGCATTAACAAGAGTAGATTCAACNACAGGCGATATATATGATACATCAGCACATTTTGTATGGATTGGCGATAGAACTAGATTCGAAAATAGTGCACATGTTGAATTTTGTTCAGGCATTCAAAACCCAATAGGAATCAAGTGCGGTCCATCATTAGACCATGATGATCTAATGAATATATTGGATAAAATAAACCCTAATAACGANTCAGGAAAAATTACATTAATTGCACGATATGGAAATGATAAAGTTGATAAACATCTTCCAAAATTGATAAAAAGAATTATAGATGAAGGNCGAAGCGTAGTATGGTCATGTGATCCTATGCATGGCAATACCGTAAAAAGCGGTGATGGTACTAAAACAAGACCATTTGAAGAGGTTTTATTTGAGGTAAAGAAAAATATTCAAATTCATAATTCACAGGGCTCTTGGTTTGGCGGTATNCATCTTGAAATGACGGGACAAAATGTTACAGAATGNACTGGTGGGATTGATGAAATTTCTGAATCAGATTTAAAAGACCGTTATCATACACACTGCGATCCACGATTGAATGCAAATCAAGCCATTGAACTTGCTTTTCTAATAGCTGATGAGTTGAACAATAATGATAATTAANGGAAANTTAAATCTTCCTGGAGATAAGTCAATATCCCATCGAGCGGTTATGCTTGCNTCCTTGGCAAAAGGAAAATCAGAAATACGAAACCTTTCAAGCGGTAAAGACGTTGCTTCTACGGTATCTTGTTTAGCTAATTGTGGCATTCAGTTCAGCAATGGGCCAGAAGGGCTTTTTGTTAATGGNGGGATGCTAAAGGATCCCAATGTTTNACTTGATTGCGGAAACTCTGGAACAACAATGCGCNTGCTTATTGGATTGCTATCTGGTCAAGGAATTAATGCTACTCTAATTGGAGACGAATCTTTATCAAATAGACCCATGAAGAGGGTTATTAATCCATTAAAAAAAATGGGGCTTAACATATCAAGCAATAATTATAAATCGCCTATTGATATTCGAAAAAGCAAATTAAAAGGAATCAATTATGAATCACCTATTGCTAGNGCTCAAATCAAATCATGCATACTATTTGCCGGAATAGGCGCAATTGGATCCACAACATTTACNGAGCCAGATATNTCAAGAAATCACTCTGAAATTATGCTAAATAACATAGGGGCCANNATAAATAGCGATAATATGAAGACAGTTATTTCATTTAGCAATGACTTTAAACCATTAAACTTTACGATTCCATCAGACCCCTCTACTGCTTCATTTTTTATTGCCGCAGCAATCTTAATTCCAGATTCAGCATTAATTTTGAATAGAATATTATTAAATAAAACCAGAACTGGTTTTATTGAGGCAATTAAACGAATGGGGTGCAAAATAGAATATCTAGATAATTGGATTGAAAATGGAGAAAAAATTGGCAACATAAAAGTTTCCCATCAAAAACTAATGGCTACAACAATTGCTCGGGAGGATATTCCATCAATTATTGATGAATTGCCAATTCTAGCAGTAATGGCAACGCAGGCAAAAGGAATAACAACTGTTACTGGTGCAAAAGAATTAAGAGTAAAAGAATCTGATAGAATATCTACGATCTGCAATAACCTTGCACGAATGGGAGCAAATATTCAAGAGCTACCTGATGGTTTTACTATAGAGGGACCAACAAAGCTTCATGGTGCATCAATAGAAACTTGTGATGATCATCGAATCGCAATGACCTTTAAAATTGCATCACTCATTACTTCAGGAAATGTTCAATTAGATAATAATTCCTGTGCAGCAATTTCTTTTCCCGAATTTGATTCAACATTAGAAAGTCTCTTGCAATGAAACAATATGCAGTCATTGGAGATCCAATTAGCCATAGCCTAAGCCCATTATTACATAATGAGATATATAGCCAAATTGGTACACTTATTAGTTACAAGAAACAGCAAATAACAAAATCTGGGCTTTCATCATTTGTATCAAATAATCAGATAAAATTTTATAATGTAACCATACCTCATAAAGAGTCTATTTTACCTTATTTGAAATCTTTAGATAATATAGCCAGCGAAATTGGAGCGGTTAATTGCGTAATGGATCAAAAAGGATTCAATACTGATTGGCTCGGATTTAAATATGCCATGATTAATAATGATGTAGATATTAAAGATAAAAATTGTTTGATTATTGGNGCTGGTGGCGCGGCTAAAGCAATAGCATATACGTTAATTCAGTCTAAGGCAAAATCTATCAACATATTTAATCGATCTAANAATAAAAAAAGAAATCTCGATANCTGGATTAATTCATATGGTATTAAAAATAACATAATTGAAATTCCTGATTTAATTATTAATTGTACACCTATTGGAATGTGGCCAAAAATAGAATTATTACCATTTAATATTAAAGAGATACATAANCATCAAATCATAATTGATACAATCTATAATCCTATTGAAACAAAGTGGATGGAATTATGCAGAAAGAAAGGTGCGCATACTATTGGGGGTCTTGATATGTTTATTTATCAGGGGCTAGCTTCAGCTGAAATATGGGAAAATGATAATATCATCAATAGAATTCAATTCAAACAAATAAAAAAGGTTTTAAAATCAGAGCTATGTTAAAAAGACTACAATTTTTGACTGCTGGAGAATCTCACGGAAAAGGTTTATTAGGAATTTTAGATGGATTGCCAGCAGGNCTAGAAATCACAGAAGAATATATTGATCATGAATTAAAGCGNCGTCAAATGGGTCATGGTAGAGGCGGTCGTATGAAAATTGAAAAAGATCATGCTGAGATTTGGTGTGGTGTNCGGCACGGAAAAACGCTTGCCTCCCCTATTGGAATTTTAGTGAAAAATTTAGACTGGGATAANTGGACNGATAAAATGTCAGTTGAGCCAGTAGATAAAAAAATCAAGCGTGTTACNCTACCAAGGCCTGGGCATGCTGATCTTGCGGGGNTCCANAAATATGGATTTGATGATATTAGAAATGTTCTTGAAAGATCAAGCGCTAGAGAGACAACAATGCGAGTAGCATTGGGAACAATATGTAGAAAGCTACTTGAGGATGTAGGGATAAACATTGGTAGTAGAGTAGTGCAAATACATGATATTAAAGATCAAACAAAATATGAAATGAATCCAAATGAACTAAATATAGCTGCGGATAGCTCACCGGTAAGATGCTTAGATAAAAAAGCGGAAGGTGATATGATTAANNTAATCGATGATGCAAAGAAATCTGGCGATTCTGTAGGTGGNGTATTTGAAGTTATAGCAACGGGGCTTCCATACGGTCTAGGGTCCTACACTCAATGGAACCATAAACTACAAGCACGTATTANCTCAATGATGATGAGTATAAATGCTTTTAAGGGAATAGAAATTGGTAGTGGATTTCATAGTGCGAGTCAATTTGGTAGCAAAGTGCATGANGAAATTGGTCATGATGGNAATAAATATACTCGATATAGCAATAATGCTGGAGGAATTGAGGGTGGCATGAGTAATGCGCAACCAATAATTCTTTGGATGTCTATGAAACCTATATCAACATTAATTAAACCATTAAGATCCGTAGATATAGNCACTCATGATAAAAAAGATGCGCATAANGAAAGAACAGANTCATGCGCGGTCCCAGCAGCCTCTATAATCTCAGAAAGTATGTTATGTATTTCACTGGTAGACGCTTTACTAGAAAAATTTGGTGGAGATAATATGAAGCAATTAAAGTCACATATGAAAGCTACGGCAGAGTATTGAATAACATATTTTTAATAGGTATGATGGGCGTGGGTAAATCAACAATTGGTAAATTATTATCGACTACTATGAAAATCAATTTTGTAGATACGGATGAACAGGTGGAAAAACATTTTAATATGCCAATAAACAATATCTTTGATAAGCATGGCGAAAAAGGCTTTCGTGAAATAGAATCACTGATATTAGAACAATCTACTAATTCTATTGTAGCATGTGGTGGAGGCATAGTTTTGAAAAAAAAGAATCGTGACTTTATTAAACAAAATGGAAAATGCTTATTATTATTATCCAAGATTAATGTACTAGCTGATCGTTTACGCAGTGAAAATAATAGGCCTCTTCTAAAAGATGTAATTATTGAAGATCAACTAGAGCAAATATGGAAAGAAAGAAAAGATTTATACTATAATTTGGCAGATCAAATAATTGAAATCAACAATAAATCAAAAAAACAAATCACAGATTGTATAATTGGAGTTTTATAAATTATGAAAAAGATACCAATGAGTCTCGGTAATAGATCATATTCAATAATCATTGAGGATGGTTTAATTAATTCATTGGCAATGCTTTTGAAAAAGAAGAATACTAATCAACAATGGATAATTATTTCACAACAATCCATAATGAAGCATTATGGAAATGATCTATACAACCAGCTTAATGATAATGGATACAATGTAAATAAAATTATGATTGAAGAGGGTGAAAGCTCCAAAGATATAAAAATATATATGCAAATAGTTTCAAAACTACTCGAATCTAACTGTGACCGATCATCAATTATTCTTGCGCTAGGTGGTGGTGTCGTTGGAGACATCGCAGGTTTTGTAGCATCAACATATTTAAGAGGAATTAAATACTACCAAATCCCAACAACATTGCTAGCAATGGTTGATTCTTCTATTGGCGGAAAAACCGGATTGAACTATTTAAGAACAAAAAATATAATTGGCACCATTTACCAACCAGACGCTGTACTGATTGATCCACAATTATTATCTACTCTTCCTGTAGATGAAACTATATCTGGAATTGGAGAGATAATCAAATATGGAGCAATAAAAGATAGTATATTTTTAAAAAATCTAAATGAATGGATTGATGACTTAAATAACTTTCCCTATTCTATTGCAATTGAAAGATGTTGTGAGATAAAAGCTGATGTTGTATCAGCAGATGAAAAAGAGAAGGACCTAAGAAGAATATTAAATTTTGGGCATACAATTGGACATGCTTTAGAGTCTCATATAGGGTACGATAATATCAGACATGGTGAAGCGATCAGCTATGGAATGAAGTGTGCATCATGGATTTCAAAAGAAAAATCATTAATAAATAATGATGAGTATAATTTTATGATTGAACTAATAAATAAACTCCCTCTACCTAAATTAGATAAACTTAATTATGATCAAATTATTCAATTTATCAATTTTGATAAAAAGTACCAAAATGGTAAGCTGAGCTTTATTTTACTCAATGGATTAGGTAGTACTGAAATAGCTACAGATATTTCCAAAGAATTAATCCGTAAATCATTAAAGGTACTACAATGAAAATTAAAATTATAAATGGTCCTAATTTAAACTTACTTGGGATCAGAGAACCTGACATCTATGGAACTGAAAGCCTTTCAGAAATTGAAAATTGGCTTAATAATCATATAGATATCAATAAATATTCAATGGACTGGTTTCAATCTAATCATGAAGGCTTAATAATTGATGAAATTCACAATTCTATTAATGAATTTAATGGAATCATAATTAACCCTGGTGCATTAACACACTATTCTTATGCAATACGTGATGCGATCGTATCGGTAAATATTCCTACAATAGAAGTTCATTTATCTGATATTAACTTAAGAGAGGATTTCCGATCTATTTCTGTAATTAGCGATGTCTGCTTGAAAAAGATTTCTGGTAAAGGTAAGGATGGCTACCTTGAAGCTGTTCAATATTTACTAGATCACGAATGATACTCTTGGATAGATTTTACAAGAATTTTATCTTTAGATCTTCTGATTGCTCTGACTGCAGCATTTGCACCTGATAATGTTGTGATAGATACAATCCCTTTTTGAATACAAGCCTTACCGATTGATTCTTCATCATATCTTGCTTGTTTTCCAAGTGGAGTATTGATAACCAAATTTATTTCATCATTTTTTATTCCATCTACAACGTTTGGTCTGCCCTCACCAACTTTATATATTGATTTTACATTNATTCCATTTTGATTCAATTCTGAAGCCGTACCATGAGTTGCANTAATTTTAAANCCTAACTCTGATAAATCTCGTGCTATAGGAATCATATCTAGCTTATCTGAATCATTTACAGAAATAAAGACTGTTCCTTTTGGGGGTATATTATTTCCAGCACTAATAGACGCCCTTCTAAATGATTCGCCCATTGATTGCGAAATCCCCATCACTTCTCCNGTCGATTTCATTTCTGGGCTTAAATATGTTGATTCATCTGGAAATTTATTAAATGGAAGNACTGCTTCTTTTATTGCAACATGACCTATGTTATCCCATTGCTTAAGTTGAAAATCTTTTAACTTGGCGCCAGTTGCAAGTTGTGCAGCAATTCTAGCAAGGGGCACATTCGTTGCTTTGCTTACGAATGGAGTTGTTCTNCTTGCTCTTGGGTTAACTTCTAATACATAAATTTTTCCATCCTTATAAGCAAATTGCAAATTAATTAATCCAACCACATTGAGCTCTAATGCTAAATCTTCAGTAATTCTTGTTATTTCATTCATCGCATCTGAAGAAATTCTGTATGGAGGCAATACACATGCAGAATCGCCCGAATGGATACCAGCCTCTTCTATATGTTGCATGATCGCGCCAATATGGACTGCTTTACCATCGCAAAGTGCGTCAACATCAAATTCAAAGGCATCCTCAAGAAATTGATCAATTAAAATAGGATGACCTTCAGTAACATCTGCATTTCTTGAAATATACTCTACTANTTGTTGTTTGCTATAAACAATTTCCATAGCGCGACCACCTAGAACATAGCTTGGCCTTGCTAAAATTGGGTAACCAATATTCCCTGCGATAATAAGAACCTCTTCAAGTGTTCTGCCCGTTCCATATTTTGGACATTCAATATTGAGCTTATCTAAAATTTTCCCAAACTTCTCTCTATCTTCTGCTAGGTCTATATTCTTAGGAGATGTGCCAATAATTGGTACGCCAGCTTTATCTAGTGCTTTGGCTATTTTTAAAGGGGTCTGTCCACCAAATTGCACTAAAACCCCATCAGGATTTTCAAACTCCACAATATTTAATACATCTTCATATGTTACAGGTTCAAAGTAGAGCCTATCCACCAAATCAAAATCAGTGCTTACCGTCTCAGGATTACAATTGACCATTATCGTTTTATAATTTTGATCCTGTAAACCAAATACAGCCTGCACACAACAATAATCAAATTCAATTCCCTGGCCAATACGATTTGGACCACCTCCAAGTATAATCACCTTCTTTCCCTCCAGGGGTGTTATTTCATTTTCAGAATCATATGATGAATAACAATAGGGTGTTTTTGCTACAAATTCTGCTGCACACGTATCTACAACCTTATAGGATGGTAATATTGAATTTTTCTTTCTTTCAGATCTTATTTCCTGTTCAGTTTTGTTTAACATTTTTGAAATTTGGGCATCTGAAAATCCATTTTGTTTTAATTCTAACATTGATGTATTAGAATTACAATCAACCAAATATTTTATTTGGTATAAAAACCATGGATCTATTTTTGTAGATTGAAAAACTTCATCAATGGAAGCTCCTTCCGAAAAAGCTTGTCTAACTTTCAATAATCTAAAACTGGTAGCATACTGCAAAGTATTCATATCTAGTGTACGGGCTCTACTAATCTCAGGATCATCTTCATTGATAATTTTTGGCTCTAACCCATTTAATCCAACTTCCAATGAGCGAAATGCTTTTTGCAAAGATTCTCTAAATGTTCTTCCAATAGACATTACCTCTCCAACGCTCTGCATTTGTACTCCTAGATGCCCACTGGCTGATGGAAATTTTTCAAAATCAAACCTAGGTACTTTAACAATTACATAATCAATTGTTGGTTCAAAAGCTGCTAAGGTTTTTCCCGTAATTTCATTTGGTAATTCATCAAGCGTATATCCTACTGCAAGTTTAGCCGCAACTTTTGCTATAGGAAATCCTGTAGCTTTTGATGCAAGCGCTGATGAGCGGCTAACTCTGGGATTCATCTCAATTATTATACATCGACCCGTATCTGGATTAACAGCAAACTGGACATTGGATCCTCCTGTTTCAACTCCAATTTTTCTTAAACATTGAATGGACCAATTTCTCATTAGTTGAAATTCTTTATCTGTTAGTGTCATCGAGGGTGCCACAGTAATAGAATCACCGGTATGTACGCCCATAGGGTCTATATTTTCAATCGAGCAAATAATTATCGCATTATCAGATTTATCTCTAACAACTTCAAGTTCATACTCTTTCCATCCTAATAATGATTCCTCAATCAATACTTCTGTAATTGGGCTAGCATTTAATCCATTTTCAACTAATGTCTGAAATTCTTCATAGTTGTATGCTACGGAACCTCCAGTTCCACCTAGGGTGAATGATGGTCGTATAATAATTGGAAATTGTATCGTATCTAATAATTGTTCAGCTTCCTCCCATGAATGCACAAATCCCCCTTGCGCGGTATCAATACCAATTTCGTCCATTGCTGCTTTGAATTGTTCGCGGTCCTCCGCTTTATTTATCGCCTCAACCTGCGCGCCAATAAGTTGTATTCCATATTTCTCTAATATTCCTTCGTGATGTAAATCCATAGCAATATTTAAAGCGGTTTGCCCGCCAACCGTAGGGAGTATTGCATCAGGCTTCTCTTTTTTTATTATTGCTTCAACATAATCAATTGTTATGGGTTCAATGTAGGTAGCATCTGCTAAGTTTGGATCTGTCATTATTGTTGCTGGATTAGAATTAACCAATATAATTCTATATCCCTCTTCCTTTAAGGCTTGCGTAGCCTGTGTTCCCGAATAATCAAATTCACAGGCTTGACCAATCACAATTGGACCAGCTCCAATAATTAAGATTGATTTAATATCATCTCTTTTAGGCAATTTTATTCCCTTCGATCAAATCAATAAATTTATCAAATAAATATCTACTATCATGTGGACCCGGACTAGATTCGGGGTGATATTGAACAGAAAATGCCTTTAACTCTTTACACTCAACTCCTTCGCTTGTATTATCATTTAGGTTGATATGCGTTGAGATAACATTGTCAGGTAATGAATTTAGATCGACAGCAAATCCATGGTTCTGGCTAGTAATTTCAACGTTGTTAGATAAGATATTTTTTACAGGATGATTAATTCCTCTATGGCCAAATTTAAGTTTAAACGTACTTGCTCCGAGTGCTAGAGATAAAATCTGATGACCAAGGCATATGCCAAATATTGGCTTTTTTCCAACTAGCTCTTTCACCATTTCAATGCCATATGTTACAGCAGCTGGGTCACCAGGTCCATTGCTTAGAAAAATACCATCGGGATTAAATTTTAGAATTTCTTTTGCTGATGTTTTTGCAGGAAAGACCGTAACCTTACAATTTTTATCGGTCAAAAGATTTAAAATATTATGCTTGATACCATAATCAATTGCAGCAATCTTGTATTTTCCATCAGATGACCATTCATAGATTTTTTTTGTGCTAACAACTTTGGCTAAATCAAGCCCATTCATTGATGGTGCTTTTTTTAATTTTTCTCTTAAGCTATCAATATCACCATNAGTGGATGAAATAATGCCATTCATAGCACCATTATCTCTAATATGTCTAGTTAGCTCCCGTGTATCAATATGCTGAATACCAACAACTTTATTCGTTCTTAAATANTCTCCAATTGATGTTACAGATCTCCAGTTGGATGGGATTAACGTTTCTTCTTTAATTATAAATCCTGATACCTGAATTTTCTTANATTCGACATCTTCTTCATTCACGCCATAATTCCCGATATGGGGACTGGTCATTGTTACTATTTGTTTGCAGTAAGATGGNTCTGTTAGGATTTCCTGGTAGCCGGTCATACCAGTATTGAAACATACTTCACCGATTGTCTCCCCATTAAATCCAAATGACTTGCCCTCAAATATTTTTCCGTCATCTAATAATAGTATAGATATATTTTTATCCACTTAATTTTTTTCCATAACTATAGTTGATATGACTAAATCTTGAATAGCGCTACCAACAGAATTAAATATTGTAATATCAGATTCATTAGCTCGACCTTCAGTATTTGAATTNATAAGAGTACCAATCTCGCACTCAATTCGATTCCATTCATAATCACCATGCTCAATTGGGATAATTAGATTACCAGCTTCTGATTGACTTGAAATAAATGAATCAACATATACCCTTGCGTTTTGAATCAGCTCTGNTGGTAGCTCTCTTTTAGTTCTACCATGAGCGCCAACCGCATTAATGTGCGNTCCCTTTGNAATATGACTACTATCAAACAAGGGATTTGAGGCGCTAGTCGCTGTACAAATAATATCTGCTTCAGGTAAATCATTCATATCCCCCATCGAAACTACATCATCAAATCCTGCGCAAAATAACTCCACATTTTTTTTGCTTCTNCCAATAACTTTAATTGATTCAAAATTTCTTACACATCGTATTGCTTCTATTTGACTTTTTGCTTGTACTCCATTCCCATAAATAACTGCCTTTGACGCATTATTTTTTGATAATAATTCTGTTGCAAGACCAGATGCTGCGCCTGTTCGAAGCGCTGTAACAGATTTTCCATCTATAAGCGCTACACATTCACCTGTTTTAGTGCTCATAACAAGAATAACGCCATTAATTAAGTCANGTCCATTAGCAGGGTTGTCGTTATGAACATTAATTAATTTGATGGTAAAATATTTTTCACCTTTCAGATAGGATGGCATTGACAAATGATGTGCATTGAATTCATCAATTGGCATGTTAATCCGAGCAGGAACAATTGCATCTCCATTGCTTAATGAGGAGAATGCTAATTTCATCGCACTGATTGCTTCTTTCATTGAAACAGCGGCTTGAACA
Source organism: Fidelibacterota bacterium (assembly GCA_002717765.1). The sequence continues at coordinate 7,947 of PBCB01000009.1, read as the reverse complement.
TCATCCGCTGTATAAAAGGCTAAGCTCATCTCTAACTTATTTTTTAGTTAATGCCCAAGAACCATCCCAATCATCACCTGGTGGATTATCTTTATAATGCTCACAGCGTGGAATATAAATTTGACTTGGGTTCGTTTTTCTACCGGGAAACATATCTTCTAATTCATTTGATGCTTTAAACGCATCAACTGCTTTTTCCCATTCTTGATTTCTATATAATTTTAATGCTTCATCATATGCGGGTAACAACTTATCATACCCTTTCGGCATATTCCCTTTTTCAGAAATTAATTCAAACACTTGNGCCGGTTCAGTTTTCCCCATCACAATCACATAATCTAAATCTCTCCAAATAAATTGATCCTTACAGGCTTTATATGTTTCTTCAGCAACTTGAATATAAATACCGTATTGTTTTGCAGATGCTTCTAGTCTTGCGGCAAGATTGACTGTGTCCCCCATCATCGTATAATTCATGCGCATCGTAGAACCCATATTTCCGGTCACTAATTTTCCTGTATTTATTCCTATCCGATTTTGCATATTGTGTACAATCTCAGGCCACCTATCTCCTTCGGCTTGCCATTTTTCTCTTAGCTCTGCTAATCTTTCTTGCATCTTTACTGCNGTNAAGCAAGACCAATATTCATGGTCATCAACAGGGGCTGGTGCGCCATAAAACGCTACAATTGCATCNCCAATATATTTATCAAGTGTCCCTTTATTCTTTAGAAGGATATCAGTCATTTCAGTTAAATAATCATTTAATAGCTCGACAAGATCAGGAGCAGATAGCTTTTCTGAAAAACCTGAAAAGCTCTGAATATCTGTAAAGAATGCGGTATGATATCCTTCTTCACCGCCTAGGGATGGTTGCTCTTTTGCATCATACATTTGATCAATTAACTCAGGCGATATATAGGTACTAAAAGTATTTTTCAAAAATCGTTTATCTTTTTCTGCGCCAAAATAATTATATAAAAATATTCCACCAAATGTCCCAATCACAGATAAAATAGGACGTACAACCTCAAGCATAACGAGATTATTGAAGAACTGAAGGTTTGCATATATGATCCATCCCACTATCGCAATAATGGGTATAGGCAATGCATAAAATGGTTTTTTAGGAAATGAAATTGTGATTCCCATAACTAAACAAATCAGTAGAATAGTATAAAAGGTGGAGCTAGAGTCTCTTACTTGAACAAAGCTGTCTTGTAAGATACTATGCATCACATTGGCATGTATTTCTACCCCTGCAAATGTTTCCTGAACCGGAGTATTTCTCAAGTCCATTAGTCCAGGGAGGGAGGCGCCTACGAATGCAACCTTATCCTGCCAGTAGTCTGGGGGTAGCATTTCTGGATCCATACAATAGCTATAAGGTAAATAATAGAATGTTTGAAACATTCCATAGTAATTAACATACATACGCCCCTTATCGTCTATTGGTATTTGTCGAACTATGGTATCAGTGGTATCAATTAGATTAAGGTAATTATTTTCAAAATCGTAGTCAAATCCACCATTCTTTTTTATACCTAATATATCAATCACAGCGGACATCACAAGACTTGGATAGACATGATCTGCGCCTTCAAAATAAATCGCAGTTGGGGCACGTCTGATAACTCCATCATTGTCCTGAGGAAAATTAGCAGAACCATTTCCAATCGATGCAGATAATAACTCTACATAGGTATTACCAATTCTATCAGCTTGCGGTAGCTTATTTTTTGCTTCATCAGATACCCCGGAGATAATATGGCCTTCATAATCATATCCATCAGGTTCGGAGTCCATTTTGGGAAGGAAATTAAGCGTATCCTCTTGTTCAAAAACGATTGCATGATATGTTTTATTTGAATTATAAGTTGCGGTTACAAATTTACTGGGGTCATTGCTATATAGGAATTGATCAGTGACATAAACAAGGTCCTGATTGGTGCTAGCTCTATTTGATGAAAGTGCCTGAACAAGATCATATTTAAATGTGTTTTCTTGGTCAAAAATAATATCGAATAACAATGCTTTTGGATTTCCAGATGTAACGGTATTGATTAATTCACCATGATAAGCATGCGGCCAATTATGATAGCGACCTAACCCCCCTTCTTCAACTGGACCAACAGAAGTATTGTCAATATCAATGATTACAACATCTTCAATCGACATTTGTTCAACATTCGCTGTTCTGGCTCTCATTCTAGAGTCATAAGAAATAAATTCATACCCCTCTAGAAGCGAACTAAGAAAACCTATTTTATAGCTAGACCAGCCAAAAAAAATGGCCATTAAAAGGCCAATTACGATACCAGCGCCCACGCGCTTGAAAAAATCTGTTAGTATAACCAAAGAAGACTCAACTGATAAGTCTTCTAAATTATCTAACATTTTTTTCACGGATTAATTTCCATCCTTGGCATCTTGCTCTTTATTCCATTTTACAAAATCTAGACCAGCGTCTGCATCCTGATCAAATTTAAACATAGAATATTTTCCATCTTTTCTAACATTAATCTGCATGCCCTCAACTAAGCTCACCCAATCTTCTAAGGAAACTTCATAGGGGCCTGCAACTTGGTCTGGCGCTTTTACTTCTGTAACAGGACCTAGTTTAAATTTAGGTGCGCCTCCCCCTTGAGGTTGGCCCCCTTGCTGCATTTGTTTTTTTCTAGCATCAATAACATTCTTGGCTGCATTCACATCTACTTTTCCTTGATACACCAAAACAGAGCTCTCGTCTTGCCCNGATTTAGCNCTATATTTTGTTCCACGTATCGCAGCAACTGCTGTTGGAGTTCGAACGGCTACATTCTTTTTTTCACCAAACGCAGCTTTGGCAGCAACCCAAACATCGCCTTTTTTTAATGTCGCTCCAAAATTCTTTTCCATAGGTTTAACATTGGCCAAAGTAATCTCAAGTTCTGAATTTTGTCCGATCCTAAGTTTACCTCCCCCAACTAAAGAAATCTCACAGCGTGATTTTGCAAGGGTCTTGATGATATCATTCTCATGGATTGGCATTCTGGGCATTGCTTTTTTAAATGCTCCTGCGCCATTTTTCTGCACTTGAACCCTACCAAGAGGTAAGGTGATTTTACCAAATTCCTTTTGGCCAAAAAGCAGTGTGGTAATTGAAATTGATAATAGTAGGGTACGTTTAAAAATAATCACGATATTTTTCATTTTGTACTTGATGAAGGTAAGAATTCTCGAGCACGATTGGCAATATAATTAAAGGGCTTAATGATCCAGCTCAACCACTTCCAGCGATTCTGTATTTCAGGCTCTTCTTGATGGTCAACAATAGCAAGAATGTCTTTGGGTGCATCTAAACCNGCAAATTCCCACGCCATAATTTGAACGTATGGATTAATATCNTCTAAATCTCCAATGTAGGTTCTAGTAGCGGTTTTTTCTGCTTCACGCGATTCAATATCAAGCAGTTGACCTGATATCACACAAGTATCTGCAACTAATTCAAATGATCCTACAATAGCTTTCTTGATACCNATCAATCGTCCAATTTCTATAGCGCAATCGCTTTTATTGCAATCAATTCTATCGTATTTCTTTTCTGATAGTAATTCATTTATTTGATTTTTCTCTACCAGAATAAATGATTTTGTTTGATGTAATTCAAGCCTAAGATATCCCGTATAAAGCGCAACATCTTCATCTTTCATACCGGTCCCTTCAAATGTGAAGAGNGCTACAGTAGGCTTTGCATCGTATCTGCTGAATTTAGTTTGGCTGAACGACAGGCAAGAAAATGCCAATAATAAAATAATTATTTTATGCANAGCACCCCTTATATATAGAGCATGCTAGAATAAATAGCTATTTTAAGAATACCATCTTCTTTGTTTTGTTCAATACCGTCTTTCCATTTCGATCGCGCACCATCGCATGATACAGGTAAACTCCGGTAGATACTTTAGTATCAGCTGNATTCTTTCCATTCCAGATAAAGTTATAATACCCAGCTGGTCTGAATTCATTAGATGCCAGTCTCGTGATTTCCTCACCCAATAGATTATAAATCACTAGATCAATTTGTGCATCTTCTTCAAGACTAATCATAATGGACGTTTGCGGATTAAATGGATTAGGATAATTCTGACTTAATACAAAAGCGTCTGGGTATAAACTGACTCCTGCATTATTTTCTTGAACAAAATCTTTTGATCCAATCNCAAGTCGTAAATCTTGTTTTAAATAAGATTCTGATCCTGTGTTGGCAAAACGGTAGGTGTTTTCCCACTTTAAGTTTTGTGCCTGTTTATTGGTCTTATTTATAATGAATATATCATATTCATCTGGAACATAACCCAATCCTTCAAAAGAAAGATACGTGCGCTGACCATTGGTTGGNGNAAGNACTTTAATATCCCAATAATGACCTTCCTCATTTGGTGTACGCATGTCTACCGAATAGAGATCNGGCACATCATCNCGTTCAAGATTATTGATCGATAAGGATATATTACCTGGAACCGCTGGGGGTTCAAATTCATCCAATCGATCATATCCATCGGAGGCAATNTTTAATACACCAACTGAGTTGGACTCATCCCTAGATCTACCGGTTGATGCCAATATATTGATGACCCATTCATTACCATCCATAGTAATATTTTGAATATCAGGTGTCGTTTTTTTAGCAAGCCTTTTACCAAATACATTTCCCGTGCCATCTATATATATATCTGGATCCGTAGCAGATTTATAGATATACCCTTTCCAAGGCTCTAAAGTAGAGCTAGGGCTTGTCCATCCACCAAAGGTATTCCATGTATAGATACTACCATCGGTGATCGGTGCATCGTTTTGCGTTCTGACATCNCTCAGGTTGACCGGGAAGTTATAGGGATTACCAAAGAATTTCCATTCACCTGGCGCTGCAGAAATTTCGTATGGTGGTGCCGTAGGTGTTGATTCACCAGTTCCAAAGTCAAAATTCAATTGCAAGAGATCAGGATACTGATCCTTATCCCAAATAAAGAAGTATGCATTCCCTAAGCTAATATTGAGTGGATTGGTTTCNGTNAATTCATCCCATCCATTATTCCATCCATATAAGCGATATTTAAATTCATCAGGTGGCCCAAGCACTTCTGTGATCGCATTTAATCCTTTATTGGTAGTAAATGGAATCGAGAATAATTGGTAAGACGCTGTATCTGTACCCGTTGGAATACCAGCGGACCAATAATCAGCCGTTGTGACATTATCCTGAGTTTTCGCCACCACAGATTGAACATGTTTTCCATTATAATCAAAGGGCCATTCGCTATAATTACCTAATTTATCAATTGCCTCAATAAAATATTCCACTCCTTCAGAGCGAATATCACTGCCTGGAATACTGGAGGGTGTTATTTCTCCATCGTTCCATAATTGAACTGTAACAAAACCTGAGTTACTGCCAGAGCGGCGATAATTTAAATAAACATCCTCAACTCCTGATCCGCCATCGGATACCTGCACATTAATTGATGGCGTAGTAGAGCCTTCATCCACTGAGGTTAGCGGATTATTATGAACAATAAGCGGTGGATTTAGATCAACCCCAAAATATGCGGTATCAGANTTCGTAGAATTACCTGCATAATCAACGGTCTTTACATACCATTCATACTGTCCATCCTGTAGCTTTTTGGTTGAGTCTACTANCGCAGCNTCTTGATCTACAAACTCGACTTTGTTTTCTTGATAAGACCCAAATAGATTACCATTAACATATAACATCCAATATTCAACTCCAGATGGATAATCACCAAAATTTTGCCATTCAAATCGCGGCACGTCTGATACCCAATTCANTTCTAATTCACCATTTTGATCTACATATGAATTTGGTCCATTAATCCAAAATAATTCTGGTGGAATATTATCAAAACGGGCCTGGACTGTTTTTGCGCTATCCGGGTCCTCATTTCCATATTCATCCATTAAACGAATCGAGGCATCAAAAGCGNNAGGCTCCGGTACGCTAAAGGCATACGCTTTTAACGGATTATTTTCAGGAAAACCAATGAACTCATCATAATAATTGATGCCATCATTGATCTCAACGATCGCTCCAAGTAGATCCCTATCTTCAGACCAAGTTGGGATAGTCCATGCTATTGTAAAGTCAGGCTTTGTTGACCATCCATCAGGTGATATGGTTAACACTGGGACAGGTGGCGGTGCACCAGTCACCAGCTCTTCGATCACATACATTTCTGAGCGCATGATACCATCGCCAATTTGCGCTTCAATTCTAAAACGGAACCCTTTGCTTCTTGCCTGATCTGAAACCTTAAACTTTGCAGTCGCACTTCCACCAGAAGTAGTAGGATCAGATGTAATAATCGTTACGTATTTAGCCGATGGGAAAATGCTCCACTGAACATTTTCATTACTATTAACCAAATTTCCTTCAATGTCATTTGTGGTAACCGTGAATTCTAATGTGTCTTCGCGCGTAACAAACGTAGTGTCTTTATCTCCAGCTATATCATCTTGGATCGCAAGGATATATTTACTTGCACCCGATTCAAATGCGCCAATATCTGGTTTTCCTACTCTGTAATATCCCCGATAATCGAATATATCACCTGTTTCAACTCCCGCATCAATCGCAGGGCTATTGCCTTGCAGCCTATAATCGCCGCTAGCTGGATTTCTAAGCTTTGGATCATCATTGATGTTATCTACAGAAGTGAATTGTCCCGAAACATCGGATTCAAAAATGTTTGTTTCAACATAAACCGTAGTGCCGGAAGCTTTATAAATATCGCTACTTTGATTCTGTCCTTTATTATTAGCCCATATAATGTTATTAGTAACATTTACATATTCATCTGTACCTGTAACATCTAAAAATGAATTGGTGCCGCCATTAGCATAAAATGTATTGTTCACAATGTTAGAAATCGCTGCGGTTCCACCTTGGTCTTTGCTTGCGCTAAGTGCGATCATTGTATTGGCGCCTTTTCCTCCCGCATAATTATTGATCACAAGATTATTGTAAAATGAAAGGGGGGCATTGGAATCGATCAGTGAGCTAAGCGCATCACCATCAGATTCAATATAGTTTTCCTCAAAAAGGGATTGATGAATAATAGGAACCGGGTAATCATCCCATGAAGGAGTGCTATTTCCAGAGTAAATAGTGATGAGCGCGTTAGCAAACGATGAGCTTCCACCTTGAACATTGATATAGTTTCTTTCAAATTTGCTTCTGATGACTTCAATTCCGGTTCCTTCATACGCATGAATAACCGCTCCATGAGCAGAGGCGCCATTAGAGTTACCATTGATACCATTCTCTTGAAATATACAATTAACAAACGATGCATCTGCATAGTCTGTACTTTGCGGATCGCCGCCATTGAATAAAATAACAGCGCCGCCTTGCCCCATCTGATTATCAGAACCGCCAAATGTGACCCTGTTTTTATAAAATAGAACATTGGTAAAATAAGCCTCGCCACCATTAAGCGCTACAGCGCCGCCACCTTGCTCTGAACTATTTTCATGGAAAATGACATTTTGAAAAACAAGCGAATCTACATTTTGCGCTTGAACCGCTCCACCATAACCCATCGTAGATCCTTTGGTAAATGTAATGCCTCTGATTAATACGCTTTCTAATTCATTAAACTGCAAATGCGAACTATTAAAGTTTCCATCTAGGATTGTATTTTGAGCGCCGCTGGCTCCAATCAACGCAATCTCTTTGACCAGATTTTGTTGCTGCGGGTCACCACCGCCAGGTTGACCTCCTGTTTGAGATTGATCGGTAGCTGTAAAAAATAAATTAGTTTCCTCATAAGTACCGGATTGCAATCTGATCGTGTCACCACGCTCTGCTATTTCATTGATCGCCAAACCAATAGAATTAAATGGCGAACTAAAGCTACCATCACCACCCATCGAAGCGGTGGGGTC
>PBCB01000008.1 GCA_002717765.1 Fidelibacterota bacterium | reverse complement strand
TTTTTTGATCAATGGATTTTTAGCCCTGGATATCCAATTATAGAAATTGAACAAAATTGGTATCCTAAAAAAAATGGAAAAGGCAAAACAATAGTTACTATTAATCAGACCCAAAAGAAAGAGTGGCCCACATTTATTTTTGAAAGTCAATTATGCTGGGACAATAATGAATGCATACCAATAAAAGTCGATCAGAAAACCCAATCATTTGATATAATTTCAAGCATGAAACCTGATTCAATTTACATTGACCCAGAACAGTGGATCTTAAAAGAGGTTCAAAATTAAATGCAGCGATACATTATCGCTTTATCATTAATTATTGTTTATTCATGTGGCGAGCCATGGGAGTCGGTTTTATTTCCAGAAGAAGATGTCATAGAAGTAGTGCTGATTGACACGATTGCACCAACCATAGGAGGCATACAGGTTCATAAGCCATATGCAATTAATGATGCAGAAATTTCAGTTTGGGCGCAAGATGATATAGATATAGACCGCGTTATCTTTTTCGTTAATGATGAAAAAAGATCGGTTCAATATGGCAGCGGGAATCAACCGGAAACATATAGGTTCTTATGGACAGGTTCAGCGAACCTTACAGGGCAATATAAATTAGGAGCGATGGCAATTGATAAATCCAATAACTATGCTGAAACCGAAAGCACGGTTAGGATTGAAGATTTAAGATAAAATTTATTTTCTGGCATAGTTACATAGAGAGATGAAAAAATGATTAACTGGTTTAAAACATTTGATAAAAACTATCCTTTTNTAGTTATTGTTATGTTANTATTNTTTGGCGGTTTATTNATTTACTTGCGCGCTATGGATTACATAGAGCGCCCAATCATTTTAGGATATGCTATGGTTGGCGAAGGTCTTTATTTGCTTTACAAAAGATATATAAAATCACAATGAAACGATATAAAGCAGGATTAATATTCTTACTANTTTTTATGAATACTGGATGTAATAATAATCAAGAAAAGGATAAAACTGAACCTTTAAATGATGCGTGTTATTTNACCCCTGATCCTGGATTGTGTATGGCTGCATTTCCACGATATTATTATGATAGTGATGCGGGGCAGTGTAAAGAATTTATATGGGGNGGATGTGGGGGNGTTGTTCCATTTGAAACCATGGAAGATTGTAANCAGGGTTGTGGCAACTAAANGAAACGCCTCACTAGTTTTATATAGTTTATGCTAGGGTAGATTAGCTATCATTATTACCGATAATAAAATTACAAAGGAAGATACATGAATAAAATATTACATAATCAAACNCTCTGGAGAATCGTATGGGCTTATACTTTAATTCTTTACCCATATCATTTTATTAGCCTACTCGCCACTGGAAAGCAGCCAATAATTATAAGTGAAACTTTTACTGATAATCTATTTATACTAAGCGGAATAATTATTGCTCCACTAATGGCTTGGGGAGCCTATAACCAGTTTCGTATTGCAAGAGAACAAAAAACAAATAAAAAACCCACTGATTAAAGTGGGTTTTTTATCGATAATAACACTTACCGAAGAAGTGAGCCGGGTGAGACTCGAACTCACGGCCAATGGCTTAAAAGGCCACTGCTCTACCAACTGAGCTACCGGCTCGCCGATATTATTTAATTTTTATTTTTGCAGGTTTTCTTTTATAAGAACCTATACTAGCTCCTATTGCAAGACCAAGAGCAATTCCAAGCCCCACATTATCCATAGCGGCACCAATGGCTATTCCAAGGGTTAAGCCTATTCCGATAAATTTTGACTGNCTATCTTCAATAATATTTTTCATAATTTCGTTTCCTTCTTAAAAAAGCGACCCAAAATTAACTAATTTGAATTGCGTTTCATACCAAAAATACTAATCCAATTTTCCTTCAATACATGTCGTATCAAAACCACCACGCGTATTGTATATTGTTGTCACTTTNATTTTTTTTGTATCCAAAACATTTTTTAGATCAGTATAAATTCTTTTTGTTGCACCCTCTTGATAGATGCCAACATTTCTATAACTGACAAAATAGTATTTCAATGATTTTAACTCGATGCATTTACCNCCCGTTGGATAGTATTCAATTTTAACATATGCTAGATCTGGAAGTCCGCTGAATGGGCATACCGCACTGAACTCATCGGTTTCTGTTGCAATATATTGATTTGGGCTATCAAAAGAAAAGGTCTCNAAAAAATCTGGATTGATTTGATCCTCATCATCAAATTCAAAATATTTTCCTTCAGCTTTAGCCATCTTCTCCTCTATATATACACCCAGAGGTACATGTTTCTTTAACCTCTATTGCAGTAAGATCATCTAATTGTCCATTTAATTTATTCCAAATCCATTTAGCCAAGTTTTCACTTGTCGGATTTTCTAGACCTTCAACATCATTTAAGTAGCGATGGTCCAACTGATCANATATAGGCATGAATGCTTTTTTTATTTCTGAAAAATCCTTGACCCAACCAATCTCTTTATCAACCNGTCCATCTAAAGTGATTCTTACTAAAAAAGAATGCCCATGCAGTCTGCGGCATTTATGACCATCCGGCAGGTTCGGAAGTAGATGAGCTGCTTCAAATGTAATATCTTTATATATTTCCATTATAGGTATTAAGGTATACCCAAAAATTTATGGGTTTGAAGGCTTAGTCTCCAAAGGGGATGTTCATTACAATATGCAATCGTTTTATTGGTATTTTCTTCAAGATTATNGCTATCCATTGGCTGTAAAGAGAAATAATCAAATTCTAAACCTTCATATTTTGATGGTTCTGCGCCCTCTTGAGGATAAACCAATTTTAGCTCATCGCCTTTAGTGATTAACAAATTACTGGAAGCTTTTGGNCTTACGCATATCCAATCTATTCCCATTGGAGGTTTAATGGTNCCATTGGTTTCTATAGCAATCTCAAATTTATGTTTGTGTAAGGCATTGACTAGCTCATCATCAATTTGAAGAAGNGGCTCGCCACCTGTGCAAACTACAAAAGGGTGNAAATCNGTTTCCTTTGGCCACTTGGATAGGATATGATCAGCTAGCTNATTAGCCGTTTTAAATTTTCCACCTCCNGGGCCATCAGTTCCAATAAAATCCGTATCGCAAAATCTGCACGTTGCTGTAGNGCGATCTTTTTCATGCCCACTCCATAGATTGCACCCAGTAAANCGAACAAAGACTGCAGATCTACCNGTATGAAAACCTTCACCTTGAATTGTAAAATATGNNTCTTTTATNGTATACATTTAATCAGCGTATGTGATAGGATCATCTATTTTTGCACTCTTGAATCCTTGCTTTCTCAGTTTGCACGCATCACAGAGACCGCAAGAAATTCCATGTTGATTAGGATCATAGCATGAGTGAGTAATGCTATAGTTAACACCAANGGAAGTACCTTTTTCGATTATTTCCTGTTTACTTAAATTAATCAAGGGAGTATGAATATTGATTTTTGATTTACCCTCAACNNCTGTTTTTGTAGCTAGGTTTGCCATCGTTTCAAAAGATTCAATGTATTCAGGTCTGCAGTCTGGATAGCCACTATAATCCAGAGCATTNACCCCGATAAAGATATCTTTTGAATTAATTGTTTCTGCATAAGCGAGAGCAAAAGACANAAATATGGTATTTCTCGCTGGGACATATGTAATTGGTATTTCATTACTATTGGATAANGTATCTCTATCTTTTGGGACTTCTATGTTGTCAGTCAAAGNCGAACCTCCAAATGCTCNTAGATCGATATCCAAAATAATATGATTCTCAACGTGTTGTGATCGGGCACATTCTTTTGCGGCCCCAATTTCAAATTGATGGCGTTGCCCATATCTAAATGATAATGCATAAAGACCAAATTCTTCCGCCTTAGCGATAGCAAGGCATGTAGCGGAGTCCAGTCCTCCAGATAATAAAATAACNGCTTTTTTCATCATCCCCAAAAGGGTTGGTTATAAATTTATTGGGCTATGAATCAATGCCGTTGTTGGCAATATTTTCCATAGCATCAGCAAATCTATCAATNTCTTCAACGGTTGTATATACATGAGGAGTCACTCTGCAGCCTGTAAACTCAGGATGATTAATCGCAACAACAAAAATTCTATATTTATCCCAAAGCTCTTTTGCTACAGCTGAGGTATCAATGCCTTCAATTTCAACGGTTGCAATCGCACAGCTTTTACCAGACTTTAAACTTGTGTGTAATTTAATTCTATCATTTTTTAATAGTCTTTTGGCCCATCGATCTCTTAGATAAATCAATCTTTCCTCTTTATTTTTACTGCCNATTCCTTGATGGAAAGTAAGCGCATCTCCAATGGCTATTTTGTTGGGGCAGGGGTGAGTTCCGATTTCTTCAAATTTTCTAATATCATCATTATCACAATCATCGCTCCAAGCAGCTTGCATTGGCCAAAGATCAGCTATTTTATTTTTTCGAACATAGAGCATGCCTGTACCAAAAGGCGCAGAAAGCCATTTATGTAAACTGGTAGCATAGTAGTCGCAGTCTAGGTCATTAAGATTAAAATCAAAATGCGCAAAAGTATGTGCCCCATCAACAATTACTGGTATATTGCGCTTGCGAGCCATTCTAACGACTTTTTTTACCGGTAATATTTGACCGGTGATATTGATCATATGGCACATCAAAATCAGTTTTGTTTTTGGAGTAATATTTTTTTCAAATAACCTTACAATCTCATTTTCATTTTCCGCNGGTATTGGGATTTTGAATTGTTTCATTACTATCCCATCGCGGCATTCTCTTTGTTTAAAGGTAGCAATCATCCGTCCATANTCTTGCGTAGTAGTAAGCACTTCATCCCCAGGTTTTAAATCAAATCCATTTTGACAAATCTGCAAGCCCTCAGAAGCATTTCGAGTTAGGGCAATTTCTTCGGTATCGCAGTTAAAAAACCTAGCCATTCTTTTACGAACGGTTTCCTTTTGCGGTTCTAAGATTCGCCACATTGAATACGCTGGAGATGTATTTGAAAAATCTAGATATCTTTTTAAAGCATTTTGTACTACGGTAGGAGAGGGGCTTACTCCTCCATTATTTAAATTAATAAGGCCACGGTCTGCAGTGTAGCCTTGCTGTATTTCTCTCCAATAGCTTTCATCTCTGGCAATGGTTTTAGGGTCTCCGGTAACATGCTTAATCTTTTTGAGCGTATTTGCCACCAGTGTTGGATTGCTTAATACTACAGAAGCCGCAGCAGCGGGCTTTGCAATAGAGCTAAGAAACTGACGTCTATCTAATTTATTCATACTGACTCCAATGATATAGTGGAGTTTACTATATCAAATCAAATAAGTCAAACTGGACACTTTTCATTATTTTTCATTTNATTTAAAAAATGATGAATATTTTTTCATTTTTTCAACTTTCTTACTTGCCTTCAATTTTTTTCTACATTTATATTGGGAGGCCTCTTTTGGCGGGATTCATTAAAAGAATTCAAATTAAAGAGGCTGGCAAGTGAAAAAGTAATAAGGCTCTGGGTTGGCGTTCAGAGCCTTATTTTTTTAGTTTTTTGAAAATGGGGGCGATCGGTTTCGACGGAATATGCATCTTTCTAAATGGCATGCCGAGCTCCAGGATCTCGTTAATCATCTGGACAAACCATAAATGCCGATTACGGCTACATGGCCGCTGCNTAAGTAAGTGGCCCATCCTTAGTCTAGTGCGCCTATGGCTTAACTAAAGGGTGTCAAAAACATGGGCTGGTTCTGGTTGTGTCTGTGAAATCAGAATAAGAATTAAACAGACTGTGTTTATAATAGTTGTGTCATCAGAACAGTTATAAGCAAGATTAATCTGATTGACTAAGCGTGTAGATATTTTTTTAGATTCTATTTCGGACGGGAGTTCGATTCTCCCCGCCTCCACAAAGATTATATTCTATTAATAATTGTTTCCAGACCATTAATNATAAATTGTACTGCAATCACCATCAAAATTAGTCCCATCATTCTTTCAATTACGCGCATTCCAGTAATGCCAATCTTTTTNGCAAGCAAATTTCCTGCACGCAATATCCAGTAAAACAANCCCATNGTAATCAATACTGAAATCAATAANGAAANAATACTATAATCAGTGGGGCCTTTTCCAGATAAAATAACTACACCCGTGATAGCACCAGGCCCAGTAATCAATGGCACACCAATTGGACTGATTGCTAGTTCATCACTATCTTTGAATTCGTCTCTTTCAGATTGAGTAGTTCTTGATCTGCCAACCTGCGCATCNAGCATCCTCAATCCGCTACGAAAGAAAATAATTCCNCCCATAATTTGAAATGCTTCTACAGTGATTCCATAAAATTGAAAAATGAATGAACCTAGTAACGTGAAAATAATCAATACCACTNATCCGGTAATAATTCCTTTTCTAGCAATTCTAATTTGGTCTTCATTGGAAAATTTTTCCGTCATTGCAGCAAAAATTGGGGTAATCCCCAAAGGATTTACTACGGTAAATAATGTAGACAGGCAGAACAGGAGATACTGCAATTCAATATTTAGATAATCAATCATTTACATTTTCTCGGGAGCGGTTATTCCAAGCAGGCTTAAGCCACTGTTAATGACATTTTTTGTAGCCTTAATCAATGCTATTCGCGATTGGGTCAATTCTTTTTCTTCTCCAATAATACGGCAGTTTGCATAGTATTTATGAAACTTTCCGGCAGTTTCTTGTAGATAATTTGCTACAGATTGNGGTTCCAGTGAATCCAATGCAGATCGTACGATTATTGGGAATTGCTCTAATTTTTTTAATAAATCAATTTCTAATTCATTTTNTAGCAATTCNGGATCATAATCAATTACATTTTCCTTTNCATCATTTCTTTTGATNATATTACAGATTCTAGCGTGGGCATACTGCAAATAATAGACAGGGTTTTTATCNGACTGATCCGCGGCTAANTCCAGATCAAAGTTTAAGTGCGTATTGATTCCTCTCATGATAAAAAAGTATCTGACAACATCAGCGCCAACCTCATCGATTAATTCATCTAGTGTAATAAAATTAGCCTTGCNTGTTGACATCTTAATTTTTTCACCACCCCTTAATAAGGTAACAAATTGATACATAAGAACATTTATATGATTTGTGTTTAAGCCTAGCGCCTCAAGGGCAAGTAAAACATCTGGATATGTATCCATATGATCCGCGCCAAAGACATCAATAATCAGATCATAATTACGTTCAATTTTATTGCGATGNTACGCAGTATCAGGCACCCTATATGTTGGNTCACCTGAACTTTTAATAAAAACACGGTCCTGTTCTTTGCCTAGAGCAGAAGTTTTGAACCAGGTAGCGCCCTCTTTTTCATAGATTAAATCTTTTGATTTTAATTCTTCAAGNAGCTTGTCGATATCACCATTATCATAAAATGTTTTTTCATTTGAGAATTCATCAAACGTTATTCCTAACNCCTTAAGAGTNTTTTTTATATCTGTGAAAATATTTTGCTCAGGAATTTTTTTAAATAGAATATCTCCCGANTCTAATTGATCACCATGCTGATTGATNATATCTTTTGCTATATCATTAATATAACTTCCTTCGTAGCCATCTTCAGGAAAATCAAAAGGCTTGCCAAGCTCCTCAAAATATCGCGATTCTACTGAATCGCTCAGCATTCTCATTTGCCTACCCGCATCATTGAAGTAGTACTCACGTGTCACGCTATATCCNTTCCACTCTAGTATATTTGAAACTACATCCCCAAGCACTGCATTTCTTCCATGGCCAACGGTCAATGGGCCGGTAGGGTTTGCACTTACAAATTCAACATTAGCAGTTTTTCCATTTCCGTAATCTGTTTTGCCATAATTATTATNTGATAAAATTTCTTTTAGAATATTATAGTAATAATTATTAGAAATTCTAAAATTAATAAATCCAGGCTTACTGATGGTTATCTCTTTGATTAAATCAATATCCACATTCATATTGCTCTGAATAGTTTTTGCAATATCCATTGGATTTTGATTGAGATCCTTTGCTAGCATCAAAGGGAGGCTAGATGACAGGTCGCCAAATTCGGGAGTTTTTGATGGAGATACTTTAATTTCTTTTTGAGGAAAATCTAAATTATTTAGAGTATCNTTTAATAATTGAATGATTTGATTAATTAACATCGTTATCGTACTTGGTTATTTTTGCATCACCCCAAAGCTTTTCCAAATTATAATACTCTCGCTCAGATGTTTTGAAAATATGAACCACAACATCAAAATAATCTAAAATGATCCAGTTCATTTTTTCATAACCTTCAATCCTTATAGGTTTATGGCTTGTATTTTTTCTAATATTATCAGCAATAGCTTTTGTTTGTATATCTGTATCTGCAGAACATATAATAAAATGATCGGTGATAGAGGTAAGGCCTTTTAAATNAATNCTGACCACTTTCTCAGCTTTTTTATCTAAGGCTAGGTTCGCTATGGTATCTGCGAGATTAATTGAAGTATTTTTATCAGTGGACACTGATATCAAATTAATTATTCAAATATGATTTGATTGAATTNATAGATCTAAAATCTTTTCCAATCACTAAAGTGATATCTACATCAGAGTTTGGGTCAATAGAGGTAATCACACGGNTAGGGTTTTTAATATCGAATTTGAGTGCATCTGCNACATATTTTAATCCATCTGTATTTTCATTTCTTTGTATTAGGACTGTATTATTATAATCAAAACGATCTGCATTTTCTGAACGAACAACATCAACACGCTTCGCCCTTAATAATTCAGAAAACTTAGCAGCTATTCCAGGCTCACCACAGCCATTGAGAATTTCAACTTCAATATCCAGCACAGGATTGGCTTCGTAAATTTCAGTTGCAAGTTTTGGCGTTTCATTGCTTGTAGGGAAAGTAACCGCTTTAATTGGAACCCCAGTTTGTGTTTGTCGGTTTGAAAAAGANAAAATAAATGCAAATAGCAATACCGACATCACAGCNATTCCNGCATTGACAATGCCCATTTGCTTAGCTTTTTTTACTTTTGATTTTTTCTTTCGATTCAAATTAAATCGTAATGAGCTTCTTGGACTAATCTTTGCCACTATTTAGTAAGAAGAAATCTTGAATAAGGATTTCTATAATATCGTGGGTAATTATTCATTGAAAATTTTATTAGCATACTATCTGTAGGTTTATAATCAATACTTGTATTGTAGAATAATTTTGCACCATTCATACCATTTTGTGCATTAGGATTAATTCCTCCCATAGGTGCCATAAGGCTAAACTGGGAGGAAAGCCTAACCTTATCATTAATCAAATAGTTAATATTAGAATTATAAGATCCCACTGAAATAGATTGATTTCCAAAACTGGTCATGCTCATTCCAAAGCTATTTGAAATAGACAATCTGNTCANATCAAAGAGTGAAGTATTTCGNGCGTGTGAAATNCCATGAATATTAACAGGCACAGATTGAGNAGGNAATTCTGAGCGCAACTGCCCCAGTGCTAAAGTTGATANCATGTAAAACATTATTATTCTATTAATAATTGTGNACATAACAGTTTAAAAACTACAAAAACTAATGATTTGTTCCATCATTTATCGAATCAAGATCTATCATTGATAATCGCCCCNCCTAGGCAGCTTTCTCCATCATAAAAAACTATCGATTGCCCTGGGGTAATTGCAAACTGGGGTGATGAAAATTTTACTGTACACTTGCTTTCATCAATAGAGATGATCTGGCACTCTTGATCGTTTTGCCGATATCTTATCTTTGCCGATANCNTTCCTNGGTTTTTTGGAGGTTCTCCGCTAATCCAATGCAAGGAATCAGCACTAAGATTTTGATGATACAGTGAGGGGTGATCTCCTCCTTGAGCAACAATTAATATATTATTATCAAAGTCTTTATCTGCAACGAACCATGCAGCTTTATTATCTCCATAACCGCCACCAATCCCAAGGCCTTTTCTTTGTCCCATCGTATAATACATTAGCCCATCATGCTCACCGCATGTTTCTCCATCAATGGATTTTATTTCCCCTGGATTTGTTGGNATATATTTTTTTAGAAACTCTTTAAAAAATTTTTGCTCACCGATAAAACAAATACCTGTACTGTCCTTTTTTGCGTAATTCAATAGCCCGCTTTCCTTTGCAATTTTGCGAACNTCCTTTTTACTTATTCCTCCAATTGGAAAAAGACTTTTCGAAAGCATTTTTTGATCTAAAAGATACANGAAATAGCTTTGATCTTTATTGGGGTCAGCACCTTTCAGNAATTTAAACGTATCGTNATGCTGTTCAATTCTAGCATAGTGGCCAGTGGCTATTTTTGCTCCACCAATATCNGTAGCATAATTTAGAAAAGCCTTAAATTTTACTTCCTTGTTGCAAAGTACATCAGGGTTTGGAGTGCGCCCCTTTGAATATTCATCAATAAAATTTTTGAAAACGCCTTCCCAATATTCATTAGAGAAGTTGGTAGATCGAATAGGTATATCAATAGAATCGCAAACGGCTAAAGCATCTTTATAATCTTCTTCACTGGTACATTGATCACTGTCACCTTCCCAATTTTTCATAAATACACATTCTACTTCAAATCCTTGATTTTTTAATATAAGAGCCGTTACTGAGCTATCAACACCACCGCTTATCCCAACAATAATTGGTTCAGGCATGCGAGAACTCTGATAAAGCCTCAATTAATAGGGAAACATCTTCAATCGTATTGCCTCTACCAAAACTTATTCTAATTGTTGATTGATTTATTTTATCATCAATGCCCATAGCATTTAATATTGGAGAAACTCCTACAGTCCCTGAAGAGCATGCTGAGCCATTTGATATTTCAATACCTTTCCGATCAAGCTTTGCAAGTATAATTTCATTNTTATGGTTAGGNAGNGCAATGCTACATAGNCCGGGAACGTGTTGTGTGCTATTTCCATGAAANATTATTTCTGGCGATTGTTTTATTAGTGTATTTTTAAAATAATTTTCCAATTCAGATAAATGCTCTATTCGATTGTTAAGATTCGTATTCACTAATTCTGCAGCAACGCCCAGACCTGCAATTCCTGAAATATTTTCAGTTCCCGCACGCANATTACTTTCNTGNCTACCACCTATAATTAATGNCTTAAGGTGGGCCCCGCTTTTCTTATAAAGAAACCCAATACCCTTTGGACCATAAAACTTGTGCGCTGAAAAACTCATATAATCTGGATCAATACTTTTTATAGAAATTGGCAATTTTCCTACCGCCTGAACACAATCAGAGTGAAAAGGTATAGTGTGTGATTGTGCAACATCAATTAAATCTTCAATGTTCTGAATAGTACCCACTTCATTATTAACATACATAATAGAAATTAAAGCAGTGTCTTTCCTAATAGTTGATTCTAAATCTGCGGGGTTAACAAGCCCAGTTGAGTCCACCGGTAGAATATCATATGAAATACCAAAAATACTTAATTCATCTAATACTTTCAATACCGCGGGATGCTCAATAGCAGATGTTATCACATGCTTATTTTGTTGATGCAATAATGACCAAATCACAATATTATTTGATTCAGTACCGCTTCCGGTAAAATAAATCTCAGATGCTTTTGCATCGATCATCTTTGCAATTTCATTGCGAGCATGCTCAATAATAGATTTTGCAGCTCTTCCAGATGAATAAATACTTGATGGGTTTCCATAATCAAGCCTTGACACCTCATCCATTTTCTCTATGACTTTAGGATGAACAGGCGTAGTAGCTGCGTGATCAAAGTAGAGCATTTATTTAATAGAAAGTGATATTAGATATCATTTCTAATGGCAGCGTATCGAACGGTATTTTGTAAGTTTTTATAAAATGGAGGTTGGCGCTCTTCTAAAAGGTCAATAGTCGATTGCGAATCGTATTCAAACCTAACAACATCCCAGTTAAATGTATCTCCAACGGTAAGAAAAGCTACAGCGCTTCGAGGGTCTTCATCGAATGGTAGTCCCGTAGCCCCTTGACATAAAATTTTTAAATTTTCCTTAGATTCTTCACGTGGTAAATGAAGGTGTCCATGCACATAAATAAATTGAGTTATATTTGGGTGAGATTCGGATATCTCATCGCGCCAAGCTAAGGCTTCATCCATTGTAGGGGGTATTTCATCCCGTTCATACCAGGCATGAGAAAATTCAACTAAAGTATCCCCAACTATTTCTCTATTAGAGACAGTCATAGTTCTGCAATAAGCAATGCCTTCTTCTCCAATTTGATTGGCTGTCCACTGTTCATTATTTACTATTTCTTGCAAAATCGGGTCATCTTGCGGCATTCCTTCAAGCTCAGGCTTTTCATCTTTCCAAATTTCTTCAAGCAAATATCTTTCATGGTTTCCTCTTATTATAACAGAATTAGGCGTTGATTTGAGTATTTCCAGTATTTTGTTTGGGTCTGGGCCGAGCGAAAAATAAT
This sequence comes from Fidelibacterota bacterium, assembly GCA_002717765.1. The sequence goes on along the minus strand of PBCB01000008.1, from coordinate 30,851 downwards.
CTCCTAAAAATATTATTTGATCAATATTATCTCGATCATTGATTATTTCTAGGGCTTTTTTCAGGGCCGCAGAATTGGAATGAACGTCTGTGATTATTGCATATGTTTTCGAATTCATAGGTCGTGAAGATACACAGTCTTTAAGAGTTAGGTCAAGTCGTCTGTGAAAATATTATTTATTGATATAGCTTGTGCAAGTTTTACTTCATTACTAATATCGAAACCCTTATGTCAAAAAATACAGTTCTTATCGTAGGGTCTATTGCCCTTGATTCTGTTGAGACCCCACTAGAAAAGAAATCGAATCTAGTTGGCGGATCAACAACCTATAGTCTAATATCTGCTAGTCGCTATTCGGATGTTGCTGTAGTTGGAGTAATTGGTGATGATTTTCCTGAAGAAGGACATTCTTTATATAAGTCTTACGCTAAACATGTTGAAGATTTAAAAATAGTACAGGGAAAAACCTTTAGATGGGGTGGTAAATATCATGCAAATTGGAACGATCGTGATACGCTTTTTACCGATTTAGGTGTTTTTTCAGATTTCAACCCTATTTTAAGTGAATCAAACAAAAATAGATCACATATATTATTAGCAAATATTCATCCTGCTTTACAATTTTCTATTATTTCTCAAAATAGAAACCCTAATGCACTGATTGTAATTGACACCATGAACCTTTGGATAGAAACAACACTTCCCGATTTAATGAAAGTCTTATCTTCTTCAAATATTTTGTTGATAAACGAAAGCGAATCAACGCTTTTAACAAATCAGAAAAATTTAGTTGATGCAGCTTCCGCGTTATTGAACCTAGGCCCAGATGTGGTAGTAATAAAAAAGGGAAGTAACGGAGCAGAGCTTTTTTCAAATAATGAACATTTAGAAATTGGAGCCTTTCCTGTAAAAGATGTAATTGACCCAACTGGAGCTGGTGATGCTTTTGCTGGAGCATTTACTGCATGCCTTTCATCGGGAGAATCGAATAGATCTGCACTATTGCATGCATCAGCTATGGCATCTATATGCATTGAGTCCTTTGGTACAGAAAGATTACAAAATGCATCAAATGATGAAATCAGTAAAAGAATAGAATTATTATCAAAAACNGTTAAATCTTGATACNNGTATTATAGAACCATAACTTCTAGCGGAAAAAACTTATAATAAAAAGAGACATTATGAAAATTAATAAAACATCATTAGTAATTGTGCTATTATCAATTTCCTTAAATTTTTGGTCTTGCAATTCAACAGTTGAGTACACTTCAGCAAAAATGGCTTTGCAGAATGAAAATTGGGATGAGGCGGAGCAGTATTTATTTGATGCGCTAAAAGTTGAACCNGAGAATGCAGAGATAATGGTACAGATTGGATATCATGTCCATGCCAGAAAACAAGAATGGANAAAGATGAATGAAATGTTCAATAATGCAGTTTCAATTAATCCAGAAGGAAAAGCTCTTGGAAGNCCTGTAAAAGAAGTTACTCAAAATTATCGCGAAATGTATTGGGCAGAAAACTATAACAAGGCAGTGAGAAAATTTAATAATTATAAAAAAAGACAGGATAANGCAATTCTAGAGAATGCCATTGAAGTTTTTAATGAATCAGTTCAAATCGACCCAACAAAATCACAAACATACTCAATTTTGGCAACTTGCTATTATGAGCTTGGTGACTCTGAAAAAGCTATTGAATCTGGGACTAAAGGTTATGAAATGGATCCTGAAGATTATCAATCAAACTATACCCTCGGTCAAATCTATGCTTTAACTGGAAATAAAAAAGAAGCACTTTTNCATGTNGAAAAATCTGTGAATTTGGATCCGTCAAACACGGATGCTGTACGTCAATTAGCAACCCTCTATTATGATAATGGAGACAAGGAAAAATCAGTAGAAACCTTTGAAACTGCAATAAAGCAGGAAGAAGATAAGATCATTAAAGCAAATCTGTATTTTAATCTAGGCGTTTTATACATGCAGNTAGACCAATTCGAAGAAGCAGAGGACAACTTTTTTTCTGCCTATGATCTTAACCCTGAAGATACCGAAGCCCTTAGTGGGATAGCACAAACTTTTGAAAATGCTGAAAAGTGGAGACGGGCATCAAAATTTTATCGTGAACTTATTGAATTGGANCCTGATAATCCCGATCACTACAAAGGGATGGCAAGAGTATTGATTAAGCAGGGCGATATGGATGGAGCTACAAAATATTTTGAAAAGGCTAAAAAGCTCGGTGGCTAATAATTATATTTAGAATGATTTACTTCGTTTTCTAATATATTCACTTAAAGCCACATCAAATTTTTGATCAGTAAAGATGGGAATGTAATCCACCTTTTGATTCCCACACTCTTTTTTATATTTATCTTTAAATGAATTAATTTGTTGCTGATACGATGATCGAATATGCCACGGGTCAGTTGTAATCAGTTCTCCTGTTTCCATATCTTTGAATCTTGTTCTTTCATTGAAATTAAAATTGAATTCTTGCCTATCCATTAAATGAAAAACGATAACCTCTTGCTTATTGTACCTAAAATGATTTAACCCTTTGATTACATTTACTGGATCATCTAGTAGGTCTGAAATAAGAATAACCAATCCCCTTTTTTTAATTCTCTCTGCCATCGCATCAAGTATAGATCTAATATTTGTATCATCTCCAGTCCTACATTTACTAAGGGAATTAAAAATAATATTTTTGTGAGCATTTGAGGTTCTAGGGGGAATGTATTTCTTAATTATTTTATCAAATAAAATAAGACCAACCGCATCTTTTTGATTGGTCATAAGATGGGTAAGTCCAGCTGCTAAGGATGTGCCATATTTCAGTTTTGAAATCGATTTACTTTTGAAGCTCATGGACTTACTTGTATCTAAGAGAATATAGCTCCTTAAGTTTGTTTCCTCTTCAAAGCGCTTAATATAATAGCGATCAGTTTTTCCATATAATTTCCAGTCAATATGTCGAATTTCATCGCCTTGACCATAAGAGCGGTGTTCGGCAAACTCCACACTAAAACCATGATATGGACTCTTATGCCTACCAACTAAATAGCCTTCAACAACCAATTTAGCCCTTAAAGACATATTGTCAATTTTTGCTAGAACAGCAGGGCTTANGTAGTTTTTTTGTTTATTCATTAANTAATTAACTTTGTAAGAATTTCATCAACACTCACATCTTCTGCTTCAGCGCTGTAGCTTGCAATTACCCGATGTCGAAGCACAGGAAAAACCATTTTTTTAACATCATCAATATTTACTGATGGGTTTCCATTTAATATNGCATGAGCTTTTGCACCAAGAATTAAAGACTGTGTAGCTCTAGGACCTGCTCCCCATTCAATTAATTCATTCACAAATTTCTTCGCTTTTTTACCAGGTCGAGTTGATGCAACTAAATCAACAGCATACTCTACTACATTATCTGCCATGGGAACTCTTAAAACAAGATCCTGAAACTCAAGCATTTCTTTTTTAGTAATTATTTTTTTGGATTCAGTATTAAGTAATGCGGTTGTTTTTTTAACGATTGAAATTTCATCTTCACGATTAGGGTAATCAATTANTAAATTAAACATGAAGCGATCGAGTTGTGCTTCGGGAAGCGGATATGTTCCTTCCTGCTCAATCGGGTTTTGTGTTGCTAAAACAAAAAATGGTTTATCTAGCTGATAAGATTTTCCAGCAGTAGTGACTCGCTGTTCTTGCATAGCTTCAAGTAATGCTGATTGCGTTTTGGGCGGGGTTCTATTTATTTCATCTGCTAATATAATATTACTAAAAATAGGACCTTTAAAAAATCTAAATGATCTTTTTCCTGATGACTTTGCTTCATCGATAACTTCCGTACCTGTGATATCGCTTGGCATTAAATCAGGAGTAAATTGGATACGGTTAAAATTCATATCTAATAATTCAGCCATCGATTTAATGATCAGCGTCTTAGCCAAACCGGGAACACCAACAATCAGAGTATGTCCCTTACAAAGNAAAGCAATNAGTATATGATTTAATACATCATGTTGCCCAATTATTGTTTTACCTATCTCATCAAAAAACCTTGATTTCATTTCTCCAAGCTTTTCTAATAGTGCTATATCTTTTTGATCTGTCATAACTTACCTATATTGTTTTAAACGGAGAGGAAATTACATTTTCATAATTAATGATTCAAAGAGATGTCTTGCGAAGGCTATTTTGATTGGTGAAATTATTAACTATGAAAAATACCGATAAATCTTTTGTTGATTTAGATAACCAACAAATTGTAGATATTTTAAATCAGCTAGAGGCAGAGCCTTACCGCTTGGATCAATTAAATGATTGGATCTATAATAAATATGCACAGAGTTGGTATGATATGACAAACATTCCATTGGAATTAATCAAAAANCTTGACTCTGAAATAGAACTACATNCATTAAAGGAAATCGATTCTTCAGGAACTAATACTGATTCGGCCCAAAAATATTTATTTTCNACGGGGGAAAATAATAAAATAGAATCTGTTTTGATGTACCAAAAAAACAGGACAACGATTTGTGTATCAAGTCAATCTGGATGTGCCGTAGACTGTAGTTTTTGCGCAACTGCCTCAATGGGATTTAAACAAAATTTGAGCCCGGGTGAAATAGTTGATCAAGTATTGCAATTATCGCATAAATCTAAATCTAGAATTACCAACGTAGTATTTATGGGGATGGGGGAGCCNTTTTTAAATTATCGGGGAGTGGTCAATGCTGCAGAGATATTAAATAAAAAAATGAATCTTGGATCTAGAAGAATCACTATATCAACTGCAGGCATAGTATCAAAGATATATCAAATGGCAGATGAGAAATTACCCTATAAATTAGCAGTGAGCTTGAATGCCCCTAATGACGAAATACGAAAAAAAATTATGCCACTTACATTAAAAAATCCTATCAAGGAATTGATACGGTCTGCGAAATATTATTATAGTCAAATAAAAAGGTTTGTGACGTTTGAGTATGTATTGCTAAAAGATGTTAATAGCTCAGANCAATGTGCTTATGAATTAATTGAATTATTAGAAGGCATACCCTGCAAGGTTAATCTAATTCCATATAATGAGATTGGCGGAGTTTTTTCAAGACCTAGCGATGAATCAATAGAAAATTTTGTTCATATTTTAAAGCAAGCACCATTTACNGTAACGGTTAGATGGAGCAAGGGAACTAATATTGACGCAGGTTGCGGTCAATTGGCGGTGAGTAATTAAGATGATCAACTTTGATTTGATGACAGAAAAAATCATTGATGAATCAAGGTTTAGCGGGAAGATTGCTGTAGTGTTGGGCTCCGGACTGGGAAAAATTACCAGTCAACTAAAGCATAGCATATCTATACCATATTTATCTATTCCTCATTATCCTCAGACTACTGTTAAAGGCCATCCAGGAGAACTGGTTATAGGTTCAATAGATAATTGCAGTGTCCTTATCGCGAAAGGCCGCTTTCATTATTATGAAGGATATTCTTTTGAAGAAATAACAATTCCTATTCATCTCTTTTCAAGGCTTGGAATAAAATATCTGGTTATTACTAATTCTGCAGGTTCGATGAATATGGATTTACCACCTGGAAATTTTATGATTGCTGATAGTCATATGGANTGTACATATCGTAATGATTCGAATGACCCGAAAATTTATTCTCAAACAAATTTCCATGATCAGGAGCTAATTAAAATTGCACAATTATCTTCANAAAAATTAGAGTTAAAAATGAATACCGGGACTTATTGCTGGACGCTGGGACCTTNTTATGAGACACCAGCTGAAATTAAAAATATGCAACGCATGGGAGGAGATGCNGTAGGGATGAGCACAGTACCTGAAATAATTACTGCTACCGAACTTGGGATTAAAACTCTAACACTATCATGTTTGACAAACTTTGCTGCGGGTATTTCTAAAACACCACTTTCTCATGAAGAAGTTGTTACAAATGCAAAGAAATTTGATAAGGATTTTTCCAATCTGGTTATAGAAATTATTAAGGAAATTTCTAAGAATCTTTAATATCCTATTGCGGTATTTTCGCCTCTTTTATCAGCGCCACCCCAAAANCCATCACGGTCAATCATTATGCCATTTGCTTCGCCAATTCTACCTCGCTGTTCAAGCATATGACCCATTTTTTCAAGGTCACTAATAACNTTTTTTGATAGACTATTTTTTTCATAATCAATCACATCTGGCATCCATTGGGAATGAAATCTGGGAGCATCGACTGTTTCCTTAATAGTCATATTATGCAATGTAACGTTTAATATATTTTGGAGAACAGTTGTAATAATAGTTGATCCACCTGGAGTGCCAAGAATTAGGAATGGCTCATTATCTTTTAAAACAATAGTGGGAGTCATAGAGCTTAATGGGCGCTTAAATGGCTCAACTGCATTTGCTTCGTTTCCTATTAGTCCAAACATATTGGGAACGCCAGGCTTACTAGAAAAATCATCCATTTCATTATTTAGAATAAAGCCTGCACCAGTTACCGTAATACCACTTCCGTAGCCAGAATTTATAGTTGTGGTAACGGAAACCGCATTGCCTTCTTTATCAATTACAGAATAATGCGTTGTTTCTTCACTTTCATAATTATTAGCATCACTTGCTTTTACCATTTCTGACTTAGTTGCTTTGAATAGATTAATATCATTAATTCTAGTTTTAGCATACTCTTTTGATAATAGCATTTTTGTTGGAACGCGCCAGAAATCTTCATCGCCTAAGTGGGTTGCTCTATCAGCATATGCTCTACGCTCAATTTCAGTAATTAAATGAACATAATCTGATGAATTCAAGGTTAGTTCATTTAATATATCAGCATTTTTTATTGTGATTTCATTAATCATATTCAGCATCATTACTAGCAAAATTCCACCAGAACTAGGAGGGCCCATAGAGATAATTTTAAGATCATTAAATTCTCCATAGATAGGCTCTCGATACTTTGATGTATAGCGCTTCAAATCATCGAGCGTCATCCATCTGCCGACATTGTTCATTTCTGCAACAATTAACTCAGCAGTTTTTCCTTTGTAAAAACCATCTCGACCTTTTTCAACAATTCGTTTTAATGTTTTGGCTAGGTCTTTTTGATAAAAAATATCACCACGTTTCCATTTTCTATCATTTCTAGTAAAAATTCTTTTTGTTTCAGGATGGTTACTTAAAAATGATTTCATGTTGTTAAAGCGCCTAGCTTCATATTTTGATAACTTAAATCCGTTTTCGGCATATTTAATTGCTGGGCCAATTAATGCTTGAATTGAAATATTTCCCGACCCATAATCTTCCCATGCACGTAAAAGTCCATCAACTGAACCGGGAATACCTGCAGCAAAGTGAGTTTGAGTTGATTTACCCTTAATAACATTTCCCTCTGAATCAAGAAATATATCTCTATGTGCTGCCTGAGGTGCCATTTCTCTATAATCCAGAGTAAAAGTTTTTTCGTTATTTAATCGAGCAACCATAAATCCACCGCCACCCAAATTTCCATTAGATGAAGAAGTAACCGCTAAGGTAAATCCAATTGCAGCTGCAGCATCTACAGCATTACCCCCTTGTTTGAGTATATCAATTCCAACCTGAGATGCCTGCCTACTCGTTGATACAACCATACCATTGTCTCCATGTGCTGGCTTATTTTTTGAGCATGTAAGTAGAAATAAAGGAATTAAAAGTAATAATTTATTTTTCATTATCTCCTTCAAGGTAAACAACTTTTCCTTCACGTCTTTTATCTGCTGCTCCATCAAGCTTTGATGGGAGAACAGTAATTAGATGTAATCCAGAAACTTCATTGTTTCCAAAATTAATTACTTTATAACCCTTATTTTTTAATTGACGCTGTATTTTTTTCCCATTGCGGTTTCCTTCAACTTTTACTTTTTCACCGCGAGCAACAATATTGGGAAGGTCAACTGCTTTTTGTGCATTCAGCCCCCAATCAAAGACACCAACAATTGTTTTTGCTACATAAGCTGGAATAGAATTTCCTCCAGGAGATCCTGTAATCATCAATAGGTTATTATACTTATCAAAAATCATAGTTGGAGACATTGAAGATCTTGGGCGTCTATTTGGGGCCACTGCATTTGCTAATTTTGTACCATCTTCAGGTACTTTTCTTGCAAAATCTGTCATTTCATTATTTAATAAGAAACCAGCAGCCCAACGATGAGATCCAAAAGCACTTTCAATAGTAGCTGTCATAGATACCGCATTGCCATCAAAGTCAATTATAGAAATATGGGTAGTTCCTGAAGCCTCTTCGGTATTATCTGTACCCCAAATTGGAATATTGTTTTCTTGTCCAATTACAATAGCTGGATTACCAGGGCTTGGCGTTTCATGAGGTTGAAATTTTTCTTTTGATCTTTGTTCAATATATTTTGGATTCAATAATGCATCAATTGGAATTTCAACTTCATCAGGATCTCCAAAATAATGGTCCCTATCAGCATAAGATAAACGCTGAGCATCCACAAATGCTTCAACTTTATCGGCTCGATTCATATTCTCATTGATTAAGTGATCATAAATTCCTGCTATCATTATTTGAGCTCCACCCGATGATGGAGGGGACGTGGTACAAATATTTAAATTTCTAAAGGAACCACAAATTACCGGTCTAATTACGGTTTGATAATTTTTTAGATCATCAAGGGAAAGGGAGCCTGGATTAGGCTCTTCATTTGCGCTAGTAACAATTTGCTTTGCTATGGATCCAGTATAGAATGCAGAGGGACCTTCTTTTGAAATTCTTTTTAGAGTTTTAGCATATTCAAGATTTGTTAAAACATCCCCAGTTTTTAATGGTATTCCATTTGGATAAAAATAATCCTTCGAACCTTTATTAATAGATAGCCTACCAAACGATTGCATAGCTTTAATAAAACCCCCTAATCTTGGTGATACTTTAAATCCATTTTCTGCTAAATCTATTGCATGACTAAAGAGCTCTTCCCATTTTATTTTTCCAGATTTTTGATGTGCAGTTTTATATAAGGCAACAGCACCGGGCGCCCCAATTGCTTTGCCGCTGACCCAAGCTTCTCTAAATCCCATCACTTTTCCATTTTTCATAAACATATCAATTGTTGCGCTAGATGGAGCAGTTTCTCTTCCATCAATAAAAGTCAGATCACCTGTTTTAAAATCAAAATTAAGCATAAAACCCCCACCACCTAATCCAGAGCTTTGCGGTTCAACAAGACCAAGAACCGCGTGAGCTGCGATTGCTGCATCTACAGCACTGCCACCCTTATTTAATATATCTACAGCTGCATCAACTGCATGGGGATTAGCAGCACTTACCATTGCGCCTTTATCCCAATCTATTCTTTTTGCTGTTTCAGGGGTTGGTTTTTCATATGAGTTGTTCGTACATGAAAAAATAATAAATGTAATTATAATTAGATTAATTCTCATCGCTACCTATTTTTTTGCCATTTTTTTATATAGGGTAACAATACTAAATAAATACCAGTTAACCAAAGGACAAGCAGAATAATTCCTGATGGTAAAAATACCCAATTTTTAATCTTATTATTGAACCATGAGCCATCGTGCAGGCTTTCAATTAAGTCTGATCTTCGATAAGCCTCTTGGAGAACTTCACCGGTGTGCGTATCAATTTGTAATTCCCATCGATTTTTTGCTCTAACCTTTACAATTCCTTTATCTAACCTAACGTCTAGCCTATCAATATCAGACCATGTCTTGATTTTAGCCATTTTTGCAGATTTAGCAGAATCTAATATTTGATCAAAGGCGATGGAGGGGAAATTATTTTCAGATCCTGTCTGCGTTGGCGGCTGTATCCAATTGACATCTTTTTTTAATTGCAACATCACACCACTTGCAAAAATAATTATAACAGGGAGAGATACAATGAATGCACCCCAATAGTGAACTTTGCGAGACCACCTACTTATATTAAAATTTTTTGGTGGCAAAATTAGTTACGTCGAGATGATAACTTTGCAAGTAGTCGCAGTATTTCTAAATAAAGCCAAATCAAAGTAACCATTAAGCCAAAAGCACCATACCATTCCATATATTTAGGAGCACCTCTTTCTGCCCCTTCTTCAATAAAATCAAAATCTAGGACCAGATTTAATGCTGCGATAATTACTACGCCTATACTAAAAAGTATACCCATATTTGAATTTGAATGAATCAAGGGAACGCTTACGCTAAACCAGCTCAGTACCCAGCTAATAAGATATACGAATGCTATCCCACCAGTTGCAGCAATTATTCCAAGTTTAAAATTCTCTGTTGGCTTAATTAGCCCAGAAACATATGCAAGCAAAAGAGCTCCCAGCGTTCCAAATGTAAGCATGACAGCTTGCATAACAATTCCAGGATACATTGTTTCAAAGAATTTGGAAATCCCACCAAGCGCTAAACCTTGAAAGATTGAATATGCAGGAACAGTGTATTTAGCAAGATGCTGTTTAAATATAGTTACAAGAGCTAAAATAAATCCACCAAGCATTCCAAATATCATCAATCCCCCAGATCGNGGATCTCCAGTTGGNAGATTCCATGTAAATAGTGAGGCTGTCATTAATAGAATTAGTGAAAAAGCAGTTTTTTGAACAGTGCCTGAAATGGACATCGATAAACCTGAAGTCATATCAAAATTGGTAAAAGTTTTTGCATTCAGCGTTGGGTTACCAGAGCGCAGCGATAAATGACGGTTCATGAATAATTCTCCAATTTATTTTTTATTGCATCAATAAGTTGATCAATTGCAATTCGATCTTGTTGTTGTGTATCGCGATGACGAAGTGTAACACTTTGATCTTCTAAGGATTGATGATCAATTGTAATACCAAACGGTGTCCCCGCTTCATCCTGACGGTAATACCTTTTTCCTATAGATCCTTGTTGATCATAGATGACTTTAAATTCTGGTTTTAAAATATCCATGATTTTTCTGCCTATCTCAGGCAACCCATCTTTTTTTACTAATGGACATATAACAGCTAATACCGGTGCAATATTAGGATCTAGTTTCATTACAATTCGATTATTTTCTTCATCTTCCCAATATGCATTTGATAACACAGCCAATAGCATTCGATTAAGACCTGCAGATGTTTCTATAATATATGGTAAAAATCTCTCGTTATTTTCTGCATCAAAATATTCCATTTTTTTACCAGAAAATTCTTGATGGCGTTTTAGATCAAAATCAGTTCGATTATGTATTCCTTCAATCTCTGACCAGCCAAAAGGAAATTCATATTCAATATCCCATGCTTCTTTAGCGTAGTGAGCAAGTTCACCAGCACCATGCTCCTTAAAGCGTAGTTTTTTTTCATTAATTCCTAATTGAGAATAGAATGCCAGGCGTTCATTTTTCCAATCAACCAAACTTTCATCATCTTGCCCAGGTTTAACAAAATATTGCATTTCCATTTGTTCAAATTCTCTTGTGCGGAAAATAAAATTTCTTGCAATGATTTCATTGCGAAATGCTTTGCCAACTTGCGCTATGCCAAATGGTAATTTTAAGCGCATCGCATTTTGTACNAATAAATAATTGACATAAATCCCTTGAGCTGTCTCAGGTCGTAGATATGTTGCATTTGAATCCTCCGCAACCGCACCAACATGAGTCTTAAACATTAAATTGAATTGTCTAGGCTCAGTTAGGTTCCCCTTAGTACCNCACTTAGGGCATTGAATTTCACTCCATGTTATTTTTTCTGTTTCANCTGGAACTAGTTCATCAGCGCGGTAGCGTGCTTTGCATTGTTTGCAGTCAACTAGTGGATCATTAAATGCACCTAAGTGGCCAGATGCTTCCCATATTTTTGGGTGCATAAGAATAGCGCTATNTAGCCCNACAATATTTTNATGAATTTGGGTCATTGCTTTCCACCATACCTGAGAAATATTATTTTTTAGAGCTATTCCTAATGGACCATAATCATAGACTGCTCCAAATCCTCCATAAATATCGGAGCTTTGAAAAATAAATCCCCTACGTTTACATAGTGAAACAATTTTGTCAATACTCATTGATCAGTCTAATTCCTTTAATTCAGCTTCAATTTCATCATTAAATTTAATATCCTTTTTATTTTCTAATGAAATGTCTGCTATAGAAGCTGTTGGAGTTCGAAGATAAGCAAAAATAATTAAGCCTCCTATAGCGCAAATCATAAGAGGAGCCAGCCAGGCAAATAAATTAAATCCTTTTGCAGCTGGCATTGCCAAGATGCGTTCACCATATTTATTTGTATAATAATTTATTATATACTCTTTGTCTTTTCCCGCTTCTACAAAGTTGGAAATTTCTTTTTCCATTTCTTGATTTCCATGTTCATAAACAGTGCCATGGAAGCACGTAGCCATAAGACTTTTTTCAATTTCAATAATCAACTCTGATTTATCTTCAGCGTAGATAAAACCAATCAATGAGAAAATGAAAAAATATCTCTTCATTTTTTCTTTTTTCTTTTTTTCCGTTTTTTTCTTGGAGGGGCCGCTCTTTTTTTATCAATCAATCCGACTGCTTCTTCAAGCGTAATTTCATCTACTTCAACATCGCTAGGCATGGAAGCATTGACTTTTCCATCGGTTATATATGGTCCATATCGACCATCTTTTAGAATAAGCGTTTCACCTGTTGTTGGATGATCGCCAAGAGTCTTTAATTCTTGAGGGCCACTTGAGCGTTTAGCAATCAATTCTAGTGCTTCATTTAGCTCAATGGTTAAAGGGGATAGTTGAGGGGGAATTCGACCATTTTTACCTTTACCAGCAGTCACATAAGGACCAAAGCGACCGTAGTCAGCTTTTACTTCCTGATTTGTCTCAGGATGAGTTCCAAGAACCCTTGGAAGCGCAAGGAGTTTTTGAGCCAATCCTAAATCAACATCAGAAATTTCTGTACCTTTGGGGATTGCCTTTCTTTTATTGGTTTCACCTAATTGAACATAGGGGCCATAGGGTCCATTTTTTAATAAGACGGTTTCTTTTGATTCTGGGTCTAGGCCCAGTTCGCGATCTTCATTTATTTCCTGGTTTAGGATTTCCAGCGCCTTGTCAACATTTAAATCACCTAAGTAAATATCTGGGGGAACAGATTTCCTATTTTCCCCTTGCCTTACAAAAGGACCGTATTGCCCAACTCGTACTTCAATAGGTTCATCTTTGTCCTCCAATTGAACAGAGCATGCTTTGCCAATATCTACTTTATCATCCAGCATATTAACCAACCCATTTTGATTATCAGATCCAAAATAGAATTCTTTCATGAATGGAAGAGAATCTAATTCTCCCCTAGATATTGCATCTAATCCATCTTCCATTGTTGCTGTAAATTTATCATCTACCAAAGAATTAAAATGATTTTCTAGTAATTGCGTTACGGCCAAACCAAGAAAAGTTGGGGTGAGCTTGTTCCTTTCGCGGATTACGTATGTTCTGCGAACAATTGTATCAATAATATTGGCGAATGTTGATGGCCTACCAATCCCTTTCTCTTCTAATTCTTTTACCAAGGAAGCTTCAGTAAAGCGAGCCGGTGGTTTTGTAGAATGCTCATCAGCCTTTAATGATTCACAATTTAATGATTGATNAGGTTCCATTTTTGGAAGAATAGTTTCTTTATCTTCAGTGTTACCATTTCTCCTATCAGTGCTTTCAACATATGCAGCCATATAGCCTGGAAACAGTATGGTTTTGCCATTTGCACGAAACTCAGATTGCTGGTTAAGAATAGTAACAGTGACTTGATTGATTTTGGCGGGTTTCATCTGAGAAGCCAATGTTCTTTTTAATATCAAATCGTAAAGTCTAGATNCATCTTCATCGGTTGACTTTTTTACCTGATCAACAGATTTAAATTTAGTTCCTGATGGGCGAATTGCCTCATGAGCCTCTTGTGCATTTTTGACTTTTGTAGAATAATAATTTCCTTTTTCTGGAAGATATTCTTTTCCAAAACGATCAAGTATTTCTACCCTTGATGCTTTCATACCCTCATCTGATAAAGCAGTTGAATCTGTTCGCATATAGGTAATGAACCCTTGCTCATAAAGACCTTGAGCTGCTCGCATAGTTTTTCTGGCAGAAAAACGAAGTTTTCTAGCTGCTTCTTGTTGAAGGGTAGAGGTAGTAAAAGGGGGTTTTGGGTTTGAATTTTTCACTTTTTCTTGAATATCTGAAATTTTCCAAGAGCCATTTTCTAATTCCTTTACCAGTTGATTGGCTTGTGACTCAGAAAGTAAAAATACTTTATCATTATTTAATTTCCCAGTAAATGGGTCAAAATCTTTACCAGTAGCAATTCGCTTATCATCTACTTTAAAAAGATTAGCAACAAAGGGTTTATCGCCATTGGAAAGCTCTGCTTTTATATCAAAATAGATAGCAGGGTGAAATTGCTGACGAAGTCGTTCGCGATCTATAATGATTTTTAATGCGGAAGATTGAACGCGACCAGCGGAAAGACTAACCTTCACAAATTTCATATTTTTTTTCAAAGTACTCCACAATACCCTAGAAACTTTGTAGCCCACTAAGCGATCAATAATTCGCCGAACAGTTCTTGCTTCAACAAGGTTAGAATCAATTTCTCTAGGATTATCCATCCCATCTTTAACCCCTTCTTTAGTGATCTCTGTAAATTCAACGCGTTTAATCTTTTCTTTTGCTACTTCACCTGCTAAATGCGCAGCGATAGCCTCGCCTTCACGGTCAGGGTCAGTAGCCACTACTACTTGATCTGTTTTTTTCGCTAATGATTTAAATTCCTTCATAAAGGATTCTTTATCAGGGAGGACCATTTCTTCAATATCAAAATTATTATCAACATCAACCCCTAGATCCTTTTTAGGTAGATCTTTTATATGGCCAACGCATGCCATCACTTCATATTCACCATCAAGGTATTTAGAAATTGTTTTTGCCTTTGATGGTGATTCAACTATAATTAATGGTTTCACTATTTTTTCTTTTCTCGTTTATTTTAAATTTTTTCGCGGGCGAATTTAATCTTAATTAACTTAATTAAAAGGATAAAGAAGTTATATGCGACACAATTGAATCCATATCTATTGTTTCCTGATTCCCACTAGTAAGGTCTTTGAGTTGAGCTCGATTTTGTTGCAATTCATTATCCCCAATAATGATTGCATATTTTGCGCCAAGCTTATTTGCTTCACGCATTTGTGCTCTCATAGATCTTCGAAGCATATCACATTCACTTGACAAATTATTATGTCTTAAATCATTAGTTAATTTTGCTACAACTGGCCTAACCTTCTCTCCGAGCCCAACAATATAAATTTTTATGCTTTCTTTCGAATTTCCATGATTGATACTCATTAAAATTCTTTCCATACCAGCAGCAAATCCAATCCCCGGTGTAGGTTTTCCGCCAATAGTCTCGACTAATCGATCATATCTTCCACCACCGCATATGGCATCCTGAGCCCCTAAGGAAGATGAGATAATTTCAAATGTTGTTCTGGAATAATAATCAAGACCCCTTACAAGATTTGGGTCAATTGAATAGCTGATGTTCATTGCATCTAGATAGCTACATAGCTCATCAAAATGATCTTTATCATCTTTTGTCCAAAATTCAGAAATCAGCGGAGCATTTTTTATTATATCGATTTCATCTGGTAACTTAGAATCCAGGATTCGCAAAGGGTTCTTTTCAAATCGCGCTTGACTTGCTTTGCTTAAGCTGTCAAAATGTGGCATCAAAAATTCCTTCAATTCTTTTTTATAGTTTTCTCTACAGTTTTCTGAGCCTATGGAATTGAGCTTGAGGGTTAAATCCTTTATTCCAATCTGATTAAACAAGGTAACCGCAATAGCTATGATTTCTGAATCAATTTCAGGATGCTCTGAACCAAAAGCCTCAACTCCAAATTGATGAAATTGACGAAAGCGTCCTTTTTGCGGCCTCTCCCTTCTAAATAACGCATCAATGTAGTAAAGCTTAGTTAGTGGTTGTTGGCTCCCCAAATTGTGTTGAATATATGATCTTGATACAGGGGCAGTTAATTCTGGTTTCAATGTTAGGTTTTCTCCACCTTGATCTGTCCAGCTATACATTTCTTTTGAAACTATGTCAGTTTCGGTACCCACTCCACGATCAAAAAGCTCAGTTTTTTCAAATGCAGGTGTTCTAATCTCACCATAATTATAGAGCATCATTGTGGTATGAATTTTGTTCTCCAGATCCTGCCATTTATAAGATTGATCTGGTAGAATATCCTGAGTCCCTTTAATTGACCGTATTTGATTTTTACTCATTTTGTAATCCAATACCTTGTAGTAAATCTAACGCTTTTTTCTTATATGCTTCTGGAATATACAATTTAACTGAACCCGCTGGAATGTTGAATGCATTTAAATTATAAGCACTCCCAAAAAAATCACTTTTGATATATGAAGGAATATTATTATTAATGAGAAGATTTTTTGCCATCTCAGCATTTACGTTTCCATTGTAGGTGCTGATGACTATCCAATCTTTTTGATCATCTGATTTCATAAATTACCTATCAAAAAGAGATGGCCTAGTGAAAGTACCTCCGCGCTGTTCAAATTTTAAATCGCGCAGATTTGGAGATTTAACATTTAGCCGAAGGTATAAGCCGGATGCATAGCCATTTGGTGTCCAGTTAATGCTCATTTCCCAGCAGTGTAAATCTCTATAAATTGAAAACGTGTGGCTAACTAGGCTTTGCTCAATCAAATCAAATCTAGCATTATATTGAATCTTCCAGGCTTGCGTAAGTTGAATAGTAGAGTTTGATGACATCCAAAAAGTTTTTTGAGAATTATTTGGATTTGCATTATTGTAAGCAAAGCTAAACGAAGCGGAAGTACTCCAAAGATTTGATGAATTAGACTTTTTTGTATTGGATGAAAACCCTTCAAATAAACCAGGTAGGTTTGCGCCATCAATTCTTTCATTTGCATCTAATGTATCATTATCAGCTATCTCACCATCATCATTCAATTGGTTGTTGGGGGTACCCGCAAATCGAAAACCAGTTGAAAATCTTGCATTAATTAACCTAGGAGCTGGCATTCCTCCATTCATTTTTATTTTATTGATTCTCATATTTCTTTCTTGATCAAAATCATACCAATCATGAGTCATTGAAAAATCTAAATTTAATTTTTGCCTAATATTAGCGCGCAAAGATGAATTAAGATTACCCCATTGAAATTGCTCTGATACAAAATTTTTATTTGTACTTAATCTCCATGAAAACAGATCTTGCTTTTTTTCTTGATCACCATCAATAATTTTTGCTTGAAAAACATTATTTAATGAAAAATTTATTGATTGATTCTCTCCTCTTGGAGTCCCGCCAGCTAAGGTACCTGAAAATCGATCAAAGTAAACGACATCACCATTATCTTGCTGTATGATTTCATAGTAGTTTGGATTAGAGCCTAACACTTCTTTTGAAAAATCGGGTCTATATGAGTAGCCAATTGAAGGCGAAGCTACGTGTCTTATCATATCTATATTGCCAATTTTAATTGGAAACAATCCATAAATTTGAGTATTCATATTAAGATTGAATGATCCTGTTGTTCGGCTTGCAAATCCAAGAACTTCATTTTTGTTAATCTTTCCGGTGCTATCGATATATCCTGTAAAAGATCTGTTTACCCAATCAGATTTTAATGACAAGTTTGGGGTAATATTTAAATATTTAAAAATCTTGGAAGACATATTCATGCCAGAGGTGTGTGAAATAACATAATCAGAAAATGCTTTCTCTTCAATTTCATTTTCAGAGTTTGGCGCCCATCTAAATGCTGTAGTGCTATCGTTTAATGCATAGGCTTCTGATTCATAATAGTACTTCTGATTATTTGTGAATCTGGATGAGTAATGATAATTAATATTATTGTACCAACTTTTCTTTTTTGCTTTAGTAGGGAAGAGAGCTCGTTGACTATGAGAAAATGCCATCTGAGGAAAAACATTATTTGAAATATTGATTTGTTGCCCTTCTCTTATCGGTGTGGAATAAAATGGGGAATTTTGATCGATTTTTTGTTCAGCCATCAGATCTCTTCTTGATGAAAGGTTAATACTTAAACTATTCCTCGATTTTGGCCAACGCTTAGAATAAGTAGCATTTGACACCGCCTGTTGGTTTAAGCGCTTTTGCTGCTCAATACCAGTTCTGCGGTTATAGTCACCACTAGAATAGTAGCTCGCATTGACCGAAGCAGACTGATTATTCCTTAGAGTTTGTCTATGATTCCATCTTAATACATAATCGCTTTGACGATTTTTACCTAGATTAAAAATGTCTCTATCCTCAGCGGGCGTTGAACTGGAAAATCGTTGTTTTGTTTCAAGGTCTATATTTCCTGAGAAGCTATATTTTTTTGAATAATTATTTTTTGAACGCAATGTGATGCCATCCCGATCATAAAAACTCATGGTTAGTTTTGTATCAAAGTATTCACTGCCAGCCCAATAATATCCTAACCCGTTTATATACCCTCCCCATCTAGCATCTGTACCATATGAAGGCATGATCCAGCCGGAATGCCTCCTTCCTTTTTGATGAGGAAATACTCCAAAAGGTAGACCAAAAACTGGAATATCAGCAATATAAAGCACGATAGGTCTTGCGACAACTTTATCTTCATTAATCATTTTCATTCTACTCATCTGAAAATGAAAGTGGGGATGATCAAGCTCGCAGGTAGTATAGGCTGCATTTTCAGCGTAAAAAATATCCATGTCTTGATTGCGTATTTCTTCGCCATGATAATAGCCATCTTCAGCTTTAGTTTTGCCCTTTATTACCTTGCCTTGACGCGTTTCAAGATTATAAATCATTGAATCACCCTTAAGCGGATCTTTTTCAGCCTCTATCATTGAGGGCAACAAAAAACCATAGGTAGAATCTCGCTGTGATACCGGAGATGCTTTTAACAAATTTTTATTCCACTCCATATTAATAAATCCTGCCGATAACGCTACATTTGTATATTCAATATCTGCATCACCATGCAAATCCATATACTCTTCTAATATGTCATATTCAATATCCTCAGATGAATAAATTACTGGACCATCCACATCACCACTAGTTGAATCTGGTGTATATGTTCCACGCGAACCTCCTGCAACAAAAATTTGCTCAAGATCCTGATTATTAAATCTCATGCTAATTGTATCACCGGAAACTTGATTTCTGCCCTGATAAACGGAATCTTCAAAAAGATGATATAGTGTTGTTGCCATTCCTTCGAGTCTTAATGAATCAAGAGATCCATCTACAAAAAATCCTCTTAAGGTCGAACCTGTCATATCATCAACGAAACTTGCAGTATCCGAATAGTTAATGGTATCATCATTTACAATTTCAAACCATTCCCTAGTTCCTTTAGATGGGTGTGTTGCTTTTGCATTGCTAGGAATAAAAATATTTTTCAATTCATCCTCATCGTACTTTAAAAAGATCTCACTACCTGAAATAGTTTGTCCGCTATCAAAAATTTTTGGTTTTAATCTTAGAGTTGTTTTGCCATTGCTTCGATCATAGATAGCCTCTCCGCAGGTAGCCAATCGTCCATCTTCGACAATACTTACATTTCCTTTAGCAGCGTACGAAACACCATCAGAATTTGGTACTTCTTTGTATTCTATTCTATCTCCAGTAATTGTTTGTTTATCTTGAACTAAGGAAGCATTACCATTTGCAGAGCCGCTATCCATTTCAGAGAAATAGAATAATGTATCGGCATTTAAACTATAGGTAGAATCCCATACTTGCGCATTACTATATGCAATTAAAATATCTTTCGGTGAATCAATAAACAAAGAATCAGAGGTTAAATTTTGTGCTTCCTTATTCATTGAAACATTACCAAACAAGAAACCTTTTTCTGTGCGCTTGTTGAATCTAGCCCAATCACACTTCATTGTCATTTTTCCTTTTTGAAAAATAACATTGCCTTTCAAATATTGCATTGATACCCCATCAACAGTAATATTTTCTAAAACGTCTGCTTTTTTTAATCGTAATCGATCATCAGATTGCGCAAATACAGAGCAAAGCAATAGTATAGGATATAGATTGCGGATCGTATAATATCTTTGTTGCATAGTGAGTTCGCGCTTAATTGTTGTTCTCGGATACATATGGTACGCTTCTTTTATAATAAATGTTTCCTTTTATCATTTTTTA
Organism: Fidelibacterota bacterium; assembly: GCA_002717765.1. The sequence goes on along the minus strand of PBCB01000008.1, from coordinate 10,577 downwards.
TATTTTATGCAACGTGCAAATTTAAGGAAAATCTAATCTCTCAACTGATGTAAACTTTCATATAGAAAATGGGAGCAATAATGCAAATGAAATGGCATTTTTTTACATTAGTTATAGTATTAATCACAGCAAGCTGTAGTAAGGAAGAACAAATTATGAGCAACGGACTAGTCATAGAAGATATAAAATTAGGAGAAGGAAAAGAGGTAGAAAAATATAATATCGTAACCGTTAATTACACGGGCCTCCTTGAAGATGGAACAAAATTTGACTCTTCATTAAATCCCGGNAGAACTCCATTTAGGTTTACNGTTGGAGCAAAACAAGTTATAAAAGGCTGGGATGAAGGTTTGATTGGAATGAAAGTAGGGGGGAAGCGAAAATTAACCATTCCTCCAGAGCTAGGCTATGGGAGTCGAGATAATGGCCCTATACCTGCCAACTCTACCCTAATATTTGAAATTGATCTTTTAGGCATAGAATAATTCAAATCATAAATANAAGGAAAACAAAATGAAAAAAATGTATATATTAGTTTCTATACTTTTAATAACAAGTAATCTAATATTGGCAAGCGACAAGTCTGAAGTANTAGATGTCGTAAATAAGCACTGGGAATACCAGAATAAAAAAAATTGGAAGAAATTTGTCGGCACTTTGTATTCAGGNGGGACGATGAATGGTGATTCTAACGGNTCCTTTTGGTATATGCAAGACGCTACTGTAGCTGCGGTTACNGAAGGCCAGCTTCCAAATAATGAATTTAATTTTACTCCTAGATATATTGAAGTAGATGTGCTAGAAAAAGGTAAAGTCGCAGTTGCGTACTATTATCTTGTGGGTTCATANACAATTAATGGAGTGGAAAAGAGCGACTATCGAACCAGAGTAAGCCAAATTTTTGTTAAAGAAAAAGGGANTTGGAAAGTTAAATCTGGCCATTATACNCCTCTTTATAGTGGTAGCGGAATACCTAATTAACGATCATATATATACAGGGAATGCCACTGTAGCTCAGCTGGTAGAGCAACGCATTCGTAATGCGTAGGTCAGCGGTTCGACTCCGCTCAGTGGCTCAATTATTTAGTTTTTCTATACCATTCAGGCTTTAAAGCTATTTTTTGTTCAATTCTCTCTCTAATGATTTTGAAATCATTTTCTTGGGGGACCCAGTCATTATATAAGCTATTTTCGATAAAAATTTTTGAAGGAAATTTTCTTGCTGAATCAGTATTGAAACCNCTACTATGCATTTCAGCAATAATAGCGTCATACCTTTTATGTAGATATAAGCCCTTATTATAAAAAAAATATACATGCCCCTTATTTAAGGTATAGCTTTTTGGAACTTTAGATTCTTTATATCCCACTTTACTAGCTAGGGTTCTGCGAAGAGAACCCGCTATCATAAAAATTTCTCTGTACTCAGCAATTAAATGTTGATCNAATAGCTCAGATGGTAAAATAATATTTATTCTTGTCATAGACNGAAAACTAAACCCCCATTATTAATTTCTTATTTTTGAGATTTTTTATTTCGCTGGTAGTATTTTGCTGTTCTATGGGCGCCATATATTTCTCCTCCATAGGCCACCAATGCGATTCCAATAAATAGGGGAGAGAAGGCACTGTCTTTTTTGATACTATTTTGCGCGAGCTGAAATGTCATCGTAGAGAATAAAAAACCATAAATACCATCCATAATTAATCTACCAGCATACACCCGNCCAGACCCCGGAACTACCGCAGAAAGACCAGCTGCAAGCATTGNAGATTTACTATTTGAGGTTGAAGGAAAATAGTTAACAGGGTCAACTAATCTGCCATCAGAGTAATAAAACCCTCCCATTGCATTATGATTGAATTGCGCACCTTCATTGCACCTAATGATTCTATCATAAGTTATTATTGATCCAAAAAGAGCACCTTTTGAGTGAATTGCTTTTGCTCCATACAGAGAGCAATTAGGAAAATACTGACAGCCAATTAAATCTGAATTATAGGACAGGCGCTGCCATTTCGTTATAGGATAGAGGAACATTTTTTGCAGAAGATTGTTATTACTATCATTGAAAAGTGAATCTGCAGGATACTGACCAAACAATGAAACGGTCAATAAAAATATGTTGATTAAAGATTTCATTACCCTCAATTTTAGGCCGTATGGCATACTTAAAACTAAATAAACTTATCATTTTTTTTCTTATNGCTTGCCTNGCCTCAANCCTAGCAGCTCAAAANAAATCCCTTTATGTATTACACACAAATAATACTAATGGAGCTTTAGAGAATTGTTATTGTCCTGATAATCCATTTGGTTCAATTGAGAAAAGATCAATTTATGTAAATAACTTTATTAAAGAAAATCCGAATACAGTTCTTTTAGATGCCGGNGATTTTGTGACGATGTCTCAGCAATCTCTTAAAGACAGCTTAGTTGCTGAGGCCTACGGATTATTACCTTATGATGCACTTTTATATGGCGATCAAGAGTTAGTGATGGATGCCCGCACTCTAAATAGGCTACGAGGACAGCTTAGTACAACATTAGTTGGTACAAATATTGACCGATCAGATCTTTTTACATCTAAAATAATTAGAAGAAAAGGNTTGAGAATTGCNGTGATGGGAATTGTTGATCCCTATTCAATAAAATATTATCCCGATGAAATCAAAAATAGAATCCGGTTATCTGATCCAGTCAAAGCTGTAAAAGATGAAATGAAAAAGCTCTCAAATAGAGCTGATATATTTATATTGATGACCCATCAAGGCTATGATCTTGATTTATCAATTGCTAAAAAAATTGATGGTCTTGATTTGATTATTGGGGCNCATAGCCAATCCGCTATCGAATCCCCTAAAGAGGTAAATGGAGCTTTAATTGTCCAAGCTGGTAAGTCGGGGTATTATATTGGTGTTGTAGANATCAAAATGAATAAAGGGAAAGTAGTTGAGAAAAGCGGACGGTTAGATACAATGAAATTTGAAATGCCCGATGATCCCCGAATCATGCAAATGATTGAGGAATATGAAAATAAATCTGGTCGAATGAATAGACAAAAGCAGAAATTAAAAGAAAAATCAGATGGATAATTTTTTCGAACTATTATCTAATAATCCTACCTACCTAATTATTGCCGTCGTTTTTTCTGTAATTATCTTATTCAGCGTTGCCAAGAAGCTTTTAAAAATTACCTTGGTTGCTATTTCCATTTTTATATTATGGACTGCATATACAATTTGGAGCGGCCAGGAGCTAACCCAAGAAGAATTAAAAGATAGGATAATCGAAACTAGTGAAAAATTAAAAGAGAATACTGTCAAAAAAGTTCAAGAGAAAACCCAAGAGCAGATCAAAAAACAAATTAATTAATATATTTATTATTTGCTGTAGAGCTGCTCGTTCATATTACGAACACGACCAGAAAGATTTTTAATAATTGCTTCCATTATATCGCCGTGACTTCCCATTACTTCATAAAACCCTTCCTGCTCTATCTTAAAAAGGGTAGTCTCNTCTACTGCTGTCACATCTGCTGAGCGNGGCTCNCCATCTAATAAGGCCATGTCGCCAATACAGCTTCCTTCACCCATTCTGGTAATTTCTTTTTCGCCTTTATGAATTTTTACATTTCCATTTACTACAATAAATAGGGAGTCTCCGTATTCACCTTCAGCAATAATGGACTCACCTTCATCGCAGCGAACCTCTTCGGTGATTTGCGCTACTCTTGATAGGTTCTCAGCGGGGATTGATTTAAATAAATCAACAGATTTTAGAATAATAGTCTTCTCTAATGTTGAATACATGCCCAACTCATAGTCCTCTAATTTAAAACGTTCTAAAGGAATGTCCTCAATATTCAAATTATTTTTTTCTGATAGCCTTTGAACAAGTTCGCAGTTACCGGTAGAGTTGGGAACCTTGTTCCAATCCAAGGCTGTTATCAAATCTTTTTTTTCTGCATTGATTAGATAATCCAATGAAATGATGGATTCCCATTTATTTGGAGAGTGAAGATATGATAAAAGTTCATCATCAATTTTTGAAGGTAGATCTTTAAAATGGCTATTTCCAATTTCGCTTCTTTCTTTAATTGGAATTTCTTCAATCAATGGATTAATGATACTTCTTTGTTCGTTATCAAAAATATTTTCAAAAAATTCTAACAAGAATGGAAGCTTTGCAGGGTCTCCAGATTTAATAATTTGAATATAGGTTTCAATAGGGGTGTTTGGTTTACTCATTACGCCAAGCTTTAAAAGCGAAGGCAGAGTATTTTGAATTTCATTATTAAAGTGATCAGTCATCAGCAATTGTTTATCATCATCAGGGAGTAGCTTTTTGGATTCATTCATAGCATACAATTTTTTTGCAATTCTTTGAATTTCTGAAGAAATAATATTTAAGTGTTTTTCATTGAGGCTTTCTACCCTAGCGCATACCAATAGCGAGTCTACCACCTCATTATAAATATCTTGATCAACGTGATGCAGCTGATCCATCAATAAATCAACCGAATGATAATCTCTTAAAGTTTTTATGATCCCTAATTTTAAACTTCGACTTAATTCCTTTTTTGATAGCAGCTCACTAAAATTATTAGTGATTAAATCATCAGAAAATGCTTTGAGTGCTTGCCGGGCCTGAATCGCTGTTTTAATATTACTGAGATTTGAAATTATAGCTGGAATAAGGTTTTCTCCATTTCTTTTTTCAGCGATTTGTAATGCAACATTAGTAACGTAGGTATTCTCATCTTCTAAAAATTCAATTAGTTTTGATTCAGGGAGAATATTTTCATTATGCTGAACTCGTTTTAAAGCACTAGCTTTGGTTTGCTCATCATCGCTTTCAAGGGCATTGTTTAAAATTGTAACTGCTTTTTCGATTGAACCGGCATCAATATCAATAAGTGCAGCAGCAGCAGCACTTTGTTGTTCTTTTGATTCGCTTTCAAGCAAGTCTTCGAGTTGATTTTGAATTTCGGAAAGCTTTCTTTTTCCAGAAACAACAATTGCTTTAGCTGATACCTCATCATTTTTATTAATTGCTCCAATTAAATTATCATTAGAAATAATTTCTTCCTCATCCCAGGCGAGATCTAAGATGCGCTTTCGCACATCTGAGCTCGCATTATTAAAGAGATCAGAGATTGTGTCTTTCCAAGAATGAAGCGGTAAACCCTCAATAATTTCAAATGCAAATAGCTGTTTCATTTCATTATTTGATGAAAGAGTCTCCTCAATAGTTTTTACCATTGCCGCATCTTGAACATCGACATTGAGCTCTTCAAAATCTATTTGACGTTTCGAAATGGCATTTTCAAGTTGTTTTACATAGCCATTTTTTACCCTGAACGATGTGAGGATCCATAGAAAAATTGCGCCTAGAGATACAAAGCTTAGTGTTTGTAGCGCAACAAATTTTGCCAAAAGGAACGTTGTAACACCACCAAATCCTTCCGCTATGGATTTTATTGTACCGCTAACCTGCGGCTTTAAAGTTCTTCTAGTATCTGCAGGAACAGGAAGCCAAAGCAGCTCCATCGAAGAGCCAAAAATAGTGAACTTGAATGTTTGATCAGAAAATTTTCCAATCGTTGCACTTATTAATACTGGGACAACAATAAAAGCAACGGATCCTAAGATTAAAAAGAAGGGCAAAACCATCAGGCCAGTTAAAATGCCAAACCGAGATAAAACCGGTCCGGTAACAAAAAACTGCATTACGATTGAACATGCACCTGAGATAGAATAAAATAAACCAAAAAATGCAACCAGTTCGCTTTCATCTGGGAATGTATCACTCGCAATCATTTTAAATTGATAATCTACAAGAACGGTCACGATCCCTGATAATGTAACAATTCCCATAATGCCTAGTAAAAATGGATCTTTAGGTTTTTTAGTTTTGGTTTGATTTATTTTAACCGGAGCTTTTTGAGGCGCCTCCTTTTTCATGTAGCTCATGCTGAATAGTCCAAATATAAACGATAGGCCCATAAAGCCCGTTGCCAAGTAGAGCAATTCATCAGTGCCAAATGCGTTAACGAATGGTCTCAAATTCATTCCAATGAGCATTACGGCAAACGAGCCACCACCTGCAATGATACCAAACAACCTTTTTGCTTGTTGCGGCTGAAATGACTCAGCCGCAAATGCCCAATATTGTATCAATGCAATTGCGACGACTATTTCGACCCATATATATATAGCAGGAATAACCCAACCTTCAATCATATGCTGCGATAGAACAAATGAAGCACCAAAGATACCTGTGGTGAGAAAAAACATCACTTTTGGAGCAAGCTTTTTTGCCAGTTTTGTGTATCCGCCTAAAATAGGTGCGATAGCTATCGCAACGGCTAAGAACATTAATGGTAAAATCGATTTTTCAAATCTGCTTAAGAAATATGCATCTTTTGCTGTCTTAGCCGTTAGTCCCATGGCAATAGTAAAGAAAGAGAAGAAAAAATAGGTAAGCACCATTTTACCTTCCCCTGGTTTAATATTTATTATTTTTCTAAGAAATTTCAACGTAATAGGAATCCTAAATTATTGATTAAGCTAATCGAGTAATTAAAATTACGATCATTAAAAAACTCAATAAATATACTCGCGAAAAAACTAGCCAAAACTATAAGCATTGCGATAAATATCAAGGTTACAATGAATAAAGCGCCATTGATTAAAAAATATCGATGAAGCTGATCAAGGGCAATTTCAAAACTTTTGTTATCATTATGATCAAGTGCAAAGCTCAAATGATTTGCCGCTATTGTTAGTTTGCTTCCCATTAAAATAGTAATTATTCCCATGATGACGGTAGGAATTGAAAATATAAGTATTGTTAAACAATAAATGATGCCGGTAATAATATTCATAATTCCGACAAACTTTGTCCATTTCTGTAATCTATCTATTGTCATTTTATTTTGAGAGTTTAGCGAATAAATCAATTGAGGTTCTTTGCTATTATTAGATTGACGGGTTTTTATGGTGGGTTTTTTGGCTGAAGTTTTCCTAGGTACCCTTTTTTTTGAGGGTGTTTTTTTTGATGAAGCTCTCCTTGCTGGTTTCTTATCTGCAGGCATTATTATTGTATGTGGATGTTTTTAATAATCATTCAATATTATTAGTATAAATTTATTTGTGATTCTGTAGAATCACAAGCTTCCAGGATTTAAATTATAGATAATATTAATTATTGAAATCAGGCGAATAAAGTCTTTACTTTATTATCTGATTAAGTTTACAATTAAGGTATATCCTGTCTGAGGTAATAGTAAAAATTATGCAGTTAATTAGATATAATAGCAATTTTTTAGCGAAACCCATGTTATGCATCAAGGGTGCAATTATTATGGCGCTAGTTATTTTTATGTCATGTGATGATAAAAATAATTTACTAGTCACTGAAAAAGAAATTAAAACAAGCAATGGTAGATTTGAATTATCCCTTAAAATTGACCCTGACATTGTATACTCCAATAGCAGTACAAAACTCATTACCTCTATTAAGCGCTTAGTCCATAAAGACTCATTAGCGGCAGATGCAAACATGTTTTGTAAGGTGAATACCGTTGGGGGAGAACTTGATATGCATTCACCGCTNTACTTTGATGGTGCAACGTATTATGCTGGTTATTTTAATGTTTCTATTGCTGATTCTGCAGATGCGGTTTGGGAAGGACTCGCTTTTTTTATTCCTAAAAATCCCTTAAAAGACTCGGGTCATATTTCAGCGATATTNGATGGAATGAATCTTACTTTACCAATTAAACTGGTTGCAACCCCTTAAAATTCATGAAAAAAATATTATTTTTAATTTCCCTTTTTACTTTGTCTGTTGCTCAGCAACGACCGCCATCTTCTTCCAGAAGGCCGCCTGTTAGACCGCCATCTTCTGCTATGAGACCTTCAACAAGCAAAAATGCTAATGCCCTCAGAGATTTAGACTATGAAGTGGTAAAACTCAGCTATATCCAAACAGATCGCGCATTAGCTATTTTGAAGACGATGGGCTATACAGTTGTGGAATACAAAGGGGGTAAAGGTGAGATTTCAGGTGAAAATAATTTTACTCCAGTTTTTTCCAATAACGTTGATAATCTGAATAGTCCAGGTGTATTACCGGTTATTATTAAGATACCAGANACACAAACCATTTCTCTTGTTTCAAAAAGCGCCTCTAAGTCAGCCAGTAAAAAATCTGCTTTAGGTGTGGATCTTGGAGGGGTTACATTAAACAATACTACTAGCGGTGAGCCTATGCAGCGCCTTTTAGTTGGATATAAATCAAGCGATATGCGACCTCTTGCCCAGCTATTGGATTTATTGGCAAATAAAATTGATGTTCCTGCNAGTCAGGTTGCTATTGAAGCCCTTGTTATTGAATTAAATAGAGATGATCTTAGTGAACTTGGGGTTGATTTTACAGGTGCGGGCTCTGGCTTTACTGCTGATTTTCCCCCTCCTCAAGGGGGTTCTATTTCACCCTTCACTGTTGTGCTAGATAGAACGTTATTAGGAAGTGGTGCAAATTTTAGAGCAAATATCGATGCATTAGTCAGTAAAAAATTAGCTACNATTAAGTCTAAACCTTCTGCTTTGGTTCTTGATGGTAGACAAACACGAATTCAAGTAGGCCAGCAAATACCTATTGTTAGGACGACTACATTTGACAATACTTCAACTAGATCGGTGGACTATGTTCCNGTTGGGATTGTCTTGAATGTACGACCTCGCATTAGTGAAGATGGCAGTAGTGTTACGATTCAGGTTGAAACGATTATTAGTGAAACGGAAGAACGTATTGGTGCGACTGGTGGAGGAGATGTTGAATCAGCTCCGATAATCAATAATAGAAAAGTTCAATCTTTCGTGCGCGTAGCAAACAATACACCATTTATTATTGGTGGATTGATTAATGAAAAATCATCAGATAATGAAGGTGGGGTCCCGCTACTTGGAACATTACCTTTTATTAAGAATTTTTTCAGTGTCAGTGGAAACAAAAAGGTAAGACGAGAAGTCATAGTGGTGATTACTCCACATATTATTAAAGAATCATCAGATCAATTCAGTAGGGTGATTCCTCAAGACTCACCATTATTCGATCAAGATAATAATAAATCTTTTCCAAATTCCTATCGCGTTAGACAAGGGGATATTTTCGATCTAAGCTTTATTGATGAAAGTCCTGTGTACCAGGATATTGTACAAGAGATATATAAGCGCGCAGATAAAGATAAAACGCTAGCGCAAAAAGAGCCTTACCAATCAATCCTAGAAGGGAAAATACCAGGAGAGTCCGTTCTGGTAAAAAAGATGTTATTAGATATTATTTCAAAGATGAACTATGTGGATTATGTCAACCCTGGTAGNATAATCTATTTTGCNTCATCGGATAAGGATCCTGCTGGTTTCGAAGTTGAAATGTTAGCTAAAGCTATCAATGACATTCCATCAAATCGAGCGATGAAATTAACATACTCTGTTACTGGTAAAGCTACCATCAATAAGCCGTTTGTTCAGCCAACTGCGACCGTGAATTATATTTCACTTAAAGATTCCTATAAAAATGAATTAATAAAATTTAATAAAATAGGATCAACACCAGCTGAAGATGAATTCACCATATTACTATCTCCTCGAATTCCAAAGTATGAAAAAAGACTATATGAAGTACTTATTCTTAAAAAATTATTAAAAATGAATCCAGATCTTGATTTGACATTAAAATATTTTAAACCTGGTATTGAAATATTATTCCCATCACGAGATGTGCTTGAGACAACAAATTTTGTAGTGGATAGAGATGCTGCTAGACTTTTTTATGAAGTTAATCTATATTATGCTGCATTTGGGCAAGAATTTAACCGAGGTACTGCTGAAATTGGCAGGCTGATTAAAACTCGATAGAATTTATGTGATTTTTATCACAGTCGTTTATCAAGATATATAATATATTGTTTCTTGATTTATGACAANAATGAACTTTGAAATATTAACTATTACTTGTCTGTAAGGAGGATGAAATGAAGTTAATTAAAACAATGCTAGTTGGAATGTTTGTGTTCTCAATGATATTGGCACAGCAACCTCAAACTGGCGGACAAACACCACCTCCAGGTGGAAATCCAGGTGGCCCACCTCCAAGTGGCACACCAGGTGGCCCTCCTCCAGGTGAAAATCCAGGTGGCCCACCTCCAAGTGGCACACCAGGCGGACCCCCTCAGAGTGGCGCACCAGGTGGCGATTATCAAGGTGACTATGATGGCAATGATCAAGGTCCTACGTTTGAGGATGTAGATACCGATGGCGATGGCCTTATTTCACGCGAAGAGGCACGAGCTGTATATGGCAAAGACGATGAAGGAAATGATGATCCAAATTTTGATGATAGATATAATGAAGTTGATGCTAATGGTGATGGTATGGTTGACCCTAATGAGCATATGATGGCAGAATCTCGCGATGACGAAGGTGACCATGATGGCGATGATTATGGCAATGACCATGATGGCGATGATTATGGCAATGACCATGATGGCAATGACCATGATGGC
>PBCB01000007.1 GCA_002717765.1 Fidelibacterota bacterium | reverse complement strand
TGCTGAGCTGTAGAAAGGTTATTATAAAACAGAGAGTTTGTAATATAAACTCCAGCATTGGTTGCAATTGCAGCGCCCCCTGCATTATACTTACCTAAGACCTCATTACCTTTAAAAATAGACGCATTGATCATGTTCGGTACTTTTCCATAGCTTGCAATTCCTATCGCACCACCATGTGGGTCGCCATCAGTATTGGTTGTTTTATTATCAATGAATTGACAGTTGTCCACATTAAGGCTGGCTTCACTTTCAACATAAATCGCAGCTCCTGCCCAATAGGATTCTGATTCATCTTTATTTTCACGGAAAATAACGTTATAAAATCTTGGACTATTAGTTCCTGATAAGCGTACCGAGCCTCCAGCAGCTTGCCAGTCATTGCCGCTTGCCATACCTCTATATAGGGTAATATTCTGAATGACCCATGAGCTATCCGCGGACATTTCATCATTATAGCTTGTATTGGTGAACGTAAAGTGTCGCGATTTATGTTCAGCATCTATAATGGTTTTATCTGCGCCCTTGCTGATATCCCCCGTAATAACCAATTGCTTCTTGATCGATAGATCGCGATTTCCAGCACCGCTATGAGTTCCTTCCATCATAACGATGGTATCGCCAACTGCCGCAACGTCTAATGCATTGGTTAGATTGTTGATCGGCTCATCTTTGCTACCATATAAATCTGTATTTTGACTGTTATCGGGGCTTCTGCCTCCACTGGTTGCCACATACCAAGGTCCAAGGTAGGTTGGGGTTACCGAAATAGGTCCAGCGATTGCACTTTCCAGTGAAGAAGTGGTTTCCTTTGCGGATACAGAAAACGCATAGGTTGTTCCTAGCGTTAGCCCTGCTACCGTAAATGTGGTATCGCTTGTTTTTGCAATGTTATTTCCATCTTGGTAAATCTGATATTCAATATTGTCGGCATTATTTGGATCGTTAATACTTTTCTTGCTTGGTCTCCATAAAAGCTTGGCTCCATAGCTAATCGCCTTAGCAGAGAAATTACCCACTGGCATTGGTCCTGACATCGTAGCGTTCTGATTTTCATAAGCACCAAGATCAGGATTTGACCCATCCGGGTTTGGTCTAACATTCCCTAAAATATCTTTACTAGGAGCAGCAATATCCCAGTCGTTCCATTTTGCTGTACCCATACCAATTAAAGGACTTTTATCTGAGAGGCTATAATCTTCAGCGGCTTTATCTTTAAANCCNGGANCAATATCATATACATTANTACCTGCCCAACTTTCATTGACCCCNTTTTGNACATTACTGTAGTCTACATATANTTTAAAATATTGTGTTGATNNAGCNCCTAGAACCGCACCATAGTNATTATTTTCAGTTGAGGTATATACNGATCCTTTTTGCAATATTCTACTATTAGTCACANTAGAATTGAACATANAGGTTTTTGAAGAAACCTGGTCCCAGCGTCCATANCTGATCGTTCCNCCCCATACACTGCCCATATAATCGGCTTTATTATTTACATAATTTCCATCGAATGTAGAATTTAAGATTCGGGCATTTCCACCGTAAGATTGTGAATTAATATAATAAGCAATATCAATTGAAAGCGCACCACCGCTCACATTGTATCCATANNNTCCATCNCCACCNTCNGCATANTTATTGGCGAANAGCGAGTTNGNGATCTCAATNTGTCTTCGNNNGTGNATCGCGCCNCCTTTTGCTTCATCATCTGATTTAACAGCNTTCTTAATAAATNTTGAATTAGAAACAACNGCATANCCNTTTCTTACTTTATCATTATTATAAGGGTTNTGGAAAGNNATNGCNCCACCTTCATATTCAGCTTCATTTTCTCTAAATGTACAGGATTCAAAATTAACCACGGCATCTCCACCTACCAATACCGCACCACCGCTATAGCCCGCTTTATTTTTTTCAAACGTAGAATTTCTAAAATCTACTCTAGTATAGCTATAAAATGTAAATGCACCACCCGATTGAGTTGCTTTACCGTTTTTAAACGTAATGCCATCGAAAACAGTGACCGTATCCGCATTTGATGACATATAAAAGAAATTATTCTTACCATCTGCATCAAAAATCGTTTGACTGGCACCACCAGTTCCAAGCATGATGAATGCTTTGTTTGCATTCGATACGGATGCATCAGCAAAATCATAGGTTCCAGGTTTAACCTTGATCGTATCAACATAATTTCCCAGCAAGCTGGAATCAAAAACTTTTTGTACAGTTTTAAATGCAGCGGCTTCTGAGTAGCCATTGTTGCTATCATTACCATTGGCGCCATCTACCCAAAAGACTGTTGGGACTTGCGCAAATCCTAAAGAAAATGTAAAAAGTAAATAATATAAATGTTTCATCAGTTAGACCCTCCTGGCAAGGCTGGCGGCTCTGGCAATGGCACCGGATCCTCTACCGTCGCTGCAAGATATGCTGCTGCCCCTCCCCCTAATAATAAGGTCGTCCACATTAATCTACGGAGTGTTTTTCCACCGCCTGATTTTTTCGTATCAGCTACAAGCGCCGGATCTGCCGCTGCTAGTATATCAAGCTTCTCTTGGGGTGGCTGTAGACCTACGATCTCCCAACCAACGACTTCGATCACAGTAAGAAGATTATCTACAGGGCCTTTGTATGTTTTGCTGACCGTGCGAATGGTTGCGCCGGTTTCAACTGAGAACATCTTTGCATCAATGGTATACGAATTGCCAAGCTTACCAAATGAGCCGGATACCATATTTTGAACACCAAGTAACGCACCTACCTCTGCAGCACATTCTGAAGATGTACAGCCCGATTGCTGAAAACCCTGTTCATTTAAGATCTCATCCATCTGGTTACGCTCCACCATAATCACCGCATCGGTATTCACCATTTCACTCATTAAGCGATCGGTTAATGTTTTGGCTTCCAGCTGACTGATTCCACGCCCTTCAAACTCTAATAAGGCAACGGTCTGTTTTCCTTCGGTTACCTGCGCATTGATTTGAAAAGTGAAGGCAGCTAAAGCCACCAGAGAGATTGATGATCGATAAAATATATTCATATTATTCTCATTGTTATACTAATTGGCAAATTATTCCAATTCTATTATTCCACAAGCGGCGGTAATGCAGCGAGCCGCTTTTCAATTTCCTCAGATAATTCTTTAACAAATTTTTCTTCTTCCCCCTCATGAAAACCTCGTCGCATAAACGTAAGGGTGCGATTTCCATCCATGACAAATAATCTAGGAAGTTTCATCGCATTATATCGCTTCATGGTATGGCCTCTGCGATCGTAAAGTATTTGCATGGTCATTCCTTTTTTCTTCAAAAACCCTTCCGCCTCTGGTGCATCGGCATACTTAATCCCATAGACTTCGCCAGGATTATTGCGTGTCGCATCAGTGATGTCTATCAGAAAAAACTTAATTCGTGTATCTTTATATTCTTGATACACCTTTTCTAAAAGCGGTAATTCTTTCATACATGGCTGACACCAGGTAGCAAAAAAACTAAGGATCACTGCATGGCGGTTCGGCTGCGTCACATTCTTGCGAAGTTTTTCTCCTTCTACCTCTGACCAATTTTTTAAAAACTCAAATTTACCGGGCGCGTACATCAATGCAAAAGAAGGTGCCACATCCCCAATTTTTAGATCAAGAGGGTCCGGAGCAGTTTGTGCTTTTAAATCATCTTGGGCAAAACCAAATGAAAGCGTTGCACAAAATAATATTATTTGAAAAAACTTAAATTTCATGATTTTCCTTATTTAATTAGTCTATTAGTATGAGTACTCTGCAATCATTGAGTACTTTGTAGTTTCTATTTGCCATATCAATTTTAGATACATCTGCATTGCTAATCGTGATATCTGTACGATTAGTTCCAGCGGTGCCAATCCCTTTGACTACCATTGGGTTGCCTACAACGCGTTGATCTTGCTGAGCGGCTTCCAATGTTTTGGAATAACCAGCAACCCCATTTTCAACTGCATATTTACGGGAATATTTTCCAGGGCCATAAATGGCATTGCCGTTTTGATCTAAAATTCTAGGTGCCATCGCTGGGCGGGCTTTTAGTCCGCGCGCATCTATAATAATTCCGGTAACACCTCCTGCTTGAGTAGCGTTTGCAGTTGGGGTAGCTCCTTGATTGTTAGCTGCTGGTTGGGTTGCAGCGGGTACGGTAACCGGGGGCAAGACAATATCAGAAATTCCGCTCATCGGAACGGAATATTCCATCTCAACCGATGTGTCGCTCAAATATTTTGGCTGACCAACCGGTCTTGCGCCTCTAATAAATCCCTGTACTTTTGTACTGATCACATCATCCACCATTGCCCCGCTCATCGTAGTCTCGCTGGTTAAGGTGACCCCATTTACGATCTCGATCANCTGACGCATGGCATCTTGCTTTGCAATCCGTAGCGCCATCCGACGCGCCATACCAGCATTGACCGCATTGCTTGGCACAAAGCCTATGCCAACCGCTGTAATGCTCTGATCTGAATAATTGATGCTCCCTTTATCTAGNTGGGTAACNACTCCTTGGGCAGATATNCCNCTNAAAACAAAAATAATGCTATAAATTAATCGTTTCATAATATACCTCTTATAAATTATTGTGCTATTTCAGCTGTAATTCTATTTCCACTTAAGCCGGTTACTTTGATAGAAAGTCCATCNGGGCTGGTTTGAGCAAGTCCCATTGCTAACGCCTGNGCTTTNCCTTCAAACTCCACTTCAAATTCTGCTACGCCTTCATTTAAACTTTTTGCATAGGCATTGCGAATACCAGAAACGGTTTGGGCTTTTAAAAAAGATTCAAAGGTCATGTAAGACATAAANTCTGCGCCTTTAAGNACAATAAAGACTTTCGTGAAATTAGACTGCTGGGTGCTCCATTTTGTAATCAATTGGGTAATGATATTATTGCCAAGCTCCTCAGCAGCTTTATTTACTGCCATTGTTCCTGCTGTTGAAGCTGAAATGTGCGGATGCTTTCCATTTACAGAAGGAACTACTGCAAGAATCTCACCGGTATCCGTACGAACAATTTTGCCATTTGCATCTGCTTGCCCTGAGAACATCGGACCAAATTTTCCCCCAGAAGAAATTTTAGCTGTNCCAATTACGATAACTTCAGCCCCTAACTGGGAAGCGATCTTAGCTGCAGCAGAAACATTTCCAGCCATAGCCTGAGTATAGTCCGCCTGCCCTTTTAGTGCTTGAACCAATTGCCGATCCACCACATCAAACCCTCTTTCATAAAAGGTGGCCAATAGTTTCGTCTCTGCAAAATTGGTTGACGTTTTATCGATCAGGTTTTCTTCTTTCATTAGAAAAATTATACGTGGNCGGTTCATCGCNTTCAAAAGCGTTTGCAGCGCAGCTTCATCNGCCATCACCTGATCGATCATATCGGTTACTTCCGCCTCAATNGTGACTTCAAAATTTCCATCGGGACCTTTGGATTCTTTAATGACTTTAAANGTTTTGACAAAACCTTGGGCTTTGGAATAAATATTNTCTTCAATAGACGTTGCAGTGACCGTAGTTGTTGAGGTCATATATGCGCCTAGACCTTGCTCAACGGCATCTCTTTTTGCCTGCTCAATTGCAGCATCCTTGGTAAGNCCATAGCCAACACCAGTGGCTTTTTGCTGAGCAAAAACAAGACCAAACAATGCAATCAATATATATAATACTATATTTTTTATCTTATTTACCATTTTCTCTCTCATATTAACTGAAGGGACGTACCTATATATAATAGGGGACGAACCATTATAAATTATTCAATTCATAGGCAGGAAGCAATATATATTGCCCTCGTGTGATGTGGCTCAAATTAATAGATTACGCTTATTTTATTTAATATTTTTTGAGAGTATATTCAAACTAGTTAAACTTTTTTGAGGAATACCTTATGTTGAGAAAATATTTACCTACAACATCAATTACCGCTTTGATGCTCCTTGCGTCATGCGCAACAAAACCTGAAAGCGATGTTGATACCCCTGAGTATCATTACAAAGCAGGAATGCGTGCGGTGGATAACAAAGACTACCAGCAGGCCATTAAGTCGTTTCAGCGTTCGGTTGATCTCGATAGCAAATTTGCATTGGGATATGGGGGACTTGGTCTTGCAAATGCACGGCTTGGTAATAATAAAGAGGCTAAAAAATTTGCGTCTACCTGTGCCAGTAAGGGTGGCAAAGATCCAGATGCGCTTGCATTAAGTGGCAGGGTTTGGATCAACATGCGCGATACAGAAAAAAAATGGTTTAAACGAGCCGAAGGCCATCTAGAAAAAGCCTTAAAAAGAAACAAAGAGCATGAAGGTTCTCAGTATTGGTTTGGAGNGGCCCATCTTTATAACTACGAGTTTGATAAAGCGGAAGACTATTTTCGCCAAGTAGTAAATAAGCGCGGTGAATATTCTGGGATGGCTGATGGAAAATGGAAGCTATCGCAAAAAATTGTGCGCGCAATGCCNGGTACTCCCGTTGGAAAAAAAGTAGCGCTAAAAGAAAGAATTGATCGAGCAGATCTTGCTGTATTGTTTGCTGAAGAATTAAAAATAGGGGTTCTCTTTGATAGAATGCCTACGCAATCTGCTGGGTTCCAAAGCCCCTCTCAGGCAGCGCAAAATACTTCTATTGCGGTTCCAAATGATTCAAGAGACCATTGGGCTGAAACCTGGATTAAGGACATGATACGCTATGGAATCATGAACGTAGAACCTGATGGAAACTTTTATCCAGATGACAATATTAATAGAGCAACATACGCGATGGCGGTTCAAAGATTATTGGTTGTTGCTACCCGCGATGAAAGCCTTGAGACAAAATACTTCGGAGAAGCGCAAAGCAGATTTAGTGATGTACCTAGTAGTCATTTTGCTTACAACGCGATGGCTATTTGCACTGAACGAGGAATCATGCAGGTAGATATGATGAATAATCGCTTTAACCCCACTGGCGATGTTACGGGAGCTGATGCATTATTGATTATAAGAAATTTGCAAAACTCCCTCCGCATGACATTTTAATTATTTCTTTCAAATCCGGTAAGGTAAAAAGGGTTGCTTTGGCAGCCCTTTTTGTTTTTCAGGCTTTATTATTCGATTAAATTATACNATGGGAAAACATACATTATTACTCATTGCNCTTTTTTCCTTTGCTTTCATTGGTTGCGTTGAAACTTTAATTAATGTCACGGTATTCCCCGATGGTAGATATCATATGAAAATTGTTTCCAAAGGGGATAAAGAAGATATTGATAATAATGATTTTGTTCATCCATACTCTAGCGATTGGAAGACAGAAAAACGACAAGAAGAAAATGATGAATCCAATCAACCTGTCCATATACTNAGCAGTGAAAGTTTATTAAATGATACGAGCCTGTTATCCAAAAATGATGTAGGAGCATTGCGCTATCCTATATCCGTTAAGTTCAACAAGGGANTTTTTTCAGATACATACATATTGCATCAAATTTTTGAAGGACGTGCAATTGATAAAAAATATCCAACATTAGCAAGCGCACTAAATAAGCCGACNGATCAATCTTCTGAATTAATGGTTCAAACCGAGGTCGTGATGTATTGTCTATCTAAATCTATGGATGATATTGATTCTCAATTTGAGATAGAACAATTATTAAAGGAACGGATGCTCAATCATTTTAATGGTGTTTTTTATAAAGCCGAGGAAGACGGTCAATTATTAGATATATTTAAATCAAATGCGNTGGAATCTGTTGATATGATTAATATTCCTATGGAGCTAATTCGGTCAAATTTTAAACCTTTCGAAGATTTACTTCCAGCGCAATATGTTGATGCATGCATTGAATCCATGCGCCCTTATATATATGAGGCAAATGTTACTATTCAATTAAATGATGATTCATTTAAATTTGCCAGTACCTTACCTGGANCTATTTTTGAATCCAATGCTGATTCAACTTCAAATGATACGCTCTGGTGGTATTTTGATTTGAAAGATTTTATGAATGATTCATATACGATTGAAGCAGCATCAATCGTATATTATCCTGAAAGAATTCAAAAGGCTGTTGTACTTGGTNCTTTAATTATTTTATTTGTTTTATTTTTAATTGCAAAAAGAAAGGCTATATCGTGAAATATATGATTACCGGCATTGTGGCACTAGTGACAATACTTCATGCAAAACCAAAATTTTCCGATCAACAAATTGCAGCAATGACCCCTCAGTATTTTAAGCGTAACCATAGTGCGCCAAAACTTACNGGCTTAAAAATTTATACTGATAAAGGCCAAAGGATTTATCAGGTAGAAATTCAAGTAAGCAGAAATCGATCAAATGATGACCTGAGCTTTGCTGTTTCTGCTCTAGCTAATATGGGGCAATACGCAAAAAAACCATTCAAGAAATATGTGGTAGTTATGCACTCNGATGTTCGAGGAAAAAATGCTGATATTTGTGAAGCAAACTCAAGATGTACTGCAGATTATATGATACGAAAACAAGTTACATATGATCACTGGTANAAAAAATGTATCACTTTTACTTCTGGATGAGGAATCAATCATTAAGTATTTATTTTTATTTGTTGTTACGTNCATAATCTATGCTCAAGAATCAGAACTTAGCGGATTTGATTCTACAAGATTCATAGCTAATCAAAAATTCTTTCATCATCCAGAAAAGGTCCTATTTAATTCAAGGGCATTTAATCTTGAAGTGTTTGCTGANTTTGATAAAAAATTAATCAAACAGGTTAGTTTATTCTATCGAACGGATTCNCAGCCCCGCTATAGGGAGGTCTCATTTCCTCTAAAAAGTAAACGTTATTCATATCGATATAATCCCCAAAAAAATCCTGCCAATTATATTACCTATTTTTTTACCGTGGAATTGAAAAACGGAAAAGTATTTGCAACGCCCATTGATAATGCCGGCGTACTCAATCCAATTACAATGAATCTAGTAGACCCTGTCAAGTACTACAAGGAAAGGGCTGAAGGCAAATACTAGCTAAATGGAAATCAAAACAAAAATTCTAGACCTTAGAAAAAAATTAAATGATCATAATTATAATTATTATGTACTAAATGATCCAATTATTTCCGACTCTGAATATGATGTATTATTGCGAACCCTTCAAAATTTAGAACGACAATATCCAGAGCTCATCACAGCAGACTCCCCAACACAGCGCGTTGGCGCCTCCCCAATTGATGCATTTGAATCTATTGATCATAGAGTACCAATGCTATCGCTTGAAAATGCAATGGATTCTGATGAGCTAATCAGTTATTATAATAGAACAAAAAAAGGGTTGGGTGATGTTTCAGATATTNATTTTATTGCTGAGCCTAAGCTAGATGGAATTGGCGTAGAGCTNGTTTATGAGAATGGGAAGTTGAAATACGGACTCACTAGAGGCGATGNCATCAAGGGTGAAAATATTACTCAAAATTTAAAAACAATTAATGCGATNCCTCTTTCTCTTAGAACAAATCAAAGACCTGCTCCAAACCTACTTGAAGTAAGAGGTGAGGTTTTTATGCTTAAGGATAAATTTAAAGAATTGAATAATCATCGAAGCGATAATGAGCTATCTATCTTTGCCAATCCTAGAAATGCAGCAGCGGGCAGCCTTCGTCAGCTTGACTCTTCGGTTACCGCAAGCAGGCCACTTTCAATTTACTGTTATGAGCCTGGAGAAATAGATGGGGAAAATTTCGATACTCATAAGGATTTTTTAAATGCGTTAACCGATTGGGGATTTCCAGTAAATAATGAAATCATTCTAACAAAAAATATTGATGAAATAGTTTCATACCATAATATGCTTGAAGCTAAAAGAAATGATTTACCTTATGAAATAGATGGAACGGTGTTTAAAGTTAATAATATTGAAAAGCGGAATACTTTGGGCTCACGTAGCAGGTCACCAAGGTGGGCTATCGCAGGAAAATTCAAAGCAGAACAAGTGACGAGTGNAGTACTAGATATTATAGCATCTATTGGAAGGACAGGTGCCATAACACCGGTTGCAAAATTAAAACCAGTTAATGTTGGAGGCGTAATTGTCACCAATGCAACATTACATAATCAAGATGAAATAGATAGAAAAGATGTAAGGATTGGGGATACTGTATGGGTTCAACGTGCGGGTGATGTTATTCCTGAGGTGGTAAAAGTTGTAAAGAGTAAAAGGCCAAAATCAACTTTGAAATACAAATTGCCAAACTCTTGCCCCGAATGTAGTAGCGAAATAGTGAGACCAAAAGGTGAATCGGTAGCGCGATGCCATAATCTATCTTGCCCGGCTCAAATCAAAGGGCGCATTAAGCATTTTATTTCAAAGGGCGGTTTAGATGTTGATGGCTTTGGAGAAAAACTGGTGGATCAGCTTGTTGAAAAAAACATAATACGCACCTTTGATGATATATTTAAGCTACGCTTTGATGATCTCGTTGACCTTGATAGAATGGCAAAAAAATCAGCTGAAAACATTTTGGCATCAATTGAAATTTCAAAAAAAACTACTTTTGCAAAATTTGTTTATGCACTTGGCATAAGGAACGTTGGTGCACACTTATCTAAAGTGCTTGAATCAAAGTACAATGCAAATCTTAGAAAATTTCAACAAGCAACATTTACTGAGTTAGNGTTAATTAATGAAGTGGGCCCAATTGTCGCAGAGGCGATTATACAATTTTGGTCAGATGAATCTAATCTTGCCATAATTGATTCATGTATCAATTATGGAATTGAATTTGAACAAGTATCNCANCCAATAAGCCAGAAATTTGAAAATCTTAGTTTTGTATTTACCGGAACATTAACATCACTAACAAGAAGCGAAGCAAAAAAAATTGTTGAGTCAAATGGTGGTAGGGTAAATAGCTCCATAAGCAATAATACTAATTTTGTTGTAGCAGGAAAATCGGCTGGATCNAAATTAGAAAAAGCTAAATCACATGGAGTAAAAATAATTACAGAAAATGAATTTTTAGAAATGGAATAAAATGATAAAAAATGCTCTATTAATTTTGTTTTCATCTATACTAATGGGTCAATCGATTACATTATCATCAGAATTAGTCTATGATGGATTNAAAAAACCTGTCTTTGTTATATCCTATCCCACGGATGCATCTATACTATACGTAGTTGAACAGGCGGGTAAAATAATCGTATTGGATAGTGGCAAAAAGAAAAGTAAACCTTTTTTCAACATAAATAAGCGGGTTGTTAATCCCTTTAGGCCTGGTGATGAGCGTGGTTTATTAGGGTTTGCATTTCATCCAGATCATGAAAAAAATAAAAAGTTTTATATTAATTACATTGATAACGACGGACACACTATAGTATCTGAATTTAGCGCACAATCTAAATATAAAGCGGATCACGAATCTGAAANGGTTTTGCTTCGATTAGAACANCCTTATGGAAACCATAATGGAGGGCATATTGAATTTGGAAAGGATGGTTATTTATATATCGCAATTGGTGATGGTGGTGCTGCTGGAGACCCATTGGATTCCGGTCAAGACCTCACATCTTTATTTGGAAAAGTTATTCGAATTGACACCAATGGTAGCCCCTATTCTATTCCTAAATCCAATCCTTTTTATGGTAATAAAAATGCCCGTGGAGAAATATGGGCCTGGGGCCTTCGTAATGTTTGGCGATTTTCATTTGATAAAAAAACAGGTGATATATACTATGGAGACGTTGGGCAAAATAAATGGGAAGAAGTAAATTTTGAGCCAGCCTCTAGTTCTGGTGGAAATAATTATGGATGGCGACACATGGAAGCCTCGTATTGTTTTGAGCCAAAAGAAAATTGCAAAAGAGATGGTATGGTTCTTCCNATNATTGAATACCCAAATGATGCATATCACCCAGCTTTTGCCCTTGGAAGAAAAAATCAATTAGATGTTGAAGGCTGCTCAGTAACGGGGGGTTATGTGTATAGAGGAAAAAAATTAAAAGGATTTGAAGGGGTTTATTTCTTTGGTGATTACTGTTCAGGAAATATTTGGTCATTTAAAGNNAAAGATGGGAAGGCAGCCGAATTTAAAAATAGAACTGATGAGATAAATATCGCAGATGGAGAGTTTACAAATTATATTTCTTCATTTGGACAAGATGCTGATGGGGAGATATATATCGTNGATTATAATGGAGCAGTATATAAAATAATTGCAAAATAGAAAGGATAAACTATGAGCCATACACCTATGAAAATTGATCATGTATTAAATGATATTGTGATGCTAGTACTTGATGGGCACGACGCATTAAATGAATTAGGCATAGATAAAAAAAAGATATATGTCAAAATTGTTGGCTATGATGAATATGGTATGTGGATTTACCACCCATCGTTCAAAGCCTCTACGATGAAAAAGGATAAATCAATTCAAGAAAAAAATGTAGAGGCATCCATATTAATTCCATGGGGTTTCATTGCATCTGTAGTGCATTTCCCTGGGGTTGAGGGTTTTGACTTTCCAAATCCATTCGATTCAGAAATAGGTTTCGAAATTAATTCATAATGCATGCTATCAACATAAAAGGTCTTAAAAAAACCTACAATGGCACTAAAGCATTAAAGGGAATAAATATGGAGATTGCTGAAGGTGAATTTTTCGGTTTACTGGGNCCTAATGGAGCCGGTAAAACAACNACAATAAATATTTTAACAGGTCTTGTTCGAAAAGATGAAGGTGAAACTATGATTTTTAACCGAGATACTGTTAATGATTATAGATTCACTAGAAAGCAAGTAGGCATTGCNGCTCAAGAATTTACTCAGGACTGGTTTTTTCCTCTTGATAAGCTGCTTTTATTTCAAGCTGGGTATTATGGTATTAATAAAAAGGATGCAACTGATCTTGTTGAAAGTCTACTTGAGCGCTTAGGATTACAAGATAAGCGCAATGCTCGAATTCGTCAGTTGTCTGGTGGAATGAAACGCCGATTTCAAATAGCTAAAGCGCTTGTACATGATCCAAAAATATTGATTCTTGATGANCCTACTGCCGGAGTGGACGTTGAACTCAGGCATGAGCTNTGGGAGTATTTTAGTGATTTGCATAAGGANGGGAAAACTATTCTNCTGACTACTCATTATATTGAAGAAGCAGAATTATTATGNGATAAGGTTGCTATAATTGATTCGGGCAAAGTTATTTCNAAAGGATCTCCAAAAGAGCTCATNGGTAAAGATTCTGTTTCTGGGATAACTGTTTTTTTATCTGAGGTATTTGATGATTCAGAAAATGTTCTAAATAGCTTTACTTATAATAAAGAAGATAAGCGCNTGCACTTCACAACTCAANACCCAGAAAATGATATGCCAANAATTATTAGCCTCCTTAGTTCGGCTGGTGCTCATATACAACGTATAGAAACCGANAAGGCATCACTGGAAGATGTATTTTTNAATCTAACTGGAAAAGGGATTAACTAGTGAATTGGGTTGGTTTCAATACTTTAACTCTAAGAGAGGTGGGCAGATTTTTTGCNGTTTGGAGACAAACAATCGTACCAGGACTTATTTCATCAATACTATATATATTAATTTTTGGCTTTACGCTTGAGAAGCGCATTGATAGTATAGATGGTGTTCCTTATACCTTATTTATATTGCCAGGGCTTATAATGATGAATGCATTAACAAATGCTACTTCTAATTCGTCATCTTCAATGTTGCAGATGAAATTATTAGGTCAACTACCCGATATATTACAAGCCCCTTTGTCTAGTTTTGAAATTTCTATGGCCTATATAATTGGAGGTACAGTTCGGGGAACAATAAATGGAATATTAATTTTATTGGTAGGAATGGCTATAGGCGGTCTAGTTGTTGTAAGCCCTATTCAAACTATTGTTTTTATCTTCCTTGTCTCTTGGGCATTTTCAAGTATTGGATTGCTATTGGGACAATTATCCGAAAGTTGGGATCAATTAGCAACTATGCAAAATTTTATTCTAACGCCCCTTAGTTTTCTTGGGGGAATATTTTATTCTATTAAAATGCTTCCGGATTGGGCTCAAACATTGAGNCTTTTTAATCCAATCTATTATATGATTAATGGTTTAAGGTTTACAATATTGGGAATTTCAGATTCAAATCCTGCTCATAGTTTTATTATTGCAATTATAATGACTTTGATATTTACAATCTCATCAATTAAGCTTATGGAAAGTGGGAAAAAAATTAAGCAATGATACGATTGGTTTATATTTTTATTATATTGCTATCAATTGCAACTGGTCAATCAGATTCCACAGAATGGAAACAGTATGGACGTATAGGGTTAGTAGGCGTTGACTCTACAAATGGAATGTTTGGTTTTTTTCGAATAAATCGTAGAACAGATATTACATACAAAGATGTGCGCTTGTTTGCCTATGGAATACAAAACCAATCATTTATTGATTTACGATATAAATCTAGTGANAAATATGGTGCTAGATCAAATTTTTATAGATACACAATAACTTCCATCAGAAAAAATACCCGCGTTGATATGAACTTACAATACCATTACAATCAAGGATTTGGATATTTTGTGAATCAATATGATCGGGGATTAGTCAATATTGAAATTGGTCATGGCTTTGATATGTCTGATTATTTAAACGCCACAAGAAAAACATCCTATCTAAAAGGTGGTATCTTTTGGGATCACAATTCTCCATGGTTTTCCACTAAGTTGGAATTTGAACATTTTCAGCAAATTAGTGAAATAGTAGAAAGCAACCTTTCAAGAAACCAATATATATTTGAAGTAATTATTCCCTATAAAGAAAAGCTATATTTTAATATAAATCTGGAGGTTGAAGATTTTATTATCCCAACACAAATAGATGCATCTTCTCTTACTATTGCATTAGGCTGGAAAGGAGATTTTAGAAAAGTTTTTTAGCTATTTTTCAACAAAAGCCAATATCGTTCTTGGATACTCATCCACAATCATTATAAATCCTTTTTTATCTAAACGTACAACACCTTCCCAGTTTCTTGATTCTTTATTTATTGTAAGCTGAATAGGATCAGATGAGGTGCGCTTGATTTCATTTTTATATATTTTGTATTCTACAAGCCTTTCAACATGATCGAACATTGCATGCGTAGGTCCTTCAGTTGTATTCATCAATACCTCATCTAGAGCTGGCTTTAGTCTTTTTTCTTCACCTGGCCAATAAAAATTAATAGCCCAAAAGTTTCCTTTTTTATCTACTTGAGTTGCATCGGTTAATCGATATTCTAAATTATCAAACTTTAATGATTTAGATTGTTCAAGGGATCTATTGAATGAAATTATTTTTGGGTCGGGGTTAATATTTTTTCCATTTGCTTCAAAAATAACTAAAATTTGATTTTTATATTTTATTATACTTTCATAACCCATATTCTTAATGTTGATGGGTATAGGAATTTCACGTAAAACATCCTTATCAATTGTTATGATTCCTTTTTTTCTTTCCATTTTCCCTTTAACAATGAAACTTTTCATAATACCATCATGCTTAGACTCGATAACTAAATATATTGAATTTCCATCAAAACAAACGGCCTCAAATCCTTGATATCCTTTAATAGTTTTTCTATAGTCAGGCATAATCAGTTTTATTTTTTGTGGTACTATNCCCTCAGCGGATTGTTTAGATAGCCACTGGTTTAACTTTGATTTTGATATTGCATAAAAAGCGGGGTCGTCATAATCAATATATTGTGGCATCAGAATTAGTTCATTTTTATACCAAGTAAGCCCAGACATTTCAAGCTCCTTTTTTCCTGCAGATCCTTCTAGTGGAATTTCAACTACCTTACTTTCTTGTGTATAAATAAATGAAAATAGAATGAGAAAATAACTTATTGATTTATTTAACATATTTTTTGTACCAATTAATTAATCTTTCCATATAATCAAGCTGATGAGGTCTTTCAATAATACCATGAGGTTCTCTTGGGTATAAAACAAGTTCAGTATCGACATTTTTTATTTTTAACGCTTGCCATAACTGCATTCCTTGCTCTGGGTGCACCCGCTCATCGCGCAATCCATGAATAACCAAAGTGGGGGTTCCTGCTTTATTGATATGAGAAAGCGGTGATCGATCCCAATGCAGTTCTTGATTATCGAACCACCATTGGTTCCAATGCACTACAGACATTTCATACGGTATATCTGTTGTTCCCATAAAACTAATCATATTTGTTAAACCTGCTCCAACCATTGATGCTTTAAATCTATTTGAATACTTTGTAGCTGCTAATGCAGAAAAATAGCCTCCATATGACCAACCTCCTGTTCCAACTTGATTTTTATCAACAAATCCTTTTTTAATAAGGTGATCGATCCCTTTTAAGACATCATTGAATTCCTCACCTCCAAGATCATCATGGTCTAATTTAGAATACGCTACTCCCCTTCCTGCGCTTCCGCGATAATTTGGCTCTAAAACAAAATAGCCATTTGCTGCTAAGAGCTGTACTGGGTATGTCGCTCTTGTATTCCATCCATCAAGACTAACTCCTTCTGGCCCTCCGTGAATCTGTAATATTAATGGATATCTTTTTCCATCTCGATATACTAAGGGATAAGTAAGCACGCCTTCAATTGTTTTTCCATCCCTGGCTTTCCAAGATATTGTTTCTTGTTTTGAAAGTTGAATATCTGTTAATGATGAATTTGAAAATGTAATTCTTTTCATTTTTTTAGAATTGTATAATCCAACATATAATTCATTTGGATGTTGATTGCTATTAGCGATTATTACGAGCTGCTTAGTATATTTATGAAAAGAGAAGCTGGAAATAATTTGCTTAGGAGCAAGTATNTCGTTTTGATTAAATACTTCTTCCGGTAGATTTTCAGTTAAAAAGATTGTTGATAATGCAGTCTTGGTACCCCTCTGTGATAGTCCAATTACTGTTTGATCATCTATCCATTCAACATCTACAAAAGATTCTTTAAAATCAGGCGTAACTAGCTTTGATTTCCCATTTTTGATATTAAGAACAAAAATGCTTTGAGCAAGGGGGTCATTATAAGATGTCGCACCTAGAAATGCTAGTTGGTCGTTATTTGGAGAAATTGACATGCTCGAAAGCTTTCCAGGCGTTTCGGTTATTTTTCTCGGATTTCCGCTTGGAGCCTTAACAAGATAAATTGAGCTTTCCAAATATTCTAAATCAGTATTTACCTTTTCAGCTGCCTGAAAAATTATAAACTTGCTATCTGGAGACCATTCAAATAGTGAAACATTTAAATCTTGTCTAAATATTGTTTCATATGTTTTTGATTCAACATCATANATCCAAAGTCTATTATATAATTGGTTCTCACCCATTACTATCATATCGAGACCATTTTTTTTCATTGTTTGTGATTCTATACTTTCTCTATCNCTTGAAGTAAACGCAATCCATCTACCGTTTGGTGACCATTTATAAGATCCAATTCCACCAGAATGATCAGTCAGGGGAATTGCTTCACCTCCATCAGTTGGAATGNTATAGACTTGTGTTGATTTATGATATGCTTTTCTTGTAGATAGAAAAGAAAGGTTGCCATTAGGTGTCCATTGTGGTGACCAGCTATTATTCGGAGAAGATGTAAATTTCCTTTGATTAGTTCCATCAATATCTGTTACCCAAATTTCTCTATATGAGCTTCTTCTTTTAGAATCTTTAGAAGGNGGGACAGTCTTTACATAGGCTATCCTAGTTCCTCCAATATTTATTACAGGCTGGGAAACATATTCTAAATTAATTATATCTTTTGCAGTAATTGGTTTATCTGCAAACACAATGGTCAGGTTAATAAATAATAATAGGAATTTTTTCATAATTACTCCTTAGTATCTTCTTTACTCCCCGGTGAATATGATTTTACGAGGTTTAATTTAATATCTTTTAAGTTGATCCAAATGGGTTTCATTTTATTTTTTGCAAAAAGGTGCGCCTGGTCATCATAATGGGCTGATGTGAAGTCTTGCGTTGCCGAGCCAAATTGATGAATGCTTTGCGATGATACTTTGCCGCTCGGACTCCATTCTACAATTTGAAAATAACAATCTCCAGCAACTGCCTTCTTATAGCCCCCATTATTGTTCGAATAAATTGCTCTTAGGATATCGGGGCCCCCGCTTAAAGCTAAATTAGTATTACCACGATCTAGCCTTTGAATATCCCCCCACTTAACATCTAATTTCCCAAATTCATTTTTCGTTCTAGTAATACTATCTTTTAATCGATTCATAATTAAATCATAATCATAAATATAATTATCTGGGTTATATACCGGCCTGATTGCGTCAATGGCAAACTGCACTCCTACTGCTAGGCTATCTGTATCATAATTCCAGTCTTTCAATATTTCTATTGTATTATTTATTTCAATATCATTTGATTTTATATCAGTGAGAAAGCGTTTTAAATTTTTTGTAAGAACAGATTTTTCGGAATACTTGGTATCATATTTATAATTATAAAACTCTTCACGAGTAATCGATTTATCTGCTCCGTATAGCTCATGTGCTCTTAAAGCGCGATTGGTTTGAAATCTTTCAATGCCAAGATTATTTTGGTATAAGTTTNTATCTGGATTATCATTTCCTGTAGTTGTAAGAAATGGNGAGCTATTACAATTTTGGAGAAATCCAGATTGTGGATTTAATATTTTTGGCAATTCATCGTAAGATAAATAATCTGTCCACAAATTAATAGAGCTGGTTCCATTAATTGCGTTTCCACTCCATTCAAACCCATTTTTTCTTTGTGGTAATAAAGCATTATATAGATAGAAAATATTTCCTTTTTTGTCTGCATAAATTGTATTGAACATAGGAATTGCCATTATTTTCATAGCGTTTTCAAAATCCTTTAGATCCTTTGATTTATTCATTCTAAACCATTGCTCAAGGTAGCGAAACTCATCATGTCCTGCATATCTTATCGCAAAAGATCCATGGTCATTTCTGATAACAGGACCATGCTTTGACCTAAATATCTTTCGTTTGAATGTCCATTGTATTGGTCCCCAAATTTTAACTTTAATTTTAGCTTCGGATATTTCCAAATTCTCATATTGACCATCAAAATAATATTGATCAGGGTTATCTGGATTAATCTCTAGCTCATAAACATCTATAAGGTCAGGATTATTAACAGTATGACTCCATCCAATATTTTCATTATGTCCAACAAATACAACTGGTGATCCAGGAAAAAGTCCACCAATCATGTTCCACCCCTCATTACTATTTAAATGCGCCTCATACCATGCAACTGGACCAGTCCAAGGTTGATGTGAATTAATTAAAATCCTTGTATGGTTATCGGATGATCTATTTGGTGCAACTGCAACCACATTCGATCCTAGCATTTTTTGTTCAAATAATTTTGAATCAGATTTTGAAATTTGAACTTTCTTATTAGGGTTTTGGCTTGATGCCAATTCGCCCAAAATTCTATCTAGACCAAACATCAATGGCATTCTATGAATAAATCCTGCGATGATATCTTTGCCATTAATTGGGAAAGTTCCTTTATATGCTAGATCAGGATTTAGTGAAATAAAATGGTTTATACCATCAGCATATGCTTCGCTAATTCTAATAACATCTGTTGATAATCCCTTATCATAATTAGTTTCTACAATATCCCATATTTTCAATAATTGTACCATATAATCATTCGCTGCTGCAGACTTTCCATGGAATTTTGCCAAATCTCCTCGCGCTGCAATTAGAATATTTTGTATTGTATCAAAATCGTCCTCTGCATGGGCATATCCTAGGCCGTAAGCAGTATCTTCATCTTTATTTCCAAAAATATGGGGGACGCCCCATGTGTCTCTATATATAGTGACTTGATATTTTTCGTATTTAGATAAATCTATATTTTTATTTCTAGAATTAAGTGAAGTTAAAATAATCACTAGAATAAAAAATAATAACAAAAGATAATTTTTATTTACCATTCGAAAGGTCCATCTATAATATTCCATAGATATAAAGAAGCCAAGGTTCTATATGGTTTCCATTTTTCAGCGCCATTTTTTATTTCATCTTTAGTTGGAAGTCTATCCATGTTTGTTAGTTTTGCATAGCCCTTTTGAATAACTAGATCGTTTAATGGTAGAATATCAGGACGATTTAATGAAAAAATAAGGAACATATCTACCGTCCATTGACCAATCCCTTTATTCATCATCAGCTCCTTTGCGATTTTATCATCATTTAATAATTCAATATTCTTCAGTTTATTTTTTGTTTTTGACCAATTTTCTGCAAGTAAAAAAATGTATTGTTTTTTCTGCCTTGATAGGCCGATTAGTTTTAATTCTTCTTTTGTAATAGAGAAAATATGATCAGGTGTTAGTCTGGCAGTATCAAAAGATTTAATAAATCGATCATAAATAACAGAGGCTGATTTAGTGCTTAATTGTTGATAAATAATATATTTTATTAGTGACTGAAAATAATTATGTGATTTTTTTATAGAAGGAGCAGGGTATTGGTTAATTATTTCTTTTAATAGTTTGTCTGATTTTTTTAAATGCTGAATTCCATTATTAAGATTCATTCTTGATAATTCAAGTATGCGTCAAAGTAAAGATTGTATGGATTGTCTTTCAACTTCAATTTGTTTTTTATTTTCACCTTTTTGATCAAGGATATCTAGAACATCTAGTGCTCTTTGGTAAAGCCCTTGCCCTTTGAGTACATGCACCAATGTAAATGTTGCGAGGCGAGGACTGATTGATGCTTTTTCAATCATAATATCTGCTGGGATTGCTTCTTTATCTTTTTTATTGTTTGTAGTTTTTGGTGATAAAAAATCAGTTGCAAATTGATTACTAGGGTCAACATCCTGTGCTCGTTTCCAGCTATCAGTAAGGGTATTTTTTGATCGACCTAACTGTTCTTGTAATACTGGTAATGCTGCTGCTGCTGGTTGATGAGTTGGAACCATATCAAGAACTTTCTTTAACCATTTTTCTGCTACAATTAAATTGCCTAAAGCCATCTCAGCCTGAGATAAAATAAACTGTCCCTCAACTGAATTAGGGTGATGTTCTAGCCCAATTTCACAAACTCGCTTCGCTCTATCGTATTCTGCTTTGCTTTGATAGATTTCTGCCAAAACAGGAAATAAGATAGTATCGAAGTGATCGGCAAAGTATAATTCTAGCTCGGTTTGATTTGTAATATCCATTTATCTTCTATTTTCATTTACCCAATTAACAATATAATTTAATGTTTCTTCAATAGGAGTGCCAGGTCCAAATAATTTCCCTGTTCCTAGGCTTTCTAATTCTTCCATATCCTTTTTTGGTATAATTCCCCCTCCCACTAATAACACGTCTTCAAGTCCCTTTTCTTGCATTAATTTTAGCACATTTGGGAAAATGGTCATGTGAGCATTGTTTAGACTTGAAAGAGCTATTACGTCAACATCCTCTTGCAAAGCAGAGGATACAATCATCTCAGGGGTTTGCCTAAGGCCAAGATAAATTACCTCCATACCCGCATCACGATATGCGGATGCCAATACTTTAATTCCTCTATCGTGACCATCCAATCCAGGTTTTGCCATTAAAATTCTTATTTTACGTTTCACATTCATAAATTAATAAAAATTATTCTGAAACCCATACATTATCATTCCCGCATAGCTGTCTAGCTTTTTTTAAAAATGTCTTGCTTGAATCTACTTTGATGTTGTGTGCAAAAATTCGCTGAGTTCTGCCATTTGCTGAGGCCATGTGAAACATTAAGCCGCATTTACCTTTATATTCTTTGGCTAATTTAGAAATCTTTGAGATATCCAATGTGGTGTCTTTTAAATCCAATCGGATGTTTACATTTTTTGAATAAATTTCTTTTGCATTCTCAACTGTAACTATCTCTTCAGCAATTAATTTTAAATCCGAAAAATCTGTTTCGTCAGTCTGCTTACCTTTAATAAATACTACATTATCACTTTTTACCAGATGTTTATATTTTGAAAATACACTGCTAAACGCGAGAATTTCTGCTTGCCCTCCAAGGCAATCTAATTTAAAAAATGCCATTTGATTATTTTTTTTATCAAAATGCAATTTGAGATCGGTTATGGCTCCTCCGATTCTGATTTTTTCTTGATTAGAATAATTGACTTTATCTGTAAAATCAAAATTAGAATATTCTTCTAAATCATCTGCGTATTTCAACAATGGGTGCCCTGATAAGTACATACCTAAAACTTCTTTTTCATTTTCAAGCATTTTACTTTCAATCCATTCATCTGCTTTATTTAAAGTGGGAACCATTGTATCAGATGAACTTTCAGATTCACTTGAGCCAAAGAGGCTAACTTGATTTTTTGATTTAGCATCTTGCTCGTTTTGTCCATATTTAAGAGCTACTTCAATTGCATCAAATTTTTGCGCCCTATTACCTTCTAGTGAATCCATTGCCCCTGACATAATTAAGCTTTCTAAAACCTTTTTATTGACTGTTTTCAATGCAACATTTGCTGTAAAATCAAAAATTGAATCGTATTTTTTTTGACTTTTTCTTGAATCGATTATTTGCTCAAGTGCTTTTGTTCCAACATTTTTTATTGCATTAAGGCCAAATGAAATCGTTTTTTTATCTACAGGTCTAAAATCAATTGATGAAATATTTACATCTGGGGGATTAACATCAATTTTCATTTTTCTGCACTCGTTGATTAATATTACGATACGATCTATGTTTGACATTTCGCTTGTTAAATTAGCACTCATAAACTCTGCAGGATAATGTGTTTTTAGCCAAGCTGTTTGATATGCTACATATGCATAAGCAGTTGAGTGACTTTTATTAAATCCATATTCAGCAAATTTTTCTATCAATTCGTATATTTGTTTCCCTATTTCAGGTTCTATATTGTTTTTATTTTTTGCTCCTTCAATAAATTTTATTTTTAATTCATCCATCAATTTTTTGATTTTTTTTCCCATCGCCCTACGCATAATATCCGCTTCGGCCAAAGAAAACCCTGCTATTTCATTGGCTATTTGCATTACCTGCTCCTGATAAACTATAATTCCATAGGTTTCTTGAAGTATGTTCTCCATGCTAGGGTGTAAATATTGAATTTGTTTTTTGCCATGTTTTCTTTTAATAAAATCATCAATATTATTCATGGGGCCAGGCCTGTAAAGTGCATTCATTGCAATTAAGTCCTCAATAGCAGTTGGTTTGAGTTTTTTTAAAAACTCTCTCATACCTGATGACTCAAATTGAAATACTCCAATTGTGAGGCCTTTTGTAAATAACCTATAAACCTCTTGATCATCTAATGGAATATTTTCAATATCTATTTTTTTTCCGCTCTCATTTATTAACTTGATTGCATTATCAATCACAGTAAGATTTCTTAGACCTAAAAAATCAAGTTTTAATAAACCAAGATCTTCTAATCCTTTCATGTCATACTGAGAAGTTATATCGCCTTGTGAGGATCTATATAAAGGTACATAATCTGTCAACTCACCAGGCGCAATAACCACTCCAGCGGCATGAATAGATGCATGACGATTCATGCCTTCAAGTACTTTGGAATAGTCTAACAATTCTTTATACTCACCCTTTGATGCTGCCAAAAGTTCAGGGTTCTGTTGAAGTGCCTCATCAAGAGTAATATTTAGTGTTGTCGGAATCATTTTTGCAAGCTTGTCAACATCTCCAAATGAATGCCCTAAAACTCTTCCAACATCTCTAACTACTTGACGCGCCTTCATTTTCCCAAACGTAATTATCTGCGTCACAGAATTTTCACCATATTGGCTCTTTATATAATCAATAACCTCGCCACGTCTTTCGATACAAAAATCAATATCTATATCAGGCATACTAATTCTATCTGGATTTAAAAAGCGCTCAAATAAAAGCTTGTGCCGAATCGGATCAATAGTAGTTATTCCAAGTGAGTAAGAAACTAAGCTACCCGCAGCAGACCCTCGGCCTGGTCCTACAGGTATTGCATTGTCTTTAGCATATTTAACAAAATCTGCTGTTATTAAAAAATAACCAGCAAACCCCATTTTCTGAATAACATTTAATTCATGATTTAATCTAGATTCTAACTCCGGAGTATAATCACCATATCTATTTTTTACGCCCTCTACACATAATGATTTTAAATAATTATCGGGATCAGGGCTTTCAGCATCCTTAGGAATTGGGAAGTTTGGCAAATGATAATTGCCCATAGGTATTTCAAATTCAATGCTATCAGCAATTCTTCTGGTATTCTCGATAGCGCCAGGTACATCTTTAAACATATCAAACATTTGATCTTGCGTTTTAAAGTAAAATTCAGGTGTTGCATATCGCAAACGTTTTGGATCATCCCTATCCTTGCCTGTTCCTAAACAAATGTGAACATCATGGGCTTCCCAATGCTCATGTTTTGCGTAGTGCGCATCATTTGTGCATACCATTGGCAAATTAAGTTCGGCGCTTAATTTTTTCATATTCTTTATGTTTTGTATTTCATCTGGGATGCCGTGATTTTGAACTTCTAGATAAAAACGNTCTTCAAAAATTTCAGCAAAGTTAAGTGCAGCTTGTTTTGCTCCAGCCCAATCGCCCTTTATCATTCTTTCGGGGATTTCACCTTTTAGGCATCCTGATAGACAAATAATCCCTTCGCTGTGTTCTTTCAATAGATCCATATCTATTCTTGGTCTATAATAAAAACCTTCTAAATATCCATGGGTTACAAGTTTCATTAAATTTTGATACCCATTATAATTCTGCGCTAAAAGAACAAGGTGATTATTGCCCCAACCGCCATCGGNTCTAGCCTTCTTTTCAAATCTACTCCCAACGGCTACATATACTTCACAACCAATAATTGGCTTTACACCTGCTTTTTGAGCAGATTTATAGTATGGAATAACGCTAAACATGTTTCCATGTTCNGTTAGTGCAACTGAATCCATCCCAAGGTCATCGATGGTATTTACAAGTGTTTGAACAGTTTGAGCTCCATCTAATAAGCTATAATCTGAATGATTATGTAAATGTACAAATTCTGAGTTCATTTAAATTCTAACCTTTAATACTCTTTGATCATTATTGTAATCTGGAAATAATTCTATTTTATTATAGCCTTTTGATTTAAATAATTTTAATACTTTGTCTGGATGGTCTTTTGACCCAACCTCAAGAATAAGTGACCCCTCTTGATTTAATAATTTTGGAGCGACAATTGAAAGCCTTTCATAAAATTGAAGTCCATCCATAAAGTCAGTTAACGCAATTTCAGGTTCATAATCTTTTACATCAGTCATAATGTTTTTCATTTCACCTGATGATATATATGGAGGATTAGAAATTATAATATCAAAATGTCCCTTTGGTAATTCTTTTAAAAAATCAAGCTCAACAAAACTAATATTTCTTGTCTGATGGTAATCAGAATTTATTATAGCTTTTTTCAAAGCATTTTGAGAAATATCAATAGATAATATTTTTGCATCACTTCGAATCAGGGCAATTGATATTGAAATACAGCCTGAGCCTGTTCCTATCTCTAATATTTTGGGGGCAGATAATTTATTTATGGATTTTAAACAAATATCTACTAAACGCTCTGTTTCTTGTCTTGGTATTAAAACATTTTCATTCAAGAAAAATTTATTTCCGTAAAATTCAGTGGATCCAGTTATGTATTGTAATGGCATTCTTTTTATTCTTTTTTTAACCCATTTATTAAGAGTAGAAAGTTTATTTTTTGGCACGATTTCTTCAAAATTCAAATAGAGATCAACTCTTTTGTAATCCAAAAGATCACATAATAGCCATTCTATTTCTTGTTTAGGGCTGTCAAAATTATTTTTATTAAAATAGCCCTCACCCCATTTAATTAAATCAATTATACTCCAATCGCGCTTACTTTCTTTAGCTACTTCCAATTATTTATACAACTTCAGTTAGCTTAAGCTGTTGATCTGCAAGAGTTAGATTATCAATCAATTCATTGATTTCACCATCCATTACTCCATCTNAATTAAATGCACTAAAATTAATTCTATGATCGGTTATTCTTCCTTGTGGAAAATTATATGTCCTTATTTTAGCAGATCTATCACCAGTAGAAACCATATCTTTTCTTGCGGCGGCTCTTTCTTTAGCCAGCTGTTCTTGCTCCGCTGCAAGTAGCCTGGACCTTAGTACTTTTAATGCTGCAGCCTTATTTTTATGCTGTGAAGTCTCATCCTGGCATGTAACTACAAGCCCTGTTGGAATATGTGTAATTCTAATTGCAGATTCTGTTTTATTAACGTGCTGACCTCCGGCACCACTGGCTCTATAGGTATCTATTTTTAAATCAGCATCAACTAATTGAATATCGGCTTCTTCTGCTTCTGGCAAAACTGCAACCGTGGCGGCTGATGTATGTACTCGGCCACTGGTCTCTGTNTTTGGAACTCTCTGAACTCTGTGTACGCCGCTTTCAAATTTTAGCATTCCATATGCACCATNTCCACTAATAGACATAATTAGCTCTTTGTATCCACCTATGCCAATTGGGTTAGATTCCATGACTTTATATTGCCATTTATTTCTTTCTGCNAATCTTGAATAAACCCTATATAAATCTGCAGCAAACAACGCAGCTTCATCCCCNCCTGTTCCTGCTCGTATTTCTAGAATAATATTTTTATCATCATTTGGGTCATGGGGCAATAACAGAATTTTTAATTCTTCCTCAATTTGATTGGCTTCTGC
This sequence comes from Fidelibacterota bacterium, assembly GCA_002717765.1. The sequence goes on along the minus strand of PBCB01000007.1, from coordinate 8,251 downwards.
TTTTAAATCATCCAATTCATCCTTTACGATATTNTTTAATTCATCATCGTCACCTTTAAGTATTGATTCATCTTCATCAATTTGATCGTAAATAGATATATATATTTTTGATTTTTCTATAATTGGNATCAGTCTTCTGTGCTCCCTTGTGANCTCTTTGTATTTATTTTGATCATTAATCAAACTAGGGTCAAGCATTTGCTTTTCTAAGTCATCAAAATGGATAATAATTTCTTTAAGCTTATCAATCATCCAACAGCTTCAGCGACATATTGTTTTCCAGACATAGAATCTAGCTTCTTCCCAAATGCTTTTTCAATCGCAACAATTGCTACTGCTACCATCTCATCATCTGGATGGCGAGTTGTAATATTTTGNAGCCATAATCCTGGGGTCCTGAGAATTCTAAAAAATAAGTTCTCATTTCTTGAACTAATTTTAATTAGCTCATAAGAAATTCCCGCCACCAATGGTACCATTGGTAAATGAAAAGCAAGACGAGAAAACAGATTTATATCTCCGGTAAACATTAAAATAAATGTATCAATAATTGAAAAGACAATAATTGCTGATAATAGTACAATAAACATAAAACTTGTGCCACANCTTGGATGTTGGGTGGGAAAAAGTTGAGCNTTTTGTATATTTATTTTTTTACCAGACTCAAAATTATATACAACTCTATGTTCTGCTCCATGATATTGAAATAATCTTTTTACATCATTCATTTGAGAAATAAGAAAAAGATATAAAACGAAAAAAGAAATTCTAAAAAACCCTGAAGTAAGATTAAACATTATAGCATCTTTTTCAACATCTAGTAAGTTAGTCGTGAGCCACATTGGTCCAATCATAAACAAGGATATTGCAAGGACAATCGCAAGTAGGGATGAGAAAAAATCAGAAATTTTATTTTTTGGTTTATTTTTTTCATCAGGCATTGCAATATCTGCTGACCACTGCAAGGTTTCCATCCCCATTTTCATTGACTCAAATAGTCCAGCCATTCCTCTCAAAATAGGTTGCTTCCAGATCATAGATTTTTCACCCAANGATTTATAATCTTTTCTATCCACATGAATCTTTCCATTAGGATCCCTAACAGCTGTCGCATACGCTCCTGGCACTCGCATCATTACGCCTTCAATAACTGCTTGGCCGCCAACGAGAATTGTTGGTTTCATNATAGATAGTANTATAGTTTTAATCATCTAATCTTTATGATTTATCATATTTCTTTTTAAACTGNTCAATTCTTCCAGCGGTATCAACTAATTTTTGTTTACCAGTATAAAATGGATGGCATTCTGAACAAATATCAATGCTTTGATCACCCATCGTGCTGTATACTTTAAATGAATACCCGCAAGAACATGTAACAGTTCCTTCTTTATAATCAGGATGTATATCTTGTTTCATTTTTTTTCCTTAAATAGTTAGTGTATTTCTTCGATAATTTTTTCAACCCTACGTATGCCATCTTCGATTGTTTTTTCATCAATTGCATATGAAAAACGTACATACCCAGGAGCTCCAAATCCATCTCCTGGTATTGTAGCAACATGTGCTTCATTTAAGAAGATTTCACATAGGTCAAATGAGTTATTTATTTTTTTTTCATGAAATGATTTGCCAATATAATAACTAAAGTCTGGAAATGCATAAAATGCACCACCAGGGGTTAGGCAATTAACTTCTGGGAGTTTATTAAGTAATTTAATCATATAATCGCGTCGTTGCTTAAAAATAANNATCATTTTATCNACGGCTGATTGNTCTCCATTCAGAGCTTCGATTGATGCAACCTGTCCTATAGAATTTGCNCAGGATGTAGCTTGNCCTTGTATCTTTGACATCGCTTTAATGATTTCACTATTTCCAAATGCATAGCCAATACGCCATCCTGTCATTGCATATGTTTTAGACATACTCATACATGTTATAATGTTTGTATCAAGATTATTTTCATCAGATAGTTTTTGGCTTACAATATGCTGACCATCAAAAACAAGCCTCTCATAACATTCATCAGAAATTACAACCCAGTTATTTTCTTTAGCGATTTTTAATAACTCTAGGATAGTTTTTTGAGACCAGACAGANCCNGTTGGATTAGAGGGTGAATTAATAATTATTCCTTTTATATTTTTATTTACTGCAGCAAGAACAGTGTTAATATCTGGTTCAAAATTATTTTGTGAATCAGTTTCAATTATTAATGGTGTAGCATCAGACAGTGTAACAAATTCAGGAAAAGAAACCCAGTATGGCTTAAAGATAATTACTTCGTCGCCATCCTGAAATAATGCCTGGCAAGCTAAATAAAGGCTTTGTTTTTCTCCATTAGAAACCAGAACCTGTTCAGGTNATATATTTATCTCATTTTCACGCTTTACTTTATCGCAAATAGCATTCCGGAGTTCAATCATTCCAGATCCTGCAGTATACTTAGTATGCCCGTTATCCATTCCAGTTTTTGCAGCATCAATAATATTNTTTGGCGTATTAAAGTCAGGTTGACCTGCNCTCAAATTAATAANATCATGACCTTCGTGCTTTAACTCTGCAGCCCTTGAGGTCATTTCTAGTGTAAANGATGGTTTTACTTTATTTACTCTATCTGCGAACTTCATTATTGAATCGTATGTTGTTTTTTATGGTATTCTTCGGAATTATAATTAATTGATGATTTTGAATTATTTTTCATCTTTGATTTATTTTTTATTGAACTTTTATTATTCGCTTTGCGATTAGATTTTATACCATTGTTTGAAAAAGATTTTAATTTTTTTGATCTGTTCCTCTTGCCTTGCTGTTTTCTTTTTCTTGAAATTACTGGCTTTGGCACCCTGTCTACTTCGATCTCTTCTATTGAAGAAAAAATATTATTTTCTTCAATAGAGATTTTTGATTCCAGCGCTTCATCTTTTAGTGAATTAAATTCATTATCATTAAAATCAATGTTTTCATCTCTANTTTCTCCAAAAATAGTTCCATATCCTCTTGTGATGCCATTACCAATTCCAATATAGTTTGGTAATATTATATTTGAGTAGAACTCGCCCTGAAAAGCTCCCCATCCTTTTTGATCTTCTGATATTGGCTCTANTGAAGAAATATTAATTCTTGAGAAAATATTTTTTTCAAAATCAAATCCAACTTCTCTTGCAAGAAAAACTATATTTTCTCCTAANAGTTTATTTAAAAACTCTAATCGATNAGCATCATTCATGTTTTGATATTTGTTATTTGTACTATTATTAAGTGCCACCCAATTTGAAATAAACTTATACTTTATTAAATTAGATGTCAGGTTAAATAACTGAGCGCTTTCCTCTAGATCGCAATCTTCAACTTTAAAGGTTATATCTCCAAAATTAAGTTCTTTTATTTCGTCCTTGATTTTCATNATTGGATCAACACCCTGATTTAATCCAATTATGAAAATTTCCTCATCTAAAACTTTTACCTGTATTCTTGGGTATAGAAATTTTTTTCTATAAGCTCCATTTAACATTGGAACTATTTCATCATTAGGAAATTGTTTCATAATGACNCCCTTTACTTGATAGGGGGTTTTGCGAACAGGCTTATCTGTTTTAATTTTGAATAAGATTGATTTTACAGNNGAGGTACTAGTGATCATAAATATAAAATTTCAACAATTACTGACTCATTGTCTCCATAAACTCATCATTGGTCTTAGTTCTTCGCATTCTATCTTGAATAAATTCCATTGCCTCTACAACATTCATATCATTAAGTAATTTTCTTAATATCCACATCCTTGCAAGCACTTTCTTATCTAGGAGCAATTCTTCTTTTCTCGTTCCAGACTTAATTAAATCAAATGAGGGATAAAGTCGCCTATCGCTAAGCTTTCTATCCATTACTAATTCCATATTTCCTGTCCCTTTGAATTCTTCAAAAATTACTTCGTCCATTCTGCTTCCAGTATCNATTAATGCAGTGGCAAGTATNGTCAAACTTCCACTTTCTTCAGTATTTCTAGCTGCGCCGAAAAATTGCTTTGGTTTTTTTAATGCATTTGAATCTACTCCACCAGATAAAATTTTGCCACTATGTGGAATAACNGAATTATGCGCTCTCCCAAGACGCGTTATNCTATCAAGAAGAATTACAACATCTTCACCAAATTCTACCATACGTCTCGCTTTTTGAATTACCATATCTGCAACTGCAACATGCCTTTCGGGAGCTTCATCAAAAGTAGAACTAATTACCTCTGCTTCAACATTCCGCTTCATATCGGTAACCTCTTCAGGTCTTTCATCAATTAACAGAATTATCATTTTTACTTCTGGGTGATTTTGTGTAATTGCATTGGCAACTTTTTGCATTAATACAGTTTTACCTGTTTTAGGTTGCGCNACTAGGAGGCCGCGCTGTCCCTTGCCAACAGGTGAAATCATATCCATTACTCTAGTTGATAAATCTTTTGGGTTTGTTTCTAAATTAAATTTTTCCTCTGGATAAAGTGGCGTCAAATTATCAAATAATATAGCCTTTCTTAGCTCGGAAGGATCTTTGCCGTTTACCTCTTCAACTTTAAGTAGCGCATAAAACCTTTCTTTTGATTTAGGTGGTCTAATTTGACCAGAAACCTCGTGGCCCGTCCTTAGCCCAAATCGCTTGATTTGTGATGGGCTAACATAAATATCATCAGGACCTGGCAAATAATTAAAGTTTGGGCTCCTTAAAAACCCATAGCCTTCATTTAGNACTTCTAGAACGCCCCTNGCTGTAACTCCACCATCCTTTTCCATTTGAGCTTCCAAGATTTTGACGATGAGCTCTTGTCTATTCATTCCTGAATAGCTTTCTATTTCAAGCTTTGTTGCAAGCTCGGTAAGTTCTTTAATCCTTAACTTTTGTAATTCACTAACATTCATAAATAAATAACCTTAATTAAATAATTGAAAATAAGCTTAGAAAAATTTTTTGAGGAGTACGCCCGAGCCTAGGGCCGGGACTTTATAAACACGTATATCAATAATTAAGATNGATATTACAAAATATTATGTAAAAATGCCAAATTTATCAAAAACTGATTTTGCCATGTAATGGCTTCCCATTATTATGCCAGGATTATGACTTTTTTCTACTTTCNTTATAAGTAAATCGAATGATTTATCTATCGATTGTACCTTTTCAATATTTGCTTGACTGGGTTTTTTAATAAAAAATTTATATAAATCATTTGCTTCCATTAAATCAAATTCATCTGAACCAGTTATTATCAGGGATTCAAAATTATTCATTAATGCTNTTGCAATTAGTGCAATTTCCTTATCTCCTTTTAAGGAAAGAACTATATGNGGAANAGTTTTATATATAGATGTTATNGTATCAATCANCNCTTCAACCCCTTTGGCATTATGTGCTACATCATAATATATAGGTAAATTGGAAGAGATTTTTTGCATCCTTCCATNCCATTTTGTATTTGTTAATCCTTTTTGAATTGTTTGGTTTTTAATTTTGTTATTATATGTTTTTGCAATTTCAATTGATGTTGCTGCATTTTGTGCCTGATGGAATCCTAATAGTGGCGTGCTATACGTTNCGGACTTATAATTAAATTTTGTTCCTAATGGTGATAGATGGATATTATTTATATCTCCAATTTTATTAATTGGTGAGTTCATTTTATTAGCTACTTTGATAATATATTGTTCCGCTTCCAAATCTTGATTTGAAAGCACTAGCGGAATATCTTTCTTTATTATCCCTGACTTTTCTTTTGTTATTGATAGGATATCTTTTCCCAATATATGTTTGTGGTCAAGTGATATTGGTGTAATTGCTGCAACTTTAGGTAATATAATATTTGTAGAATCTAGCCGCCCACCTAGGCCAACCTCAATAATCGCAATATCTACTTTTTTCTGAACAAAATAATCTAATGCCATNACCGTTGTAGTTTCAAAAAAGGTAGAACATATTCTATCAATATCCATTCTCTTTTTTTCAATAAATGATGCGATATCATCATCTAAAATGCTTTTCCCATTTATNGTAATTCTTTCATTAAATCTAATAAGGTGGGGAGAAGTATATAATCCAACCTTATATCCTTCAGATCGTAGNATAGAGGCAAGCATTGCCGCTGTTGANCCCTTACCATTTGTTCCGGCAATATGAATTGAAGTTAACTTATGATGAGGGTTGCCACATGATTTTAAAAGNTCTAGGGTATGATCTAACCCTTTTTTAATTCCTAATCTTTTCAGATTATAAAGATACGCAAGCTGGTTTTTAATTTGAATTGAAGTATTAATAATGTGAAATGTAAAAGAAAATAAATTAATTAATTGGCATTAGTTTTCAGCTAAATATTGCTCTCGTGAGTATCTAAATTTTACAATTGCTTTATAAATGCAATTTGCAATAGCCTGCCTATATTTAGAATTTCGAAGATTTTTCTCTTCATTTCTATTGGTTAAATAGCCTGCTTCTATTAAAACATTTGGCATGCTTGCACCTATTAAAACATGAAAACCAGCCTGCTTGACTCCTCTATTTTTCGATTTAATTTTTTTAGCCATTTCTTCCTGAACCATGGCGGCTAACTCTTCACTTTCTCTCATAAAAATACTTTGGGCCATCGTTGCCATAATTAAGTTTTCTCCAGATAAATCTTTATATCTATTATCTGTTCTATTTTCATATTTAATTGCCTCATTCTCACGAGAGGCAACTTCAATCGCATCTTCTGTTTTTCCTGGGCGAAGTAAATAAGTTTCAAAACCATATGCTGATTTATTTGGATTTCCATTCAAATGAATACTTAAAAACATTTTTCCATTTGACTCATTTGCAATCTTTGTCCTTTTCCACAATGGAATAAAGGTATCTTCCTCTCTTGTATAGATGACTTTTAATTTAGTATTTTTTTCGAGAAGAAGACCGATGCGTTTTGCAATATCCAAGGCAATATCTTTTTCTTTTGTCCCCCTAGGGCCCATTGTGCCAGGATCCTTGCCACCATGACCCGCATCTAACACAATTGTATCTAGCTTCCATCTATCTTTTACTTCTTTAATTCGCTCAACACTATTATCCATAGGTGTCCTCAAAGATACAACTATTTCACTAGGATCTTTCGCTTGGTATAGTTCGTGGCTGTCAACTTTTGTTTTTATTTGTAGAGCAATTTGCGCAGTTTGTTCTAATTGATCAGCGGCAATACTTCTCACTACGCCTCTAATATCGCTTCTTCTTATTTCAGTTGTATCAACTAACGCATTTGCAATAGTTATATAAAACCATCCATTTTCATGAAAAAATGAGCTGATATTTCCTTCGGGAAAACTAGAGCGGGTTTTAATTCTTAAAATTGTACCATTTGCTTTTTCATTAATCTCTATGCCGGTTATATTAAACTCTTTAATATCAATATCAAGAACCATGCGCCTTGCGTCATATCCTATGCCAGGCATCGTGGTTTCTTTTATTAAATTAAATAATGCTTCAGCTTGAACAAAAATATCATCACCATCCCAAATAGCATAGGCTGGCATCTGGTAAACTCTTTCGTCAACCAATATATAGCTACTATTACCGGATATTTTTATTCTATTATTACCAATATATACAACCATTTTAAATCGATCAGTATTTATATATGGCGTTCTTGCTGATAAAACTCGAGAAACGTCTTTCGCAGAAACATAGACGCCCCTCAAATTATCTAAGGTTTTAATTTCATCGGTGGAATTATTAACACGGTTAATTACCCGCACTGTAGAAGATTTGGCTACAGTTATTATCAAAAAACTGAACACAAATATTAGATAAAAAGATTTTCGTAAAAGAAACATAAAATAAATTATTCCGGTATATATAATATTATAAAAGATTGAGAAAAAATAAAGAAATATAAATAAAAACGCCCCAAATATTATAAATGGAGCGCTTTTATTTATTTATTTGGTAGTAACTAGTTCTTGTTATACCAAAAAACGATGATCATTAGTGCGAGTAGACCTGCGAATCCTGCATCACCAAACTTACTCATCAATTCACCCATCGCAGCAACTACACCAAAGTAATCATCAAAGAGAATACCGACAACAATGCCAAGCATAACTAAACCTGTTAAGAGAGATGTTACATCCTCAACAAATGCTGTTACGGTGTCAAAGGCCTTTTTCATTTCTTGTCTCCTAAATTATTTAAGCAGAAAGGGGCTCTCTAAAGAGAACCCCTCAAATTTCTACTGGTTATG
>PBCB01000006.1 GCA_002717765.1 Fidelibacterota bacterium | reverse complement strand
CCTGAGGTTGAGATTCCTGGAGTAGAGGCCACAACCGGTCCATTAGGTCAAGGATTTGGAATGGCAGTAGGTATGGCTACGGCAGAATCAATTCTTCGTGCAAAATTCAATAAAATAAATGAAATACAATCCGATGAAATTTTTGGTCATTATACATATGTAGTTGCTGGTGATGGCGATTTTCAAGAGCCAGTTGTTTTGGGCGCTGGTTCAATGGCGGGACATTGGGGTTTATCCAAATTAATTGTCTATTACGATTCAAATAACGCTCAGATTTCAGGAAAAGTAGATCGTTCTGACTCTACTAATTATGCTCAAGTTTTTGAAGGTTTTGGCTGGCATGTTCAAGAAATTGATGGTCATAATCATGAAAAGATTAGAGAAGCTATTGAGAAAGCCCAGGTTGTTGATAGGCCTAGTTTAATTATTGGTACTACAATTATGGCTAAAGGTGCAGCGAATGTTGAAGGTGACTATGAAACTCATGGCGCTCCTTTAGCTCATGAGGAAATAAAAGCTACTAAAGAGAAGCTTGGACTTCCTCAAGAAGAATTCTATTTACCAAAAGAGGTAATGGATCATTTTCAACACAGGTTTAAAACGTTGATTGAATCATCTAAAGCATGGAAATCACAAATTAATACTGCCTGTCAAGACAACGACTTTAATAGTTATTGGGAAAGCTTATTTCAGAAAAGCTATGCTGAAATAGAATATCCAAATTTTGAAAGTGGAACTCACTTAGCAACTAGAAAAGCATTTGGAGCGACACTGGACAAGTTTGCAACTCAAATACCAAATCTTGTTGGAGGATCAGCAGATCTTGAACCTTCAAATTATACAGGAAATTTTGCAATGGAATTTGGTGATTTTTCCAAGGATAATCGAATGGGTCGTAATCTCGCATTTGGAGTTAGGGAATTCCCAATGGCTGCAGCGATGAATGGCATGGCACTACATGGAGGCCTTATGCCATTCGGGGGAACATTTTTGGTGTTTGCTGATTATGAACGTCCTGCCTTAAGACTTGGTTCGATCCAAAAATGTCGTGTAATGCATGAATTTACACATGATTCATTTTGGGTTGGGGAAGATGGCCCTACCCATCAACCAATTGAACATGCAATGTCTCTGCGCGCGATTCCAAATTTCAATGTTTTTCGCCCTGCTGACGCTAAAGAAACTGCGGTGTGTTTTAAGCTTGCAATGGAATCCCATGAAACGCCTAGCGCATTACTATTAACAAGGCAAGGGGTTCCCGTGTTTGACTCATCAATAGATGTCATAATTGATGGGGTAAGTAAAGGAGCTTATACCATCTATCCTTCCGACAACGCTGAGTTAATATTTCTCGCAACAGGATCTGAAGTGAGCTTGGCAATTGCAGTTGCTCAAAAAATGACTGATAAAAGAATCAGAGTGGTTAGTATGCCTTGCTGGGAAATCTTTGATGCACAGTCTTTGGATTATCAGGAATCACTAATACCAACTAGAGGAGCGATGAAAATTTCTTTTGAAGCCGGAATCACCTTAGGCTGGGAACGATTTACCGGTAGCAATGGATTATCAATTGGAATTAATCATTTCGGCGCATCTGCACCCGGTCCTGATTTAGCTGAAGAGTTTGGTTTTACTGTAGAAAAAATCGAACCGAGAATAAGAGAGCATTTGGCTTCACTATTATGAAAATACACTTAGCAACAGATCACGCCGGTTTAGATCTTAAAAATGCTATTAAAGCATATTTGATTCAAAATAGTCATGATGTAACTGATCATGGTGCTCACGAATATGATGCACAAGATGATTATCCTGATTTCATTTTTCCTTGCGCTAAAGCGGTTGCTTTAGATAGCGAAAGCAGAGGAATAATACTTGGTGGTTCTGGGCAGGGAGAAGCAATGGCAGCGAATAGAGTCAAAGGGGTTAGAGCAGCCGTATTCTATAATGGACCTGATGATATAGTAAAACTTTCAAGAGAGCATAACAATGCGAATATACTTTCATTAGGCGCACGTTTTATGAATGAATCAGAAATATATAGAGTCATTGAAATTTGGTTAAAAGAACCATTTGAAGGAGGTCGGCATATTAGAAGAATAGATAAATTGGATGACTAAAGCTGTCGATGTAGAAAAAATAATTCTTTAATGTTTGGTACATCAAATAAATTATTAAATAACCTTTTATTTTGGATCTCAAGGAAAAAGTGGCTAATCGCCACTTTTTTTATTAGCATTACAATATTTTATCTTCCTACCCCTGATGGTCTTAGCGCAGAAGGGCACCGCACCTTGATCATTGTAGTTACGGCCTTAATATTAATTATTTCTGAGTCCATTCCTATTCCGGCTGTGGCTATTCTAATTTTGATTATGGAAGTAGTTCTAGGTGTAGATACCCCAGATGGGGTCGCATCTTCATTTATGAGTGATGCTGTCTTCTTTATTATGGGTTCATTAATGCTTGCAGTTGCAATTGTTCATCAAGGCTTAGATAAGCACCTTGCGCTAGTTATCATTGCCCTTACGGGAAATAAGACTTGGCGGATTTCATTTGGCTTTGTTGCAGTATCTGCTATCATGGCATCATTTATTGGTGAGCATACTGTTGCTGCTATGATGTTACCAGTAGCGCTATCAATAATAAAAAATTCAGGCATTGGCATTGAAAAATCTAGTAGACTTTCCACTCTTTTACTTTTTTCAATAGCTTACGGTTGTGCTCTTGGATCTATTGGCACTCCATCAGGTGGAGGTAGAAACGCGATAATGATTGGGTATTTAGCCGAATTTGGATTGGCAAATATCTCTTATTTAGATTGGATGAAATATGCCTATCCAATGCTTTTGCTTGAGATACCATTGGCTTCAGCAATTCTTTGGTATACCTTTCCACCTGAAAAAAGGATTATGGATTCAGCTATTAGAAAATTAAAAGTTGATGTTTCCAAATCAGGTTCACTAAATAACAATCAAAAATTATCCATTATCGTATTTATTTTTGTCTTTATTGGATGGATTTTTTTAAGTCCAAAAATTGGCCTAGGCATAGTTGCGCTATCTGGTGTATTTCTGTATTTATCATTTAGATTAATTGAATGGAATGATATTGCAACTAGAATGAACTGGGGAATAGTTATTCTTTTTGGCTCTGCTATTTCGCTTGGGATTCAAATGAAGGAAACAGGAGCTGCATTATGGCTAGCGGAAAGTTTTCTCGAATACTTTCAAGCCTATGTTAGTGACATGACAGTTGTGCGATGGAGTTTTTCGGTTATTCTATGTTCAATACTAACAAACCTATTAAGCAATGCTGCTACAGTTGCCGTTCTTGGTCCTATCGTGCTTGATATGGGAGGAGATCCGGTAATTATGGGGATGGCTACATCAGTTGCATCTGCTTTTGCTTACTTGACAATTGTAGCTTCTCCAACTTGCATGATTATACATTCTACAGGTCTTGTTAAATCGAGTGATTATTTTAAAGCTGGGTGGAAATTGTTTTTTGCATCGATTGTTTTACTATTTTTAATCTCTTTCATATATTGGCCTGTATTAAGATGAAGATATTAATTGCAATAAGTAGTAAGGAATTTTCTTCTCCCACATTGAATGTAGGTATGAGAGTCGCAAACGCATTTAGCGCCAAGACAACTATTGTAGATGTAGGCGAGAAAATAAACCAATTTGGCTTAAAAGAGGTTGGAATAGCTCAAGAAAGAATGGAGTCATGGGATATTGATAGACCTGGGGTTGATGTGCTTGAGTGGGCCTTTGATTTATTAGCTGAAAATAATTTCATTGAAAAAAATGAAATTGAGGCAGGTTTTCCAAAGAATACTTTAATTGAGAGAGACGGAAGGCGTTCTGAGGTATTCCTTAAAGGCACTGTATGCGATGATGTAAACCTCATTTTAAGAAATGGCGAAATTATTGAAGAGCTAATTAATGAAGTTCAAAGTGAAGGTTATGATGTTACTATCATCGGAAAAAGTAAAAAATCTAAAAAAGACTATGAACTTACACAGTACATAGACAGCTCAATATTTATTGTAAATAATTACGATCCAAATCAAAAATATAAAGTACTTTTAGCGGTTGATGATTCACCTGGAACTAAAAAAGCTGTAAAATATAGCGTAAGAATTGCACAGGCATTTAATATTGGAATTGAGGTCGTCACCGTTAGCAAGACCGATGAATTTAGAGAAGATTATAAGAACGCCTCACAATGGGCTACAAAATTTTTACGTCGAAATAAAATTGACCATCACCAATCCTTTGAAGTTGGAGATCCTGTAGAAATCATTTCTAGCAAAGCAGGAAAAAATCATATTGTTGTGATGGGGTCATCTTCGAGCAACCCGCTTAAAACTTTTTTTGCAGGAAGTAAACCATTAACTGTTTTAAAAAATTCTCAATGCCCAATTTTAATTGTAAAATGAATTCATTAAGGAAAAAAATACATGCTTCAAGATATAGGATTAACAGTACTAACCGTGCTTGTTTTAGCTATGGTCTCAATTCCACCATTGCTTTTTCTAGTATGGTACTTTTACGATAAAAGACAAACCCAGCACTCAGTTTTAAGAAATTTCCCTATTTTAGGTCGAGTTAGATATTTCCTAGAGATGCTTGGGCCTGAACTTAGACAGTATATGTTTGACTCTGACTATGAAGGAAAGCCATTTAGTAGATCTGACTTTTCAAATATTGTAGTTCAAGGGAAGTACTTAAAAACTGTTATCGCATTTGGCTCTAAAAGAGATTTTGACAAGCCAGGTTTATATATTCGAAATTCGATGTTTCCTAAGCAAAAAGAAGAGATGAAAGTAATGCTTTCCCCGAAAATCAAAACAAAAAGGTATGTTGGAACCGAAGGGCTTTTCTCAAGAAAAGAACATCTTGAAGATGTAGAGGTTTCGCCATGGACGCTTCCAAAGGATTCTTCCATCATCATTGGAAAAAATTGTAAGAACCCATGGGTTGTATCTGGTCCAGTTGGTATGAGCGCAATGAGTTATGGAGCATTAGGGGAGAATGCCATTAGCGCTATTAGCCATGGTCTTGGAGCGGCGACGGGTTCCTGGGTTCATACTGGTGAAGGTGGACTTGCTCCATATCATACGATTGGTGAAGGAGATGTAATTATGCAGATTGGTTCTGGAATCTTTGGAGTAAGAAATGAAGATGGAACATTTAGTTGGGAAAAATTTAAAGAAAAAGCATCAAACCCTCATTTACGCTGTTTTGAGATAAAGCTTGCTCAAGGAGCAAAAATTAGAGGTGGGCATGTTGAGGGAAGTAAGATTAATGAAGAAATTGCAGAGATAAGAGGCGTTGCTCCATGGAAAACAGTCGACTCTCCAAATCGGCACAATCAATTCCATGATTTGAATTCATTATTTGACTTTATAGATGAAATGAGAAATGTTGGAGGAAAACCAGTAGGAATAAAAATTGTAATGGGTGGACCAGACAGTGCGGATGATTTAGCAAAGTTAATGCAGGAAACCGGTCGAGGGCCTGACTTTGTTACCGTTGATGGAAGTGAAGGAGGTTCAGGTGCAACTTATCAAGAAATGGCTGACACAATGGGCCTTCCTATTAGTTCAGGATTAATTTATTGTGATGATGCATTACGGAAGTACGGTGTTAGGGATCGGGTAAAGATTTTTGCTAGTGGAAAACTATTTAGCCCTGATAAAATTGCAATAGCATTAGCATCAGGGGCTGATCTTATTAATATTGCTAGAGGGATGATGATTTCAGTAGGTTGCATTGGGGCGATGAAATGCCATACAAATACATGCCCAGTTGGCGTTGCGACAACTGATCCCAGCCATCAAAAAGCTTTAGTTGTTGATGAAAAGAAATGGCGTGTTTTAAATTATGTAATTACTCTTCGAAATGGCCTACATACTCTCGCAGCTGCTTCTGGGATAGATTCGTATACTAAATTTGAGCGAAAACATGTAGTATATAGAGATCAATATGGAAAGGTAACCGCTTTAGATGATCTATTTCCCTATCCAAATAATTAACAAACCGACTTTCTTGTAGTAAAGAAAAACAGTTGTTAATTTATAATCATGATTCACGCTTTCAAAAACAATGAAGGAGTTCAGTTATGGAATTGATTCACCCAATATTTAAGTGGTTGCATATTATTGCCGGGGTAATGTGGATAGGCCTATTATACTTTTTTAATTTTATTAACGGACATTTTGCTGCTACCCTTGATGGTGATAGCAAGAAAAAAGTCGTTCCAGAACTAATGCCAAGAGCACTATACTGGTTCAGATGGGGAGCCGCTTGGACTTGGTTTACTGGGGTTGTTCTACTCTTGGTTGTTTATTATCATGGTGGACTTACTTTTGATGATGGCTCCAATTGGGAAGTCCCAGCCTTTATAATGATAGGATTTACTTTTTTAGCTGTTTTTTTGTACGACTACATTTATAAAACTAGTCTTGCATCAAATGTAAGACTTATTACAATTATTAGCTTTGCGTTGATTGGAATAACTGTCTATTTAATGAAAGAATGGAGTGGGTTTAGCTACCGCTCCTTTAATATTCATTTGGGAGCATTATTTGGAACAAATATGGCATTTAATGTTTGGTTTCGAATTTGGCCAGCACAACAAAAGATTATTACTGCTATAAAAAATGGTGAAGCACCTGATGGCTCATTAGTTGCTTTAGCAGGATTGCGTTCGAAACATAATACATATATGAGCGTTCCATTGATTTGGACAATGATGAATCAACATACAACGGTCTTGGCTGGAGGAAACTTTGGCATTGCCTCCTCCACCAATTGGCTTGTACTAATGATTGTTATTGCCCTTGGTTGGCATATAGTTTTTCAACTGTACAAAAAATCAGCCAAAATTAAAGGGTTTTAGGAATAAAATAAAAAAGGACCTTATCGCTATAAGGTCCTTTTTATATATAGTTCAACTTTTCTTTTCAATTATTCAATTGAGGTTATTAACTGCTTCCTCAATCTCATCATAGTTTGGTTCTACCCCAGGGTTTTCAGCAACCCATCGGTATTTTATTATCCCTTCTGAGTTTATAATAACCACTGCTCTATTTGCAGAGACATACCCCTCTAGTCCACCTAGGCCTTCAAAGGTAACGTCATACATTGTTACAACCTCGCGCTGTAAATCTGACAGTAGTTCAAAATCCAAATTATACTTTTTAGCAAATTCTGCATTTACCCATGGAGAGTCAACGCTAATGCCTATTACTTTTGCTCCAGATGCATTGAATGATTCCATATTTTCTTGTAATGCACACATTTCTGTATCACATACACCTGTAAAGGCTCCAGGATAAAAGGCAAGAATAACTGCTTGTCCAGAAAAATCAGATAGAGAAACCTTTTCTTTGTTAATATTATTTAATTCAAAGAGTGGAGCTTTTTCATTTATTTGTGACATAATTAAATCCTTAGCAAAAAATTGAAATTAGTTTGTTGAGCAAGCCATATCATTGCCACAGCACATTGGAGATTTTATTTTTCCATGNCCTTCTGGACACATTGAAATAGCNACAGTTGATCCATCATCTTTTGTGATATGGTCATGGACCAGTGGAGTATCGCACTTTGCACAATTCATTCCAGAAACACCCATANCGCAATTTTCACATTTATAATCTGACATAATTAACCTTTCTTATATTTATTAATAATCTAAAATTCAAAAAATATTTCTACTATTACAAATGAAAATCGTAATATTGTATTAATAATAATTTAATTATTTAACCGAATTATCATAAAATTTATATTTAAAAGTCGGTGAATTCGAAAATCAAGAAAAAGGATAAAGAAAAATATGGAACAAGAAAATAAGTGTCCAGTAGCACACGGATCTGAAAGCCAACACACTGATGGTGCAATGTCAAATTCTCAATGGTGGCCTGGCAACCTTAATCTGGATATGCTTCACCAGCATGATAGAAAATCTGATCCCATGGATGAAGGATTTGATTACAAAAAAGAGTTTGAATCACTTGANTTTGATTCCTTGAAAAAAGATTTAAATGAAGTTATGACCAATTCACAAGATTGGTGGCCAGCAGATTATGGGCATTANGGTCCTTTATTTGTTCGAATGACATGGCATGCTGCTGGAACCTATAGAAATATGGATGGCCGCGGCGGCGGTAATACTGGAAATCAACGCTTNGCCCCATTAAATAGTTGGCCTGATAATGGAAATTTAGATAAAGCCCGTCGATTATTATGGCCGGTTAAACAAAAATATGGCAAAAAAATTAGTTGGGCAGATTTGTTGATTTTAGCTGGTAATGTTGCTATAGAATCTATGGGNGGAAAAACGTTTGGATTTGGTGGTGGTAGAGAAGATATATGGGCACCAGAAAAAGATATTTTTTGGGGAAAAGAGAATGAATGGTTAGCAAATAATAGATATACTGGTGATCGTCAATTAGACCAGCCATTAGCTGCCGTTCAAATGGGCCTAATATATGTTAATCCTCAAGGACCAGATGGAAACCCAGATCCACTTGCAAGCGCTAAAGATATTAGAGAAACATTCAAAAGAATGAATATGAATGATTATGAAACAGTAGCGTTAACTGCGGGCGGTCATACTTTTGGTAAGGCGCATGGCGCAGCAGCAGAAGAAAATGTTGAAATAGAGCCTGAGGGAGCTCCAATGGAGCAGATGGGCTTTGGTTGGAAAAATAAATATGGGACCGGANTGGGTCACGACGCTATCACTAGTGGAATAGAAGGCGCATGGACTCCAAACCCTATTCAATGGGATAATGGGTATTTTGATATGCTATTTGGTTACGAATGGGAGCTGAAAAAAAGTCCTGCTGGAGCACATCAGTGGCATCCAGTAAACCCCAAAGATGAAGATCTCGCACCAGATGCTGAAGATTCATCTGTNCGCGTAAACACAATTATGACTACTGCAGATATGGCAATGAGGGAAGACCCTGATTACTGCAAAATCTCAAAACATTTTCATGAGAATCCTGATGAGTTTGCTGATGCATTCGCAAGAGCATGGTTTAAATTATTACATAGAGATATGGGTCCAAAGAGCCGGTATTTAGGACCTGAAGTTCCTGCGGAGGATTTAATATGGCAAGACCCTGTCCCAGCTGGAAATATTGATTACANTGTAGATGAAGTAAAACAACGCATTAGTGATAGTGACTTAACTATTCAGGAGATGGTGGAAACGGCTTGGGCTAGCGCATCAACATTTAGAGGTTCTGATCTGCGTGGAGGGGCAAATGGCGCCAGAATTCGTTTGGCACCGCAGAAAGATTGGAAAGCGAACAAGCCTGAACAGTTATCTCGTGTATTAAATATTCTTGAACCTATTGCAAAAGAAACTGGTGCTTCAGTTGCAGATGTAATTGTGCTTGCTGGAAATGTTGGNGTTGAAAAAGCATCTGGAGCTAGTGTTCCTTTTTCTCCGGGCAGAGGCGATGCAACCAATGAACAAACTGATGCTGAATCGTTTGAAGCTTTAGAACCATATTCAGATGGTTTTCGCAATTATCATAATGATGATTTTAGTGTAAATGCTGAGAATATGTTATTAGACAAATCACAGTTATTAGGCCTTACTGCCCCAGAAATGACAGTGCTGGTTGGAGGAATGCGCTCACTTGGAATTAGCGGAAATGAACATGGTCTCTTTTCTCAGAATTCAGATAAACTTTCCAATAAATTTTTTGTTCATCTTTTGGATATGAAAGTTGAATGGAAACCAACAGGGNAAAATAGCTACGAAGCTACNGATCGCATAAGTGGAGAAAAAGTAAGAACTGCCACTAGAGCCGATCTTGTATTTGGTTCAAATTCGCAATTACGAGCTTTGGCGGAAGTTTATGCTTCTAGTGACTCAGATCAGAAATTTACCANTGATTTTGTTAGCGCATGGACTAAGGTCATGAATAATGACCGTTTTGATCATTAAGCTCATTTGATCAGTTAGAAAAAAAAATAAATTATTGCGATATTGAGACTTAGTATCATTAATTTCTNTTATCTCAAACAAATAAAAAAATAAGGAGTTATTTGTGGAAAAGATTGGAATGTTCTGGGGGAGCACCACCGGAAATCAAGAAGAAGCAGCTAAGTTTTTAAGTGATTATATGGTATCTGAGGGTTTTGAGATTGATTCGTACGATATCAAATCAACTGATCCATCTAAAATGCTAGAATACAAGCAACTAATAATTGGTTGNCCTACTTGGAATGTTGGCGAGCTCCAAGAAGATTGGGAAAAAGTTTATGAAGCTTATAAAAAATTAGACTTTAATGGTATAACAGCAGCATTTTTTGGTTGCGGAGATCAGGTGGGTTATAGTGCTAACTTTCTAGATGCCATTGGTTTTTTAGCAAAGCCTTTTATGGAAAAAGGGGGGAATCTAATTGGTAAATGGTCAACCGAAGGATACGAATTTGATGAATCTGAAGCACTAGATGGCGATGAGTTTCTAGGGCTTGGACTTGATAATGATAACCAAGAAGATGAAACCGAAGAAAGATTAATTATTTGGGCTGAGTTAATCAGGGACGATTTTAAATAAATCNTAATATCTTAATTCATTAGTCAAATGAATTTGAATTACTAGTACCAAATTTTCGCCAAAAACGTTTGCTTTCCTAAATCCTGTAATTATTGTAAATTTNCNCTTCGAGGTAATCCCAATTATTAATAGGATATTTATATATGTCTAAATGGACAAAAGAGCAATTCGTAGAAGATATGCGCAATAAATGCTCTCGTGAAATAGCAAAAATCGGAGAAAAAATCATTGAGTTTTCTGATACCCATGCCACTGAAGTAACATGGGGTAGAGGTGATGACCATGGAACATTTACATTCCGCTCAGATTCTGATGTAGGAATATTACCATTATTTCATATGACATCTTCAGGTCAAATGAATTTTCAAATAAATTTTTTGCGAGAAAAAGAATTGCCAAAACAAGTCATGAGNGANTTAGTGGTTAAAATGGAGGCAAATTTCTTAAGAGATTATGATAATGAATCATACCCTGTAGATGGATANGAGGAGATGGAATATCTTTTTCATACCTACTCACAAGTTGACAAATTCCTCAGNGCCATNGAGGGTTGTGTCTACAGACTAAAACAGTAATATTGTATCCTGACTTATACTTACTAAGCGCCCTACTTACATTTGTTGGTGGGGCGCTTTCTTTTTATTTCTATGGCGTCTATTCAAAAATATTTTCTTTTGATCAAATATTTATTCCAAGTTTTTGTAAACTAACAAATGAAGATTGTACATCAATTATTGATACTAGATATGGTAGAATTTTTGGTTATTCAAATGTATCTATTGGAACCTTATTTCTTTTTTTCCATACGACTATCCTAATTACAACTTCCTTTAATATCACCCATTATTATTTACCATTACTTATGAGCTTTTTATCCCTATTAATAGGGGCTTATTTAATATATGGCTTGATTAAATTAAATGTGAAATGCAATATATGTATTACCGTTCATCTAATTAATTTTATAGTATTCGTATTGCAAATATCTATGTTGATCAAATGAGCATAAGTATATATTTATTATTAATTATAATTTTTTTATTTATAGCGTTTTCTACAAAAATTGCAAAATCATCTCATAATCAGGGCACCTTTTCTAATATAAATATGGATGAATGGTTTTGCCCACATTGTGGATTTCATGTACAGGTCGGTGATCATTGTATTTATTGTGATACAAAAAAGCAGTAAATAAAATCCTCAAATAAAATGAAGATTACACACTATATTTGACTCCCAATTTTTAATATGATATGAAGATTACACTTAAAGAGTTAAATAGCTATAGTCGCGAACTTTCTATTGATCTTGAATGGTCAGAAATAGAACAGGATTTTGAAAAATCAACCGCACGTTTTTCAAAAAAAATTAAAATGCCAGGGTTTAGACCAGGGAAAGTGCCCAAAAAAGTATTAATGGATCGATTTCAACCTGCTATAGAATCAGAATTCGTTGAAAGTTCGGTTAATCAGTACTACTTGCAGGCTTTAGAAGAAAAAGAAATAACTCCAGTAAATAAGGGCAGTGTTAGTGATATCGACTTTAATTATGGAGAACAATTTAAATTTAAAGTTTCTTTTGAGATAGAGCCTTTGGTACTGCTGCCAAAGCTTAAAAGAAAATCTCTTAAGATTGAACAGGCAGAATACATTACCGATGATAAAGATATTGATATTGCAATCGAAGAGATCAGGCTTAGGAATGCAGAAATAAAAACCATTGAAGATGGAGCGCAAGTTGATGATTTTATTATTTGTGATCTTCAAGAAATAGATGCGTCTGGCCTTCCTATAATCGGAGAAAAATTAGAAACACGCTATGTAAAAATTGGTCAGCCTCCCTTTGATGGATTGAATTCAGAAAAATTAATTAATGCAAAACCCAATCAAAAAGTCAAAGTAGAGGTTCCTAAAGATGAGAAGGGGACACTTGCAACATATGAGCTATTAGTAAAAAATGTTGAAAGGCAGATTTTGCCACATATCAATAATGAATTTGTTCAAAGGGTTGATCCTGAATCAAAAGATTTAGAAGAATATAAAAACAAGGTAAAATCACAATTAGACAATGCCTATCAAGAAAAATCAGAAGAGTCATTTAATCAGCAATTATGTGATAAGATGATTGAAAAAGTTAATCCAGAGTTCCCTGATTCAATGGCTGAATCCTATTTACATCATATGGTTGAAGAGGTAATGAGTAAAAATCAAGGCCAGCTTGAAAAAGAAAAAGTTGTGGAAACATATAAACCCATTGCTGAACAAAGCTTGAAATGGTATTTGACTAGAAAAGCAATTATTAAAGATCAATCTTTAAAGGTTTCTGATGAAGAGATTTCAGAATCTATTGATGAAAAAAAGAATGAAAATCCTCAACAAGAAAAAGAAATTGACAAATTTTATAAAAAACCCAGTAATCGTCAAAGGATAGAGGATAGTCTTCTTGAAAAGAAAATCTTGGCTTATTTAAAAGAATTTGCGAAAATTAAACAGGTCAAAGTGCAAACTAAAGACCTGCGTAAACAATCTGAGGTAAATAATTAGAATTATGAATAAGAATTCAATCAATCAACTGGTCCCTATGGTCGTTGAACAGACAGGTAGGTTTGAGAGAGCCTATGATATTTATTCTAGGCTATTAAAAGAAAGAATAGTTTTTCTTGGAACACCGATCGATGACAATGTTGCTTCCTTAACAATTGCACAACTACTCTTTCTTGAAGCAGATGATAGTGAAAAGGATATCTATCTTTATATTAATTCCCCTGGAGGTATTATTACTTCAGGGATGGGTATTTATGATACGATGAATTATATAAAACCTGATGTAGCAACAATATGCATGGGGCAAGCAGCAAGTATGGCTGCATTTCTCTTATCGGGTGGCGCTAAAGGCAAAAGGTCTGCATTGCCAAATTCTAGAATTATGATACATCAGCCACTTGGCGGAGCTGAAGGTCAAGCTTCAGATATTAAAATATTATCCGATGAAATTTTAAGATTGAGGACAAACCTTAATTCCATCCTTGCAAAAAATACAAAACAAAATCTCAAAAAGATTGAAAAAGATACCGATAGAAATTTTTTTATGAGTGCTGACGAAGCAAAGAATTATGGAATTATAGATACTATTCTTGATAAAAGAAAATAATGCGTTCTTCTCAGATTCCATCTCCAATTGACTCTAAAAAAACAGCCAATCAGGATGATAATTCTTTATTAATTCGGCCTAGTGAAATAAAAACACACCTTGATCAGTATGTTATTGGACAAGATAGAGCTAAGCGCGCCCTTTCTGTAGCTGTTTATAACCACTATAAGAGAATCCTATCTGATCATTCTGACGATAATATTGAGTTAGATAAAAGCAACATACTTATTATCGGTCCTACTGGAACAGGAAAAACATTAATGGCTGAGACATTAGCAAAACTATTGGAAGTTCCATTTGCAATTGCTGATGCAACTACATTAACCGAAGCGGGATACGTTGGTGAGGATGTAGAAAATATACTTGTAAGATTATTACAAAAAGCAAGTTATGATATCTACAAAGCTCAAGCAGGAATAATTTATATTGATGAGATTGATAAGGTTGGCCGCAAAACAACCAGTCCTTCAATCACAAGAGATGTCTCCGGTGAAGGCGTTCAGCAGGCACTGTTAAAAATATTAGAAGGGACCATTGCACAGATTCCACCAAAAGGTGGAAGAAAACATCCAGAACAAAACCTTATTTCAATTGATACAAAAAATATTTTATTTATCTGTGGAGGATCATTCGATGGGCTGTCCGAAATAATCAGCAAAAGAATTAATGCTTCTGAGATTGGCTTTGGAAAATCATTAAAAGATGAATTCGAAGATGATGAATATTTAGCAAAGGTTCTTCCTGTTGATCTTATCCAATATGGATTTATACCAGAATTGATAGGTAGACTTCCTGTAGTATCTACCTTAAGTAGTCTTAATCAAGAAAATATGTTAAAAGTCTTGATAGAGCCAAAGAATTCCCTGGTAAAACAATACCAGAAGCTTTTTAAGATGGAGAATATCAAATTAGAATTTCGCGAAGAAGCTCTAATAGAAATTATTAAACTCGCATCAGACTATAAGTCAGGCGCAAGGGCTCTTAGATCTGTAATGGAATCATCTATGCTTGATCTAATGTTTCATCTTCCAGAATATTCTGAAGATAGAGTTGCGCGAATTACAATAACTAAAGATTTTATAGCAAGTGGCAAACCTCCGTTAATGCGTCGTCATCGACGCACAGCGTAATTGATTACATGATTAATTATTTTAATAAATCACCTTTTTTCTATCTTCTTTCAGTTCTATTATTTCTGAATTTCTTGACTGCACAGCAACAGTATTTAGATGTTGATGATATAAAAGAAGAATGGAAAGACTTTACTTCTTTTCAACGGCAAGAGTTAGTGGGATATACAAATTTTCTTTACAATGAAGGCTTTTATGAACGAGCTCTTTTAGGATATTTTCAATTTTTATATAAATACCCTAAAGATGAACTCGAGACAGCAACATACTTTCAGATAGCTAAAAGTTATGAGAAAATGGAAAATTGGGATCTAGCAAAAAATTATTATGATCGAATTATTAAAAATAATGATCCTAACTCTAAAGATTCAAATGCAGCTAAATACCAAATTCTATTTATTGAATTATCAAATAGCAATTATGACCTAGTGCTAGAGAAAACAAAAAAATCAGATGATCCGTACGAAATGATCTTTAGAGCTTATGCGCATTTTGAAAAACTTGAATGGGAAAATTCGAGACAGTCATTTAAGGTTGCTGAGTCCATTTTTGATCATAGTCATTATTCTAAACTAATTAAACCATGGTACAAGGCAATCAAAACTGGTGAGAATGCTCCACTAAAAAAGAGAACACCAGCATTACTTTCTTCGCTTTTCCCTGGGGGTGGATTCGTATACTTAGATCAAAAAGAAAATGCAATTGGATTAATTGCTTCAACAATCTTACTCTATTCAGCAATGGCATCATCTAATTCAAATCACAAAAAGGGAGATATATATCTTGCTAATAATAGACAGCAGAATATTCCCTTAGATAGTGAATTTAATATATTAGAAAACAATCCATCTGCTTCCAAAAATTATTTTATACCTAAGAGCATGAGTACTGCTCAAAAAAATCCAATTATCATTACCGCTCCAATCTTTGTTGCATTGGGATTGCAGTTTGCAAGTGGATGGAAATCAGTTAAAGACATCGACCAAGCAAATAAGAGATTAGTAGTGCGATTTACAGGAAGAGTAACATCACAATTAAGCGTTACTAGGTTTATGGATTATCCTGTCCCAGAATTCATCATAAAATAAATCCTTTTTTATAAAATACTATTTGCTAACCCTCTATTTAATGAGTTAGGTTAGCTGGCTGTATTTGACAGCAAAAAAGTTTTTTGATAATTGGTATGCGTGGTCCAGTAAATGGATTTGAGCGTTACTTTAGAGTAACAAAGACAAAACAGAATCAAACAACAATGGAGAGTTTGATCCTGGCTCAGGACGAACG
>PBCB01000005.1 GCA_002717765.1 Fidelibacterota bacterium | reverse complement strand
CGCAACTCCGCCTCCAGGAATAATACCTTCCTCAACGGCCGCTCTAGGTGCGTGGAATGCATCTTCAACGCGCGCTTTCTTTTCTTTCATTTCAACTTCTGTCGCAGCGCCAACATTAATAACAGCTACGCCACCTGAAAGCTTTGCTAATCGTTCTTGTAATTTTTCACGATCGTAGTCAGAGCTCGTTTTTTCAATTTGAACCTTAATTTCATTAATTCGTGCTTTAATTGCACTAGATTCACCATTGCCACCTACAATCGTAGTATTGTCTTTATCAGAAACAACTCGTTTGCATGTGCCTAAATAATCTAATGTTGCACTTTCAAGTTTATATCCTGCATCTTCTGAAATAACCGTTCCGCCTGTAAGTACAGCAATATCTTCAAGCATTGCTTTGCGGCGATCTCCAAAACCAGGTGCTTTTACTGCTAAGACTTTAAAAGTTCCACGAAGCTTATTCACAACTAATGTTGCTAAGGCTTCTCCTTCTACATCTTCAGCGATAATGGTAACAGGTTTTCCAGTTTGCACAACTTTCTCTAATAATGGAAGCAAGTCTTTCATATTTGATATTTTTTTATCATATATCAATATATAAGCATCATCCATCTCAGCTTCCATATTATCTGAATTCGTTACGAAGTAAGGCGATAGATATCCTCTGTCAAACTGCATACCCTCTACAGTTTCCAGAAAAGTTTCAGCTGTTTTAGACTCTTCAACAGTAATAACACCATCTTTTCCTACTTTTTCCATAGCTTCAGCAATCTTTTCTCCAATCTCTTCGTCATTATTAGCTGAGATTTTACCAACATTTGCAATTTGCTTGGAATCTGGAAGATCTTTACTCTGAGCTTGAAGAGCATCAACTACTGCTGTAGCTGCAGCGTCTATACCTCGCTTTATTGACATCGGATTTGCACCCGCAGTCACATTTTTTAGTCCTTCTGATACAAGAGATTGAGCCAAAACTGTGGCTGTCGTAGTACCATCACCAGCTACATCAGATGTTTTTGATGCAACTTCCTTAACCATTTGCGCCCCTACATCTTCAAGCTTATCTTCTAATTCTACTTCTTTTGCAACAGTTACACCATCCTTTGTTACGGTTGGTGCACCAAATTTCTTTTCAATAACAACATTTCTACCTTTAGGTCCTAGGGTAACCTTCACTGCATCAGCTAGTTTATCTACCCCAGCCTTTAGCGCATTGCGCGCTTCTAGGTCGTATGAAATTTCTTTAGCCATTATAATTTCTCCTTATAATACAGCGAGAATATCACTCTCGCGCATAATTAAATAATCTTTACCTTCAAAAGAAAACTCAGTGCCACTATACTTTCCATAAAGCACCTTATCTCCCTTCTTTACTTCCATTGCAACCTTACTTCCAGATTCTGATACCTTACCAGGGCCTGTTGCAGCAACAGTTCCTTGTTGTGGTTTCTCCTGTGCAGTATCTGGAAGAATAATTCCCCCAGAGGACACTTCCTCAGCTGGAGCAGGTTCTACAACTACGCGATCAGCTAAAGGCTTTACTTTTAGTGCCATGTTAATTCTCCTGTTTTGTAATTAATTAATATTAAAAATTTCAGCGCTGAAATTAGTTAAGATTTTACTCTTTTTTCAATGGTTTTTAGCAGTCTTTAAGAAAGACTGCTAAAAACCAATATAAGGGTGATAGTAATTATGACTTATTTGCCGGTACTGCCAAAGCCACCTTCCCCTCTAGACGTTTCAGATAACTCATCAACAATATCAAAATAAATTGGAGATCCATTCATAGCAACTATCTGAAATAATCGTTGATTTGGCTCTACGGTATAATCTTCGTTTTTCACATTATCTACCACAGCCATAATTTCGCCTCTATAGCCCCCATCAATAAGTCCAATTGAATTACATAACCTCAAAGGAGTTTTTCCTATGCTTGACCTAGGCATTAATAGGTAAGGTTGTTCGTTGTCGGGCTCGCAAGCAATCTCTAAATGAATCATATCCGTAGCTCCCGCGCCAATAGTTTGCTTAGTAGTGATAAATACATCTAGCCCTGCATCTCCATGATGGAAATGGCCATGATTTTCATACATTTGCTTAACTTTATCATTAAACGGTTTAATCTTTAAATTCATTAGGTTCCCTCCTGCCAGCTTTCTATATATTTTTGTTGATCCTTGCTTAATTCATCTAATTGAATTCCATGAGAATCTAAAGCAATTTTCGCCACTTCATTATCAATTAACATTGGCACATCATGAATAGATGAATCCAAATCCTTATAATTCTTTGCTAAATATTCAACGCATAGAGCTTGAATACCAAAACTGGCATCCATAATTTCAATTGGATGTCCTTGGCCGGTAGGTTGTGATAAATTTACCAATCTTCCTTGTGAGAGCAGAATTAAATGTTTTCCATTCTTTAATATAAATTTTTCAACATTGGTCAGAATCTCATCAGAAGAGCTTGAAATAGATCGAAGCCCATTTAAATCGATTTCGTGATTAAAGTGACCTGCGTTTGCCAAAATTGCACCATCTTTCATTTTGGTAAGATGGTCTTTATTTATTGCGTGCTTGTTTCCTGTGGCGGTAATAAAAATATCACCTAAAGGAGCGGCCTCATTCATAGAACCCACCCAACAGCCATCGTACAGTGCTTCTAGGGCACGATGATAACCTGAAGACCCATAGGCGTTATTTGATGCGGTCTCAACAACAAAGACTTTAGCACCAAGACCTTTCAGGCGATCTGCTAATCCTCTACCACACCATCCATAGCCCGCGATTACAATGTTTTTTCCAGCAACAAGAGTGTTAGTTGCAGATAAAATACCTTCTATAACACTTTGCCCAGTTCCATATCTGTTATCAAAGAGGTATTTTGAAAATGCGTTATTTACAGCCATTATTGGAAATTTAAGCGCAGCATCCCTATGCATTGCTTGCAATCTAACAATTCCCGTTGTTGTTTCTTCACAGGCACCATAAATATTCTTTATAATCTCAGGATATTTTGAATGTGCCAAAAAGATTAGATCACATCCATCATCAATCAAAATATTTGGCTGTCCCGAAAGAACAGCATGCAAGCATTCATAATATTCTTCATCGGTTTGCCCAGCCCATGCATGAATAGTCATTTCATCTGAAAGGGCAGCTGCAACAGTGTCATCTGTTGTTAATGGATTGCAGGATGATGCTGAAATTTCAGCGCCTCCTTTGCACAGTGTGCGCAACAAGATTCCAGTTTTCTTTTCAAGATGTAAAGCGACACCAATCTTGATATCCTTTAAGGGTTTTTCGCTTTCAAAACGTGTTGATATTTTTTGCAAAATTGGCATTCTTTCTTCAGCCCAATTAAGCAAATTATGTCCATTTTTCTTGGATCCATTTTTTGAAATTTTATTCATTAAATAACTTCTTCCATGAAAAATAAATAATACTACCAGCTAACAGAAAAAATAATCCCCAAAATGGGAGGTAGCTATTTTGTCCTAAGTGAAATTGGATGACTCCCCAGCAAATAAAAAAAGCACTTATGATGTATGCTATAGGGATATAGGGATAAAAAGGAATATTATAAATTTTTGAATCTGATTTAGATCTATCAACCTTAAATAGGGTTGATATTGAAAGAGCTGAAAACATAATCATAACTACCGTTGTTGAGTCAACTAAATTTTCAATATCTAATAAAAACATGAGCCCGATTGTCCATATTGCCTGAACAGTTAAAGCGTTAACAGGAGTATAATATCGCGAATGAGTTTTACCCGTAAATTTAAAAAAAATACCCTGCTGTCCCATGGCTTGAATGACTCTAGCGGCGGCGGTTTGAACGTGAATTGATAGCGAACTCATGACACTAATCAATATCAAAAGAGATAAAAAATTTGACCAATGACCTGCACCAACAGCATTCAAGGCCAACAGCGGTACCATTTCTTGGCCCTTCATACTTTCAAGGCCAATAGATTGAATGAATGAGTAATTTACTATGGCATAAATTATCATTGTTGCCAATGTGCCTCCAATTAAGGCAACCGGTAACGTTTTTCTTGGATTAGAAATTTCACCCGCAATATACCCAGCGCAATTCCAGCCGGTGTAAGCAAAAAAAATAGGGGTTAATGCGCGTGAAAACCCAATATAGGGATTGTATGAAGATGTTCCATTGTTTACTGGTGCTACTTCCTCAGGTTTTAGATTTATTAGAATAGTAATCATCGTAAATATTCCGACAACTTTTACGATGGTCAAAATCGATTGAAAACGTGATCCTACTTGAACTTTAAAGCAATGAATTAAGGTCAATGTAACTAAGATTAAAGAAGCGAGTCCTGGTATTGACAAAAATTGAAGATGGGGAAAGAATTGTAAAGTGTATTTGGCTGAAAATAACGCCAATACTGCAGTAGCACCTGTTTGAAAGATTACTAAGCTCATCCAACCATACAAAAAAGATGGAAAAGGACCATAGACCTTATGAAGATAAATAAAATCGCCACCTGTTTGAGGAAAACGCGTTGAGAGCTCCGCTATGCAAAATGCACCCATAAGCGCCATAATTCCACCTCCCAACCATGCCATTATTAGTGCAAATTCACTCGTAACGGGTTCTGCAGCAAAACCAACTAGTAGAAATATACCTGAACCTATCATATTACCTGTCACCATTGAGGTTGCATCAAATACACCGAGAACTCTTCTAGAATTTGACATTAAGATCTTATAAGATTAAATATAAGCATAATCCACCCAAGAATAAGCGCAGTGCCACCAATTGGAGTTATCGCGCCAAGCCAGCGTAGTCCAGTTAATGGAATCAGGTACAGTGTTCCAGAAAATATAATTATGCCAACTAGAAATAAAATGGCGGGGAGTTGAACCACATTTGATTGGAAATTGACTCCTATCAGTCCAAGCAGTATCAATGCTAAGGAATGATACATCTGGTAGCGCACTCCCGTTTCAAAAATTATTAAATCATCTGCAGAGACTCTTGATTTAAGGCCATGCGCACCAAAAGCTCCTATTGCAACAGCTAGTGCAGCCAAGGCTGAACCAATGATTATCCATAAAATATGACGCTCCATTATTCTATAAATTACAATATATTATTCTGTTATTCATCGCTAACATATAAAAGATCATGGGAGATCATCTTTTTGCCATTGTTGTATAGATTTATTTTTAATGGATTACGCTGTTCATCAAACCACCATTCCATACCATGTTTTGATTGACCCTTATATATACATTCGTATTTTATTTGACCTGAAATATAATAATCTGCTTCTGTACGAGTTCCGGTTATATAGATTGGTTCAGTATTTTCAAATCCATCTATATTCCACTTGCGCTCATAAATCGTTAAGCCTTCTTCAAATAGCAATACCCGCTTAAATCTTCCATTATCATGATATTCTAACCTAGCAATTTCCTTCCCCATTGAATAAAAAACCTCTTTTTTCAAGGTATTGGATGGGGTAAATATTTGAGAAATACCATCTAGAATCCCTCTACTGTATGTTGCTGCAGATGCTAATTGCCCTGTTGAATAATTTCTCCGAATAAGGCCGTGGTATTGATCCTTAAGATAGGTTCCTTGTTCTTCAATTTGACCATTGGAAGACCAAAATTCAAAGGGACCCATTTTCTCATTTATTTTATATTGAATTTTGCTCTCAAGTTGCCCGGAAATATAAAATGAAACCGATTCTCCATCTAATTGACCGGATCTATACTGACGTTGATACTTTATTTGACCATTGTTATAATAAATTTCAGTTAATCCATTCAACTTGCCCGACAAAAATGTTTTTAATGAATCGGTCTGTTTTCTTTCGGAAAGCCATTTCCATTCACCGCTAGGTTTTCCTTCAGCAAAGCTTCCTATTATCTTTAAGTTATTATTATCATGCCAAATTTTATATTGACCATTTAGCTCCCCATTGGTATAGTTCACTAATGAGTCTAGTTGCTTGTCAGACCGATGCCACTTCCAAGCTCCATGGCGCTTATCAGACCAGTAAACCCCTGAAAGGTTTATAACGCCATCGGACCAAACTTTAAAGTTGCCATTTTTAATTCCACTATTGTAATTAATCAGCCTAGTTTTTAATTGGTTTTTATCAAACCATTCCCACTTACTATGAGGAAGATCGTTAAGGTATTTTCCAGTTGATTTTTTTGAACCATCAGAATAGTATTCTGTAAAGGCACCATTCAGTTTACCTATTCGATATTGTTGTCTTATCTGAATATTTCCCTTATCATAATTCTCATACTTTCCATCTAATAGACCATTTTTATAACTGTAAACCGAATCTAATTGGCCGTTTTGATCAAGCCACTCCCACTTACCGCTTTTTTTACCAAATTTATAATTGCCTTTGATCGCATAGCGCCCATTCTCATGATAAGAAAAAAATGTTCCATGTTTATCCTTATTGGAAAAATTTGTTTCTGTTTCAACCTGGCCACTTGCATGGTATGTTAATCGCTTCTTAAGCGCAGATCCGAGACGCTTGTGCTTGAAAACTTCAGTAGTTTTTTTCTGATCGTTGGGATAGCGCTCTACAACTTTGATATGTGGAGCACAGGCATTAAACAGAATAATGATAAACAATAATAACTTCGGTGAATTCATATACAATATTATGACTCTTAAATGATTGGAAAAATCTTTAATCAAATTAAGATATATATATAAATAATTAATTAAATTTGATGCTCAATTAAAAACTATTTACAGGCTATATAATGATCGTTGGTGTACTAAAAGAAGTTCAAAAAGGTGAGAATCGTGTCGCCGCAACCCCTCAGACTGTTAAAGATTTAATTAAATGCGGTCTTGAGGTTTATATCGAATCCTCCGCGGGGCTTTCTTCGCACTACCCAGATAAGGATTATGAAAAAGCAGGTGCTAAAATTATGCCTGATGCATCTACAATATTGACTAAATCAGATTTGATTATTAAGGTTGCTCCAGCTACCTTAAATGAGATTGATTTAATTCAGGATGGCTCAGCCTATATATCCCTTATTCAAACAACAAGAGATCAAGAGACGGTAAAGAAGTTAACCCAAAAGAAAATTTCTGCATTCTCAATGCATCTTATCCCTAGAACAACCCTTGCGCAGAGCATGGATGCACTTAGTTCCCAGGCAAATGTAGCAGGATACAAAGCTGTAATAATTGGCGCAATGCATCTGCCTGTGTACATGCCATTGCTAATGACAGCTGCGGGCACAATACCACCTGCAAAAGTTTTAATATTAGGTGCGGGCGTTGCTGGATTGCAAGCGATAGCAACCGCAAAAAGATTAGGGGCTCAAGTTGAAGCTTTTGATGTTAGGCCGGAAGTCAAAGAACAGGTAGAGTCTTTAGGAGCCAAATTTGTTGAAGTAGAAAGCGATCAAGATGATGGTGTTGGGGAAGGCGGCTATGCAAAAGAAACCTCAGATGAATATAAACAAAAACAGCAAGTGCTCATGAAAGANCATATTGCTAAATCCGATTTAGTAGTTACAACTGCGTTAATTCCAGGAAGACAAGCTCCTATCCTAATTCCTAAAGATATGGTTAATGCCATGAAAAAAGGCTCTGTAATAGTGGACCTTGCTGCTGAAAATGGAGGAAATTGTGAACTCACCTCTGCTGGAGACATCNTAAATCATGAGGGTGTAATTATAGATGGAACCTTAAATCTGCCATCTACTATGCAAGTGCACTCTTCTCAANTATATGCTAAAAATATTTCAACTTTTATAACTCACATGGTTAAAGAAGGAAATTTAAATATAGATCTAGATGATGAAATTATTTCAGGATCAATNTTCACACATGAAGGAAAGATAACTCATGAGCCCACGCAACAAGCTATGGACAATTCGTAAGGAGAATTATGGATATTAATATTATCACGGTTTTTATTTTGGCAATCTTTGTGGGATTTGAAATCATCACAAAAGTGCCACCTACATTACACACACCGCTGATGTCTGGGTCAAATGCCATTTCTGGAATAGCAATCGTTGGGGCAATTATTTCAACAAGGATTGATGGTGAGATTGGAACTTGGCTTGGTTTTATTGCAGTTGTATTTGCAACGGTGAATTGCGTTGGCGGATTTATGGTTACCGATAGAATGCTAAAAATGTTCAAGCGGAAATAGGTTATGGATTATACAAATTTATCTTACGTAGCTGCAGCTATACTATTTATTCTAGGAATTAAAAGACTCAGCTCCCCTAAAACAGCAAGGGTGGGAAATTCNATTGCGTCTGTTGGGATGCTGATTGCTATTGTGGCAACCGTATCTTCTTTTGGCGGATTAGATTACAAACTAATCGCGATCGGAATGATTATTGGCTCGCTGATTGGTGCTACATTTGCGTTAAGAGTTGAGATGACACAAATGCCCCAAATGGTTGCAATCTTTAATGGATTTGGTGGTGGAGCATCTGCACTCGTGGCTAGTGCTGAATTTTTTTCAAAATATGGAACACTAGAGCAATCTGTATTCCTTTATTCTACAATAATATTATCAGTATTTATTGGNACNCTTACATTCACTGGTAGTTTTATTGCATTTGGTAAGCTTCAAGGATTTGTCAGCGGTCANCCTATTGTTTTTAAAGGACAACAAATAATAAATGGTATCATTGTNATCCTACTGATTGGCTTGGGCGTATATGTTACCCTAGGTGGCCCACAGGGCTTAAATGCTTTTTACATGGTTATCGCCNTATCTGCTCTTATTGGAATTACACTAACAATTCCAATAGGTGGCGCTGATATGCCTGTTGTGATTTCACTGCTGAACTCATATTCAGGTATAGCGGCATCAGCAACCGGTTTTGTCTTAATGAACAATGGATTAATTATTGCGGGTGCTTTAGTTGGCGCATCCGGTTTAATTCTTACCAGTATTATGTGCAAAGGGATGAATAGATCATTGGCAAATGTTATTTTTGGCGCAGTAGGCTTAAGTCAAGATGAGGCAACTGGTGAAGCAAAACAAATTAGTATAAAATCTTCGACTACTGATGAAGCAGCAATGATTTTAGAAGCTGCAGATAAAGTAATAGTTGTACCAGGATATGGATTGGCCGTAGCNCAAGCTCAGCATGCCGTTAGAGAGGTAGCTGAGCAACTTGAATCAATGGGGAAAAAGGTATTATACGCTATACACCCTGTCGCTGGAAGAATGCCTGGCCATATGAATGTCCTATTAGCCGAAGCCAATATTCCATATGAATTNCTTAAAGACCTAGATGAAATAAATCCCGAATTTGAGGATTGCGATGTGGCTATTGTTTTAGGCGCTAATGATGTTGTCAATCCTGCTGCACGNCATGATACTTCNAGTCCTATCTTTGGCATGCCTATTTTAGACGTTGATAAATCTCGTACAGTTATTGTAAATAAACGTACGATGAATCCGGGATTTGCAGGTATCCAAAATGAGCTCTTTGGATTTGAAAATACCGTGATGGTATTTGGAGACGCCAAAGAAATGCTAACAACGCTTCATAAAGATTTGAAAGAATTATAACAGCCNAAATGTATAGAAAATCTGCTCATCTTTTTTTGATACTTCTATTTGTTGGAATTGGAATTGGGCAAAATAAAAGAGGTCAAAACATGACAAAAGATAATCTAGAGAATGCAGTGCTTGGCGGAGGATGTTTTTGGTGTGTTGAAGCGGTTTTTGAAAGGGTAAATGGAATTAGCGAGGTTATATCGGGCTATGCAGGTGGACATACAAANAACCCTACATACAAAGAAGTGACTTCTGGAAAAACAGGTCATACTGAAGTCTGTAAAATTATTTTTGATCCTAGCATAGTATCTTATGATGAAATTTTAGATATTTTTTGGCAAGCCCATGATCCTACAACGCTCAATCGCCAAGGAAATGATATTGGAACACAATATCGATCTGCTATTTACTATACTGGAGATAAACAAAAGCNNTCTGCTGAACAGGCGATTAAGAAAGCAGAACAAATCTTTGATGATCCAATAACCACTGAATTAAAAGAGTTAGATAATTTTTATATAGCTGAAGGTTATCATCAAGATTATTATGAGAATAATCCAAATGCTCCTTATTGTGCTTTTGTTATTGCTCCAAAAATAAAAAAACTTAGTAAAAAAGGACTATGGGATGATTAATGTTCCTTTTCAAAGTCCTGCATTGCTTTAATTAGGGCATCAACGCCAGATTCTGGCATAGCGTTGTATATAGATGCTCTAAATCCCCCCACAGACCGATGACCTTTTAATGCTGNCAGGCCTCTCCTATTACAGAAAGAAAGAAAATCATCTTCATTTAGCTTTTGGCTGTAAATAAAAGGGATATTCATTTTTGAACGATCTTCATAATTAACAGGAGATTTAAATAACGTATTGCGTTCTATTTCATCGTAAAGTTTTTTGGCCTTAGATTGATTTTTGTTCTCAATCTCATTAACACCACCATTATTTTTTAACCAGTACAGGCTCCTATTTACAGCATAAATCGCCATTACAGGAGGGGTATTGAACATGGAGCGTTTTGCAATATGAGTTTGGTATTGCAGCATAATAGGAATTTTACGATTGATATTGCCTAAAANATCATCTCTAATGATTACAAGTGTTACGCCAGCTGGCCCAATATTTTTTTGCGCGCCAGCATAAATTAATCCAAACTCTGTTACATTAATTTCTCTACTAAATATATCAGAAGACATATCCGCTACGAGAAAAGAATCTGGATTNATTAATGCTGGAAATGATGACCACTGTGTTCCGTAGATAGTATTATTTGATGTCAGATGCAGGTAAACCGCATTGCTAGAATGATTTAATTCTTTAGGAATATGATTATAATCGGCATCTTTAGAAGAGCANGCGACGTTAACCTTACCAAAAATCTGCGCTTCATTAATTGCCTTTTGTGCCCAAACGCCTGTATCTGCGTAGTCCGCANTTTGATTTTCATTAAGTAAGTTCATGGGTATCATNCTAAATTGAAGTGAGGCTCCACCTTGTAGAAATAACACNTGATAATTTTCCGGTACTTTTAAAAGNTNGCGAACCAAAAGATTGGTTTCTNTAACCATATCAACAATAGGTTGGGATCGATGACTCATCTCCATTAAGCTCATTCCACTATCATTGTATTCGATTGTAGCCTTTGATGTTTCTTCAATTACGTAAGGGTTCAGAATCGCAGGTCCTGCNCTAAAATTATATATTCTTTTCATAATTCTAAGGTTTTGGAAAACAAAAATTAAATTGTAATTATAATAATCGGTAATAAAAAACCCTCTTAAAAGAGGGTTTTTTATTTATCAATGTGAATTATCTTCGTCTTTTNCCCTTATCCATCCTAGGGGTTGGTCCTTTGCGAAAACGCTCTTTCATCCCTTTTTGCGCTTCTTCTTTCATATAGGGCTCAAAGCTCATAAACATAATTTGTTGCTTGGGATCAAGAATATCACTGGTTGACCTAATAAATTTTATTCGACTGTTGCTCTTTTNTTGGGAAAACGTTTCCATTTTTTTTAACATCGAATTCACATCTGNCTGGGATACCTTTTCCCCTTTTTTTATCTTTGAAAGGTAGGAGTCAAAAAGCTCTTTTTCATTTTTGTGGTACTTTCCTATTTCTACTCGATGCTTACGCATTCTAGGAAAGAGTTTTTCTGCTTGCTGTTCAGATAGATTTAAGTAGTCAGTAAGCTTCCAGACCATCATCATCTCCATTCGATTCTCATATTGACCTCCAGGGCCACGCGCCTTTCCTGGTTGGCAAAAGATAATTGAGAAGCTCATAAGAATTATAACAATTTTATTCATATATATCTCCATTGTTCATAGCGATTACATTGTCAAAGTTGATTGTTTCAAAGAAATTTATTGTCTCCCAAATATCATCGCTGGTATTGATTAAATAATAGGCAAGATCATTAACATACTCTTCGGTTTCTTCATCCATCTCTTCATAAGGCTGCAAATCAACTGATGCATAGATGGCCGGATCATTTGTTAATTGACTCATGGTAATAAAGCTAAAGACAAGTACAAAGCATAAGGATACAAACCCATCGTATAATTTCTTCCTTCTATCATCGCGTCGTAGACGTTCAGAGTGAAGGCTTTTTAAAAACGCATCTGATTCAATTGTATCAGATGATGTATTCAATAATTTTTTAAATTGTTCTTCAATTTTCATATTAATTTTTAAAATATTTTTTTAAGGTTTCCACCGCATGGTGATAATTGACCTTCGCAGAATTTTCACTAATTTTCATAATATCAGCAATCTCTTTGTAGGGTAAATTTTCAGCTATTCTCATAGTAACAACCATTTGTTGTCGCTTAGGAAGCTTTGCGATTGCATCCCATAGTTCTTTTCGTTTCCATGCATCCTCATTTGTCGTATCAATATATTCGGGCTCAGGGGCCTGATCTAAGTGAAGCATATTTTTCCATTTATTTCTCCTTAGATAAGTATTGGACATATTGATATTTGCCCGGTATAAATAAGTCTTGAATTCAGATTCAAAGCGAAATTTTTTAAGTGCTTTGTACATTTTAATAAAAATTTCCTGAGCTAAATCCTCAGCCTCCTCCTTAGAATCAGTAAATTTAGTAAAAAACCCATATGTGCTTGATAGATAACGACCAACTAATTCATTGAAAGCAGCTTCTCTACCCTCTTGAAATTCTTTTATTAATTCGTTGTCTGTTCGCATGCATCTTCTATTTAGACTAAGCTCTATAAAAAAAGTTAAAAAAAAAGGCTGAAGTATTTACTTCAGCCTTTTAATCTATTCATTAAGTTAGATATAATTATCTCTTTGTTGATCCACCTTTATCATCTGAATCACCCCAGCGTCCATCTTTTCTACCATCGCAATGTTTTGAAAACATCATCACAAGAGACATATGAACTTTAACTATGTCTAATTGCTGATCAGTGAAAAGCGCTTCTAGGCTTGTATTTCGATCCATCATCAAGGCTTTAATTTTCTCTCCAAGTTCAAGCCTATCAACATCTTTACCAGCATTCTTTGCAGCTTCTAATAGTGCCTTTACAGCCTCATTATGTTGTTGATTGATAGCCTTTAAGCTGGATTCTTGATCTGAGGTCATGCTTAGCGCAGCAACCATTGCATCATACTCAGCGTTTTTTGATGCTTCCATTTTATCTTTCATTTCAGCAAGCATCGCTTCAAGTTGCGCTTTTTGGTCATCAGAAAGCAACGACTCAACCTCTGTTTTCATAGCTAGCTCTAAAGCTTCGAGTTCTGCTTTGCCGGTAGCCTCATCCATTGAACCATCTTTCATTTTACTCCAGACATCTTCCATTTGTACTCTGTAGGAGTCTAAAATACCTTTTAAAGCTTCTTGCTGATCAGCGTCAAGGACAGTGAATAATAGGCGAAAATCCATACCGCCCTTATCCCCTTTAGGTCCGTGATGGGCATCTTTTTCGGGAGCATGTAGAAAAGGAACGGCGTGATTGTCCATCCAAGCAAAGAGTCTATCTTTCTCTTCCTGGGAAAGCTTCCCTTGCATTTCTGCAGCTACTTTCCAAAGGAATCCAGGATCCTTACGGTGTCCACCGCGTTTTCCATGACGATTTAATGCATCCTTGAATGCATCATCAGATGACTTACTAAGACCGATATCTGCATTTAAACCCTCAGCTAATGCCTGTAGTTCTGGATCATCTAGATTAACTTCATTATTATTTGCGCTTTCACAACCCGTAAAGATTAATAATGCCAATGCGGTTAATAGTGAAAAGTTTTTCATGCATCTTCCTTTGTTTTTGTTATTTTATAAACTGTTGTTTGTCCACCACTTTCAGGTCGATGGCGCCTTAGTTTTTTAATGTTTTCTAATTCTGAATGTCGTGTGCAATTTTTAACTATAATGGTATTGTGTTTCTGATAAAATATTTCACTATAATCATCATCTTCAAAATGGTGAAGCCCAAGCTTGGTATCTACAATATTTCCACCGAAGATAAAGAGCGAGGCGCTTAACATAGTTTCTAAAATTGCATTACACATAACTTATATATCCTTTAATTATTATGCTTCTATACTATTTAGACAATTATGATTAAAGAAAGTTTCACAATTTTTATTCTAAATGCCTATATAGCTTATTAGACATATACAATCAGATGAAGTTAAATAAAAATTGAAGAAAAAAAAAGGCTGATCAATTATCACTGATCAGCCTTTTAAATTTAAGATTAGCCTTTACTTCGGCTTCCCTTTTTGCCCTTTTTCCCTTTTTTGCCCTTTTTCCCTTTTTTGCTTTTTCTGGATTTATCTCCTTTTGAGGAGCGATGTTTTTTCATTCTCATCTCAAGGGCTTTATGAATTTTGATGATATCCAATTGGTTGTCATCAAATAATGCGGTAAGCTTATCGTTTCTAGCTGAGAAAACAGCTTTTAAGCTTGCTCGAAGTGTTTCCCGGTCAATATCTCCATTCTTAGACTGCTCAAATAGTGCGCTGGCAGCATCTTTAGCTTCTTGATTTACCGCATCGTAAGAAGATACTTGATCATCTGACATCCCAAGAACGCTAATCTTTACAGCCTTCGATGAATCACGATACGCTTGGCGCTTGGCTTTATGATCTGCCTTGTTTTGCTCTAGCTGCGCTTTTTGATCATCAGTTAATAGTGCATCAACTTCTGCTTGCATTGCTTCTTTAAGAGCCTTCATTTCCTCTTTAGCGCTTTCTTTTGACATTGAACCGTCTTTCACTTGCGCTCGAAGCGATTTAAACTTTTCTTTATAATCTGCCATCATCGCTTTATATAAAACTTTTTGGTCATCAGTTAGGACTTTGTATATAGCTGAAAATTGGCTTTTTCCTTTTTTACCTGACTTACTCTTCTTCCCTTTAGATACTCCAAATAGTGGAATATCTTTCTCATCCATTTTTTCAAACAAGGCTGCTTTTTCTTCATCTGTTAGCTGATCAGACATTTCAGCTGCAACTTTCCATAGGAAACCTGGCTCGCGGTGCTTTCCACCTTTCCCATGACGATTAAGAGATTTGTTCATGGCATCTGCAGAGGATCTGCTCAACCCTAAGTCATAAGTTAATTCAGAGGATAGTTCCTGCAATTCAGCACTGTCGAGATTTGAAGATTCGCTGTGCATAGAGTTTTCACAACCTGTGATAACCAGTAACATGCAAGCGAATGGCAAGATAAATTTATTCATAATATTAATCCTTATAATTTGTTCGTTGTTGCGTCTCTACAGTATTAGATGCGGTAAATTTACGAAAGTTAAAATTTTAATTATGATTTTTTATTTTATTAAGGTTTATTGTTTTGTGTATTCTGAAACAGTACAGGAAGCATCGTACCATATATTACCTGCATTATTACAGCTTGATTCACTGGTTTGGCTAGTTTCGTTTCCATCATTATCCTCACAATAAGCATCTTGTTTGTCATCATAGCTTAATGTATTTCCTTCGACTTTAAAAGGAATACATTCTCCTTCAACGCAAAATTCATTTTTTCCTTCAGACCAAGAAAATTGGCCACTTTCGCTCATTCCAAGCACAGTTACACTAATAGTTCCAGATCCATCCGTCTTAAAATCTAAAGATCCTGTCATGCCAAATGCCTGCGCAAAAGCCCAACCCGTATTATCAATAGCCCCTGAGCAATTAGCAGCATTCTCGTATTCACCCATATTTGAAAGATTCCATGTGCCTACAAGGTTGGAATCACTGGTCTTTTCTTTTTCATCTTCACAGGAAAACAAAAATAAGGCAAAGGAAAGAATTAAAATGCGTCTCATAATCATACCTAATAAAAAATTATATAAATACTTCTAGATGCAAATTAGATTGATTTCTGAATTTCAAAAATGCTTTTATTTATTTTTTTGAATAAGCTTAAGAACTAATTTCAATTATTATAAATATTAGAAAAGGGAAAAAAATGGCATTACCAGTATTATATGAAATTGCAAAAGACTATAAAGATGCCCTGGAAGAATTAACCGATTTAGAAGATGAAGCAATAGTCGATACGCTTGAAGGTTTAAAAGGCACTCTAGAGGCAAAGTCTGAAAATATTATAAAATATACCCAAAATCTCGATGGCACAATCAATGCGATTAAAGAGGCCGAAAAAAATATGGCTGAACGCAGAAAGAGATTAGAAAAAAGGGTGAGTAACATAAAAAAGTATGTGAAAAATGTTATGGAAGAGAATCAAATAAAGAAGATTGAAACTGTTCATTTTGATTTAACCATTAAGAAAAATCCACCAAAAGCAATTATTGAAGATGAAGAAATGATTCCTGAAACATTTATTGATAAGCAAGTAACAGAAAAGGTTAATCTAAAAAAAGTAAAAGATGAATTGAAAAAGGGTGAATCTGTGCATGGGGCAAGGTTAGTTCAAGAAACTCGATTGGATATAAAATAGTCTAACTTTTTAAAAAGGTATTATATGAAAAAACTATTCGCGATTATGATTTTTTCAGGCATGATAATGTCTGAATCAATATCAAATAAAACAAAAGATATGAAAAAACTGTCTGGTTATTTCAATATGTATTGGGATAATACATCTGGAAAACTTTGGCTTGAAATAAATGATTTTGATAAAGAATTCCTGTATGTGAATTCACTGACTGCAGGTGTAGGGTCTAATGATATCGGCCTTGATAGAGGGCAATTGGGTAATGAAAGAATTGTATTTTTTAAACGCATAGGCCCCAAAGTATTGATGATTCAGCCAAATTATTATTATAGAGCGATTACAAAAGATAAAAAAGAACAAAAATCAGTTGCAGATGGGTTTGCAAAATCAACCCTCTGGGGTTTTGAAGTAGCGGCTGAACAATCAGGGCGTGTTCTGGTGGATGCAACAGATTTTTTTATGCAAGATGCTCATGGAGTCATCAATAGATTAAAATCTCAGAAAATGGGTAACTATAAAGTGGATGCTTCTCGATCCGCAATCTATATGCCCGGCACAATGAATTTTCCAGAAAATACCAACGTGGAGACAATGCTCACATATGTTGGTACAGATCCTGGAAAATATGTTCGCCAAGTAACCCCTACAGCAAGCGCAATTACAGTGCGCTTACATCATTCACTTGTCCAGCTTCCTGATGATAATTACACCCCAAGAAAACACGACCCAAGGGCAGGATTTTACCCGCTTTCTTTTCAAGATTATTCTGTAAACCTTGACGAGTCTATATATGTAAGATATATACAAAGACACCGTCTAGAGAAAAAAAATCCAAAAGCTAAAACAAGTAAAGCAAAAGAGCCGATTGTATATTATATAGATCCCGGTGTTCCTGAACCCATTCGTAGCGCAATGATTGAAAGTGGAAAATGGTGGAATGATGCTTTTTCAGCTGCTGGCTATAAAAATGCTTTTCAAATTAAAATGCTTCCTGATGGGGCGCACCCAATGGATGTCCGCTACAATATGATTCACTGGGTCCATCGCGCTACTAGAGGATGGTCATATGGGGGATGGGTCGCAGATCCACGTACTGGAGAGATCATAAAAGGAAATGTATCTCTGGGTTCTTTGCGTTTGCGACAAGATTACCTTATTGCAACAGGATTACTTGCTCCATATGAAGACAAATCAACTACCCCAACTGCAATGAAAGAACTTGCCCTAGCAAGAATAAGACAGCTCGTTGCTCATGAAATTGGACATACAATAGGTATACAACACAATTTTCTTGCCAGCTCATTTGATCGCGCATCGGTAATGGACTATCCACATCCAACGCTGAAATTAAATAGTTCAAATGAAATTGAATGGATGGATGCATATGCTACTGGAATTGGGGAGTGGGATAAAATTTCCGTAGCCTATGGCTACCAAGATTTTCCAAATGAGGTAGATGAAAATGAGGCTTTGGAGGAAATAATTCAAAAAGGGATTCAGCGAGGAATAACTTTTATTACGGATCAAGACTCCAGGGCAACAGGGTCAGCGCACCCAGCGAGCCATTTATGGGATAATGGAAAAGACGCAGTAGCTGAGCTCAATAATTTAATTGAAATCAGGAAAGTCGCATTAAATAGGTTTGGTGAAAATAATATTCGATATGGCGAACCGTATAGCGATCTTGGAGATGTTTTAGTCCCTATCTACCTTTTACATCGCTATCAAATTGAAGCTGCTGCAAAAATTATAGGTGGTCTAAATTACAGCTACGCATTAAGAGGCGATGGCCAACTGATAACTGAAATGTTAGATCCGGATTTTCAACTAGAGTCCCTAAATACGCTAGTAAAAACATTGCACCCTGAATTCCTTGCATTGGATGAGCGTTTACTTAAAATAATCCCTCCTCGAGCATCTGGTAGGGGTAAAACTAGAGAGTCTTTCCAGTCAAGAACAGGCGTTACTTTTGATGGTATTAGCTTAGCTGAAACAGCAGCTCATATGACAAGCAAAATGTTATTTAATCCTGAGCGTTCAACAAGGCTAGTTGAATATCATGCCAGAAACAAAGAGCAGCCGGGGCTAAAAAAGGTTATTGAGACAATTTTAGATAATACATTATTAGCAAAAGCCCCAAAAGGGTTGAAGGGTGAAATAAAGCGTAATATTGATTTTGTTGTTCTAGATCACTTAATGAATTTAGCTGTCAATGAAAATAGCTCCCCAGCTGTTCAGTCTATAGCAATGTATAAAATTAAAGAATTATCAAATAGATTAATTCGAAGCAATACGAAAGACTTTAGGATAAGGGCACATAATAGCATGTTAAAAAAACGATTAGATAAATTTATTGATAAGCCCGAGACATTTCGACCAATAAATATTCCGACTGCACCACCAGGATCACCAATTGGATCAGCTTTCCAATGCTCTGAAATTAATTAGCAGTAACAACCCAATCTATTATCCCTGAAAAATTATTCAATCGAACTTTTGATATTTTGGGTGAAGGATAATCATGATTGCTTGTAACAGTAATATTTGATTTGATTAGATAGCTATAAACCAATGTATCGTTTTGTCCAATAATTTGAATGGTTGATGAATCTTGACTATTGAAATCAGTAATAACCAATGTTGAAAGCAAGAGCTTATTGCTTGGCACTGCAAGCGATAGATCAAATGACTTATCGTAATTAAAGCCATCTGCTCTCAAAACAAATGAGAAAACGTCATTCTTGTTAATCACAGCAGGTAAATTTTCTACTAAACCATGATCTGGATCAGCAGGGCCTACGCAATTAAGCAAGAAAGAGGCAAAAAATAATAGGAGTAGTTTGTTCAATCCTTGATTTCTTTATGTTTTGAATCTTGACCAAGCTGAAGTTCATTAATTTTCTCCATCGGCTTCTCAAGCGAGCGAAATCTTG
Organism: Fidelibacterota bacterium; assembly: GCA_002717765.1. The sequence continues at coordinate 21,604 of PBCB01000005.1, read as the reverse complement.
GGCCTTTCAGTTCATCATAATGATTTGTTAAAGCGTTTATTGACTTTCCCATGGCATGTATTTTTTCGGTAAACTGTTCCCATTGCTTTCTAAATACACCAACTAAATCTTGCATCTCACCAGCTTTTTGTTCCATAGCAAAATTTGATACTGCCTGTCTAATTAATGATAGCACCGCATATAGAGTTATTGGGGAACACAAAAGAACTTTTCTCGAAAGAGAAAAGTCAATTAAGTCTTTATCTTCTTGATTTAAAAATGCGTAAACACTCTCATTCGGTATAAACATTAATACGTAATCAACGGTGCCTTCTTCGGGGTTGATATACGAACGTTTTTCTATAGCCTTTACATGACTGCGCACATCTTTAATAAAAGCATTCTTCTCTTGGAGCTTTTCATTTTCATTTTCTGAACTAAGATAATTCTCATAATGAACCAAAGGAAATTTTACGTCCATATTGATTAACTTATTGTTCGGTAGTTTGAACGTAAAGTCTGGCCTACCATCACCTGCTTGAAGTTGTTTTTCAAAATTTATACCCTCAACAAGCCCCATAAAGCTCAATATATCTTCAACCATGCGCTCACCCCACTGCCCTCGTTCTTGAGAGCTTGAAAGAATGCGAGAGAGCTTATTTGTAGTTTCTGCTAGATCGCCGATTCCTTTTTTAGAGCTTTCTACGTGACCTTTAAGCTCATTAGTTGATTTATCCAACCCTTCTAATTTTGATTTCATATCAATAATCGTTTGGTCGATTAATTCTTTTTTTTGATTGAGTTGGGAGTCAGATGATTTTAGTAATTCAGAAAATTTATTTTCTGCTAATTTTAAGAAACTATCAAGATTTTGATCTAGGGCTTGCTTGGAAAGGTCTCCAAATTCTGCTTTGAGATTTTCACGATTTTGCTGATAAGAATCATTTGACTTTCTATTTATAAGCCAGAAGACACATACACCAGATAGAATACCTAATATAAAAATTATGATTGCTGTTATATCCATTAAATTTCCAATAAATTTACTACCAAGCGAATAACTTCACCCGATGCTGTTCCAGGGTTCTGATACGCAAGTTTTTTATCGCCCCAGGCCGATCCCGCAATATCAAAATGACACCAAGGAACGTCATCTTCAACAAATGATTTTAGAAATGCACCTCCAGCAATCGTTCCAGCTTGTCCGGGCGCACCTAGATTTTTTACATCTGCAATTTTTGATTTGACTTGATCTAGATATTCATCCCACAAGGGAAATTCCCAGACTTTCTCACCTGTAATATCGGAAGAAGTTTTTATTGAAGATATTAAAGAAGAGTCAGTGCCCATAATTCCTGAAGCTATGTGACCTAAAGCAACGACTACTGCACCGGTTAGTGTTGCAAAATCTAAAATATATTCAGGTTCATAATGCTTGCAGGCATATGAAAGTGCATCCGCTAAGATTAACCTTCCCTCTGCATCTGTATTTAAAACCTCTATCGTTTTTCCATTGTATGCTGTTAACACATCTCCTGGGCGATAAGCTTTATCACCACTCATATTTTCAGTTGAAGGAATAATGCCAACAATATTCATTTTAGGTTTAATAATTGAAACAGCCTTCATAACTCCAAGTACAACCCCAGAGCCGCACATATCATATTTCATTTCATCCATTTTTGCTGCTGGTTTAATTGAAATACCACCACTATCAAAGGTCAAGCCTTTTCCCACTAATACTTTAGGCTTTTGATTTTTTGGTCCATTAAAATATTCTAATATAATAAATTTTGGCGGCTCATCAGTTCCTGAGGCCACACCGGCTAATGCGCCCATGCCCATTTTAGTAAATTTTTCTCTATCAAAAACTGTGACATCTACATCTGAAGATTCTCCAATACGCATAGCATTGTCCGCTAAATGAGATGGGGTAGCAATATTTCCAGGGCGATTTTCTAAATCTCGGGCAAAACAAACACAGTTAGCAATAATGGCGCCTCTATCAACCGCTTTCTTATTTCCACCAGAAATGCTAGCATGTTTTAATTCACATAAATCATCTTTTTTAGATTTGAATTCGTTAAACTGGTAACTTCCCAATACCAATCCTTCAGATGCTGCCTGCGACATTGTACTATCTTTCGCTTCAATAGGTAAAAGAAATGTGACAGAATCAATATTATCTGAAATGCAGGCCTTAGCAATGCTTGCAGCCGCTATTCGAAACACCTCAGCGGTTAATTTTCCCTTTTCTCCTAATCCATATACATAGACAACAAAACCTTTTTTACCAACAATGCGGGTTACTTCACCTATTTTGCCTTTAATTAAGCCCGCAGATAAAGTATGTGAAATCGCTCTTCCTAATTTTCTATTCACACCTTGAAGTTGACGATTTAATTGAAGATTTTCGTAAATTCCTACAGAAACAGATTGGTCATTTGAATTGTGCCAATCATTAGAGATATGTTTAATTTTTAAAAGATTTGCCATTTTTATCCTTATTCAACAAATTTTTTATATAAAAAGTGATCTTTAAATTATGATTTTAATCAAAATAATCAAATGATGATATAGATAAATCACTTTAAGGGAGTAATTATTTTATGAAAATAAAAAAAATAAATATTAATGAGAAATTTGAAAAGATATCTGATTATTGGTCACCTAGAGTAATTGCTGAAATGAATAACTATCAGTTTAAGCTAGCCAAGGTTAAGAATGAATTCATCTGGCACAAACATGATGATACAGATGAAACATTTTTTGTTATAAATGGTAATTTGACAATAGAATTTAGAAATGAGAAAGTAAGCTTAGGGCCTGGTGAAATGATTGTTGTTCCTAAGGGCGTCGAGCATAAACCTCTTGCTAGCAATGAGTGCGAAATAATGTTGATTGAACCAAAGGGCGTTATTAATACTGGTGATAAGGAAAATAAAATGACCGCACCAAATGATCAGTGGATTTAGCCTATTTTATAATTCCCTCAATTAGGCTATTAATAACAGATGGATCTGCCAAGGTTGATGTATCCCCCATATCATCAAGTTTATTATCAGCAATATTTCTTAATATCCGCCTCATAATCTTTCCGGAGCGTGTTTTGGGCAGTCCAGGGGTAAATTGAATTTTATCAGGTTTAGCATGCGGACCTATTTCTCTAGTAACGCTATCTCTAATTGCTTCTTCAATAGATGAATCTGGCTCTTTACCTGTCATTAGTGTAACAAAAGCATAGATGCCCTGACCCTTAATTTCATGAACATAACCAACAACAGCTGCTTCAGCAACCCCATCAGCTTTTCCAATAGAGCCTTCTACTTCAGCAGTTCCTATTCGATGGCCTGAAATATTCAATACATCATCAACCCTTCCGGTTATCCAATAATAACCATCCTCATCTCTAAANGCGCCGTCTCCAGTAAAATAGTATCCTTCAAATTGAGAAAAGTAAGTCTCTTTAAAACGTTGGTGATCACCNTACACTGTTCTCATCTGGCCTGGCCAAGAAGATTTTATAGCAAGAAGTCCGGAGGCATTATTTTCTGTAATCTCATCCCCCGAATCGGTAAGCAAAGCTGGTTGAATTCCAAAAAAAGGAAGTGTAGCAGATCCCGGTTTGGTTGGAGTTGCGCCTGGTAATGGTGAAATCATAATACCGCCCGTCTCGGTTTGCCACCACGTATCTACAATAGGACATTGCTCATCACCAATTAATTTGTGATACCATTCCCATTCTGGCTGTTTAATTGGCTCTCCAACCGTTCCTAGCAATCTAAGAGAACTTAAATCATGGTTCTTTACCCAATCATCACCCTCCTTCATTAACGCNCGTAGCGCTGTAGGGGCAGTATAAAATAAATTAACCTTATGCTTTTCTACAACATCCCAAAATCTTCCAAAATCAGGGTAATTTGGAACGCCCTCAAAAATCACTGAGGACGCACAATTTGATAGTGGTCCATAAACAATATATGAGTGTCCTGTAATCCANCCGATATCGGCNGTGCACCAGTAAATATCATTGCTTTTATAGTCAAAAATGGTATCAAAAGTAAAATTTGCATATANTAAATAGCCACCAGTAGTATGCATGACCCCTTTTGGCTTTCCCGTGGATCCAGAAGTATAAAGAATAAAAAGCGGATCTTCTGCATCCATATGCTCAGGGTCGCAATGCAAATCAATATTTTCGCATTCCTGATGCCACCATAAATCTCTCCCTTCTTTCATGNTCACTTCTTGCCCTGTTCTTTTTACAACAATTANGTTTTTAATTGATGGAGTTTGCTCAGTTGCCTTATCTGCATTCGATTTCATAGGAATATTAAACTTAGCTCCACGNACACCCNTATCTTGAGTAATGAGAACCTTGCATCTAGAATCATTAATTCTATCTCGAAGCGAGTCTGGNCTAAAAGCTCCAAATACAACAGAATGNACAGCGCCTATTCGCGCACATGCCAACATGGCAATCGGAAGTTCTGGAATCATTTGCATATACAAGCAAACTCTATCACCTTTTGAGATATTTAATTTTTTTAATACATTAGAAAATTTGTTTACCTCAATTAGTAGCTGATTATAGGTAAAGCTTTTATTNTCATTAGGGTCATTACCTTCCCAAAACAATGCAACGCGCTCTCCATCGCCATTATTAATATGCCGATCTAAACAATTATAACTAACATTCAACTTTCCATTAATGAACCACTTGATCTTGGGTGTAAAAAAATCAACATCNCTTACCTTATCCCACTTTGCAAACCAATCTAGTCGTTCTGCTTTTNCACTCCAAAACTCATCACTATCATTAACAGATGATAAATATTCTTTAGAATAATCTTCTAAAGACTTAAAGCGAGCATTTGAGGAGAGCTNTTGAGGAGGGTTATACTTTTTATTATTCATTTTTCGTGTCTATCTCTTCGACNGCAGCCTCATTTAATAGTTTAACGTTTTTACTCAATATCCACCCTTGAAAAAAATTGGAAGATTGCCTCTCATAAAGATCAATACGCACTCTACCAAACAATCTATTACCTGCTACTTTATTTATAACAATCTGATCGCCCCTATTAAGGAAGAATAGTATTTCAGAGCCATTTTCAGGACCTTTGCGGAACGGAGTAAGNTCATTAACAACAGAATATAGCGCTTCACCATCAATGATATTTAATCGATATAGTTGTATCGTTTTGCTTGATATTCCTTCTGTGACTTCAATAGAGCCCTGCCAAGAAGGATACCGTCCTTCCGTTTCGATCAAAATATTAATTGGATCCTCCTTATGCCTATCTACAGGAATCCTTAATCTAGCGTACCCCATGCTGTCCATTATTGTAGATGAAATAATGGCGCCTGATTGTAAAATACTAACCAATGCATGTGGGACTGGAGAAAAGTCTATGCCGTCAATAATATTTAATTTAATTATATCTGTTTTTGGTAAAATTTTAAAACTACCTAAATCAATAGTGCCGGATGACTTACTGAACAAGCGGTATATCGTTTCGTATGCACCGCCAATTGGTTGAAAGCTTGCAATATTGCCAAGAGTATCAGGGCTTAGTACGTTTTCCGGGAGTACTACCTGAATGGTATCATTTGGAAAAAACATTCGAGAAATAAATACTTCGGAAGGACGATTTCTTGGAAATAAGGTAAATCGATAGGCACTTGGGCTATANTTTCCTACTGATAGCCTAGCTGATATTGTTACTATTTTTGCTTCTAAGGGCTTTGAGCTTGAACTGTTTTGCTGAAGAGAATCTAATTGCTGGGAATTAGAAAGGTTCAAAAAGATTACTATTGCTAGGATCTTATTTAATTGATTTACCATGAGGGTGCTTACTGTAATCACCTTGANCGCCTTTTTTGACAGAAACCATAACCAATGATGCTACGCACGCCAATCTTGGGTCTGACTTTCCACCCTCAGCGTAGGCCTTCACTTCAATATGTATTGATGTAGTTCCTGCTGAAACAATTGCTGCGGTAAAATTAACCCAATCACCAAGAAACACNGGTTCTTTAAATTCTACTTTTTCAATAGTGCGAGTAACGGCACCATCAGCTTCAGTATCTTTTAGAAAACGGTGTGCTACTTTAGCTGCAGCTAAATCAACCCATGCAATCATTTGACCTCCAAAAAGCGTTCCAACTACATTGATATGGTCCGGCATGACAAATTGGGAATATTTTGCTAAAAATTGTGACATATTGAAAATCCTTATTCTAAAAATAGATTAAAAGTTTAAAGGCTTGCAAATAGAACCTTGAAGCAGTTATTCTGACTGTGCTACCCTCTCTCCTTCTTCCACATCAACTTTAAGTAACATAAAGCCACCCAAAATAAATAATAAAATCACTGAAAATATTCCGAATCTTGGATTGCCCGTTACCAAGCCAACGTACCCAACCAAAGGAGGTCCAACGATTGCAGCAAATTTCCCAAACATATTATAAAAACCAAAAAATTCTGCAGAGTTTGATTTGGGTATGATTCTTGAGTACAATGAGCGACTTAAAGCTTGAATTCCACCTTGAAAACAAGCTATCATAACTGCAATAGCATAGAAATGCCATTCTTTTGATACCAATGAAGCAAAAATTGAAATTAATGCGTATCCAACTATGCCGATGAAAATACCTCGCTTTATTCCAATCCTTGATGCAAACCAATTATAGATCAATGTTGCGGGAAACGCTATGAATTGAACCATCAACAATGCTGTAATCAATGCGGATGTTGAAAAACCTAAGCTTGTGCCATAATCAATAGACATCCTAACAACGGTATCTACTCCATCAATGTATAGCCAATAGGCAATTAAGAACGTGGTTACAACTTTATACTTTTTGACCTTAGATATTGTAGAGGATAACTGGCTCCATCCTGATTTTATTGAATTAATAATTCCGATATCATTTGTTGTTGTTGGTTCCTTAACAAAGAGCATTATTGGAATAGAAAAGACCGCCCACCATATAGCTACTGTCAAAAAGGATAGTTTTATTGCAGTTGGAGCATCAGGAATACCAAATAGCTCAGGTTTTAGATACATCAGAACATTAATCAGAAACAATAAACCACCTCCAATATATCCTAATGCATAAGCTAAAGATGATACAAAATCTCTTTTTTCTTTAGGAGCTACACTAGGAAGGAGTGAATCATAAAAAATATTTGCCGACATAAAACCGATAGAGGCTGCAATATAAAATACGACTGCAACTTGCCACTGCCCTTGATTGACAATCGAAAGTGCACCGGTACTGATAAATCCTAAGAATGCAAAAAATATTAAGAGTTTCTTTTTTACCGATGCTTTATCTGCAATCGCCCCAAGAAAAGGAGCAAGCGAGGCAACTAGAATAGATGCGGTCGAGTTTGCTAATCCCAAATACCATGTACTGATGGTAACCTCAGATGTGGTAGACCAATATTGTTTAAAAAAAATGGGGAAAAATCCAGCCATGACTGTTGTTGAAAAGGCGCTATTTGCCCAATCATATAATGACCATGATAATATTTCTTTTTTGTTATCAAACATCTCTATTTATGCAATTCACCAAGCCTGAAAGTAAGTACTAATCTGCAACCAGGAAGATAGGTTTCCATAACTATGATATGTTAATGGGTAAGGTATAAACCATCGTGCTCCAATTTCTAATTCAAAAGGTACTGGTCCAATTACTAAGAACGGGTCCAAATTAAATAAATTTAACTTAACAAATTGGGATGTTTGCATTTTTTGAGAATCATAGCCGTCCCTTCTGGTCATCCATTTATTCCATTTTTCATTATTTGAATAATATTTATCACGACCGCTTGCTATCCAATCAATACCCGATGAAAAGAAAACCCTCTTTGGAATAAGCTCTATCTGGGCTTTCAGCATGCCATTTATTTGTGGTGATTTTTTTCGAACTACAGTCCCAATAGTTTTTGAGATTGAGTCTGCACTTGCATTTTCAATCCAAAGAAATGATATTGGGGGATTGATTATATCTTTTTGAAAACTAGAAACTCCAACAGACCAATTTATATTAAATAATCTACCCCATCCCTTTCTATATAATTCACCAAACACTCTTAATCTTATCTCGGTCAATCCTTCACCAAGCGGTAGATGCTTAAATTGATTTGGAATTCCATTTTTGTCAGTACTATTAGAATTATATTTTTTTAATTGCTCAGCAAATGGAAAAATTATATCAAGTCCAGTATACAGTGAGAATTTTTGTTTACCACCCCTCCATGCAGGAACACCTCGAATCAACAGATTTATTCCCATCGTAATATCAGATAATCCATTATTTGATACCGGCGTTGGATAATAGTAGTTGAACAGTGTATCAAGACTAGCAGATGAAGAGTCATTGGTTAGACTCCATGAGCGATTTTCTTTCAATTTATGGATATATGGAATATTCAATATCAGGGTTGAATTATCAGTGAATCCGTATTCGATTTTCAATCTATCTTGATTAATTGTTCGTTTGAAGTATTGATTGATTGAAAAGGTTGTAGTATCAATACGATACACATGCTTCATTCCACTTGATAGCTTTTTGGCTTTCCAATTTCCTACCGTATGCTCTTTGTTATATGTTATTCTCCATACATTTTGGGGAATCGTAAAGTGAGTTTGAGCTGAAAGATTTGATAATATCAATAAAAGAAAAGCAACAGAAAAAGATTTCATTGAAATATTAATAAATCAAAAAACGTTGGCGGAATTGATTGAATTTAATGACATCCTTTAACCACAATGGGGGTAAATAGTTTGCGGGCTTACCTTGTGCCGCAAAAACCCTTAATTGACTATGGCCATATAACATATCAATTCGATTAAAATCTGCCCATTTAAACTCCCTAGGGTAAAGTTGATTTGCTAAAATGATGATCGATGTTGCAGTGGCAAGTGGATCATAAAGATTTGGATCAATAATTTGAATGTCCACTCCACTACAAAGTTCATTTAGGTACATTGGCGGTGCTTGATCAGTTTGTTTCATTCTAGGTACATATTCCACAGGAACAATTTTAATACCTGGTAAATTTATTTGTGACAATTTATCTGCAAGATGGTAGCCAGAAAGCCAAGGAGCACCGGCTCTCATATATGGCCTATCTGTACCTTTGCCATCATTGAGATTTGTTCCTTCCAGTAAACCAAATCCTGAAAATGATAAATTTGTTCGAATCGATTTAATTGCTGGGTGGGGATTTATCCAGGGATGTTCAGAGCTATCTAACCATTGAGACCTCTTCCAATTGGCCATTGGTATAATAGTTAAATTTGCTCTTTTCAGATCTTTGATCCAACCCATCTCGTTTGCCATAATTGCTAATTCTCCAATTGTCAGTCCATGCCTTATAGGAATAATGTGATAACCTTCAAAAGATTGAAATTTAGGTCGAATTACAGGTCCATCAACGCGATCTCCTCTTAAAGGATTGGGGCGATCAAGAACAATAACTGGAAGGCTCCATTCGCTCGCAACTTCTAAAATTTTGGTCATGGTTGATATATATGTTGAAAAGCGTACGCCAGTATCTTGTATATCAATCAGGATTAAATCTAAATCCCTAACCGACCATGCTGGTGGCTTCATATTTCTTCCAAATACTTCTACGATTCTTGCGTTATGGTCTGGATCGTATTTTTCACCTTCTTTCATCTTGAATCGTTTATCTTGATGGGTAAATAATCCATATTGAGGTGTAAAGATTACTTCAACTTTAGCCTTGGGGTGATTTTTAAGTAAATCAAGAAGGTGATTTCCTTTCCGGTTCACAGCAGTTTGATTTGTAAAAATTCCGATCGACTTTCCATACAGGGGCTTAAAATCCATCTGCTCTAGCACATCCAATCCATAAAAAGTTGATGGATGAAAGGATAAATCTGGAACCGGCATTACAACGCTGTGGTTGAACGACTGGCAAAATAGCAATGAATAACAAAAGCTGAAGGCCTTTAATAGATGATTGAATTTTATTAAATTTTTCATAAATCTATATCCTATAGGATTTCTTCAACTGTTATATTCTCTTTGCGTTCTACCTTTAATATCTGTGGCAATTACGTAAGGAGTTGAGTCTATAGTTTCTGCTATCGTTTCCATTCTGATGCTATCTGTATTATTTGATCCAAAAATCAAAACCTCTTCCCCCAATCGAGGCATATCATTTTCAAAATTTACCATAAACTGGTCCATGCAGATTCTACCAGCAATTTTATATTGTTTACCATTATAACTTACATAGCCTTTTTGATGCCATGACCTGGGGACGCCATCGGCAAAACCGCATTGAATTACACCTATATTAGATTTTGCATCAGTCTTATAAACTCCTCCATAACTAATTTGCGTATCTTTATCTACGCTCCTTACTTCAACAATAGGCGCTCTGAATTCCATAACTGGTAAAATAGAAATATTCATTGGGACTTCATTTGATGGAAAAGCCCCATAGATTATCATTCCAACACGTACTTGGTCAAATTCACTCTGATCTATATTAAGCGCCGCTCCACTATTTGAAAAGTGTATAGTTTCAAATTTTATACCTAAAGAATTGGCCATATTTAGGATTTCTTTAAATTTTGATAGTTGTTCATACGCATAGGATAAATCTCCTTCATCAGCTGTGGCAAAATGTGAGTATATGCCTTCACATGATCTTTGGAGATCTTTGGAGATTAATTCAAATGCTTCTTTCGCATCACTGGGATTTATTCCTAGCCGCGTCATTCCAGTGTCAAACTTTAGATGAAATTTTGGAGATTTTCCATGTTTTATTCTAAATGACTCAAGAAGGCTAATATCTAAAAGATTGGAAACATTAAGCGTTAATCTATATTTATCAGCTAGATCTAAATACGAATCATTTATCTTACTGAAAACCAAAATATCAGAATCAATGCCGTTTTTTCTTAATTCGATACCTTCATGAGCTGAAAATACTGCAAAAGAATCGCAGCCATGTTTTTCAAGTGCCCTTGCGCATTCTACACTACCATGACCATATGCGTTTGCTTTAACAACAACCATTAGGCGATTATTATTTAATTGATTTTTTATAAGATCGTAATTAGCTAAAAGTCGATCTATATGGATAACAACTTTCGGTCCTAGCATATTAGCTATAATGTTTAATTAAAAATTCTTTCAACTGATTAAAATCATTAAAAATTTCTGTTGAACAGGCCATGATCCATCCACTCAGATCCATTAAAGGGAGCTTATTGATCAGATAGACTGGCTTATTCAATTCAAAGGCCAGCGTTACTTCAGCATGGGTCCCCGCCCCTTTGATAACATTTGCATCCCATAAACAAATAATATAATCCGCTTTATTTCGTACAATATTAATGTCATTTTTAACACATAGCTTAATAAAGTTAGCATATCGCTCAGGATCTGAGCTTTTCCATTCCCTGTAGTCTTCGGCATTATTTTCCTCAACAATCTTTGCTGATTCCAATACGGGGTCGATTGCTTTATGTCCTAATTCATTATTTAGCCAAAGAGATACATTATTTCGCCAAGCTGCGCCTTCATCGCTTGCAAATTCCATAGCTCCGGATAAGTAGGCGATCATTGTTTTAGTTTTCTTTTTAATAGAAAGGCATTAAAGCTCAACCAGCAAATTGCAATCACTGCAGAAATAGCAATCCAAATGTAATTGAATTCATCAAAAAATATAAGGCTCCTTAAATCAGCTAGTAACATGCTAAATGGATTATTAAAAAAAATTATATTTAATACTTCAGAATAAATTTGATGCTCAAATAAAAGATTTGAACCAACAAAAAGGAGNTGCAANACTATAATAGAAGAAAAAAGGAATATAGATACTCTTTGAATAATCAGAGANAATGAAATTAACATACTACCAATTAAGCCTAGGTAAAGAATCAAATAAGATAAGATAATAAAATAACTTCCTAATGATAAAGACTCTGGTAAGAAAAATACGANNACTACCATTGCGGTAANGCTATAAATAATACATTCAATTAATGAGCTTAGTAGAATNCTCAAGATAATCATAAACTTGCTATTTGGCGAAATNGCCAATANTTTAAGAAACTGCGAATTAATCTGGTGGCTAAATAAATCCCTATAGATGATCGTCAGCATTGAAAGCGATGCAAAACTGAATACTATTCCTGGAAAAAGCCATGATTCCATTGGGATTCCATTGGGTGAGTAAGTATAGATTTGCTTAATTACAGCACTTAAAAATAAATGGAGACAAATAGGAACAATAATAACAAATGGTACGGTAATCGCTAANCGATGTCTTAATAGCCACAACCTTCTTAATATTAGTGCCTTGATCAATGAATTCCATCCTTTGCATACTTTGCATCCATTAAATCTTGCAAGCCCAATTTTTTTATCCTGATATCTTTCATAACCGATGATGCAGCAACGTTTAATACTTCNAAAAATACACGTCTTTCCCTTCCGTAAAAATGTATGCTATGGCCTACGCGAGATGGGTTCTTCACATGTGGTATTTTAGATAATTTTTCAAAAAGCTCNTCAGTAAGCGAGTCAAACTCNATTTGAAATTGATGAAATTCAAAAGTGCTTCCAAGCAAACGGTCTAAGCTGCCATCCAATGCTATTCTTCCATTTTCTAACACTAGAATTCTATCNTGAGCGCTTTCAACTTCTTGCAGTGATTGGCTAACATAAACTACGGTTTTTTCTCCTTTCAGTCTTAATAGCAAATCCCAAGTATGCCTATACGATTCCGCATCCATAAAAGCTGTAGGGTCATCTAAAATCAATATTTCGGGATCATGAACTAAAGACCGGATTATCATTCCCATGCGAATAATTCCAGGCGATAGATNTTTGACCATTTTTTTCAGATGNGGAACAATGTGTAAGTCACGCGCATATTGAACCATTCTCGTATTAATAGTTTCNAGGCTAATAGAATAAAGCAGGCCGGAAAACCTTATATTTTGTTCTAAGGTAAGCCAGGGGTCAAGATCAAGTTCATGAGGAATATACCCAATTTTTGAAGTTACTTCTGTGCGCCGTTTTTTTGAATCAACACCATCAATAAATACTTGACCATATTCTTGATATTCTGAAGCAGATATCACNTTTAATAGCAATGACTTGCCTGCTTCATTGTCTCCAATGATTGCAACTAACGATCCTCTTTCAATACCAAAATTGAGCCCAGCAAGGATGGTTTTATCATCAATTAACTTTCCTACTTTTTTTAAGGTAATACTCGCTTCCATCAATGAGCCTCATACCATGATTTTCCATNACCGCTATCAACCTCAATTGGAACAGATAAAGGCAATGCATTAACCATCTTNTCCACNACGATATCTTTAAGTAATTCTAATTCATCGTTTGGCNCTTCAAACACTAGCTCATCATGAATTTGTAGAAGCATTTTAGATTTCATTGATTCGGAATTGATATGCTTTGAAATTGTAATCATTGCTAGTTTTATCATTTCTGCGCTCGTGCCTTGTATAGGCATATTTATCGCCATTCTTTTTGCTGCTTCTCGATGTAGATGGTTGCTACTATCGATATCCCAGACTGGTCGCTTACGACCCAATAAGGTCTCAACATGGTGTTTATCCCTAGCAGTCTCTATAATTGATTCAACATAGTTTTTTATACCAGAATATCTAGAAAAGTACGTTTCAATTAATGCTTTTGCTTCTTTTTGTGTAATACCCAATTCCTGACTCATACGAAAAGGCCCTGCGCCATATAATAAGCCAAAATTAACAATTTTAGCAGTTCTTCTCATAGAAGGTTGTACATCGTCTATGGAAACATCAAAAACGTCAGCTGCGGTTCTGGTATGGATATCCTCACCTTTATTAAATGCATCAACCAATGCCTTATCTTGGCTCAAATGAGCCATTATTCTTAGTTCAATTTGAGAATAATCAGCGGAAAAAATTACCCAATCATTATCTTTCGATCTGAAAGCCTTTCTGATCTCACGACCTTGATCGGTCCTAATTGGGATATTTTGAAAGTTTGGATTACTAGAGGATAATCGTCCGGTTGCAGTTATGGTTTGATTAAAGGTTGAATGTATGCGTCCGCTTATAGGATTTATTAGTTCAGGGAGAGCGTCGATGTATGTATTTTTTAATTTATTTAGTTTTCTATATTCTAAAATCAATCCGGGCAAGACATGCTGACCTTTTAATTTTTCAAGAACATCCTCCGCTGTAGATCTTTTCTTAATCTCAGGTAATTCCTTAATATCAAATAATATCTTTGCTAACTGCTGGGTCGAATTCACATTGAATTCATACCCTGCCTCAGAATATATATTTTTTACTAATTTATTTAATTTTTCCCCAAATTTATTTGACATCGATTTAAGTAGATCTGAATCAATAAACATTCCATGATACTCCATTTCGAGCAAAACCGAAATTAGAGGCATCTCAACGTCATTGAAAAACTTCAATAAATTTTCTTCTTTTAGTTTCTTTTCAAATATATAAGTGAGTTGCAATGCAATATCTGCATCCTCAGCAGCATAAAAAGAGACTTTTTCAACATCAACTTCTGCCATCGATATTTGATTTCTACCCGTGCCAATTAACTCTTCAATTGGTATCATTGGATAATTCAAATATTCCAGACTGAGATTATCTAGCTTAAGACTTCTAAACTCAGGTTTTAATAAATGGGCAGCAATCATTGTGTCAAAATGCATACCATGAACCTTTAATCCATGTCGTAATAATATTAACGCATCAAATTTTATATTTTGACCGGTTTTAGGAATTAAACTGTTTTCCATCGTGGGTCTCATCAACTCAATCACTCTATTAGTGTAATCATCAAAAAGAGAGTCTTGCCTTTCAGGATAATGCACAGGAATATAAACACCCTTATGTTTGTTGCATGAAAAAGAGAAGCCAACAATATCGCAAGTCATTGGATTGACAGAGGTAGTCTCAATATCAAAAGAGAGCCATTTATTTTCTTTTACTGTTTTAAAGAATTGAACAATTTCTTCCTCTTTGAAAAGTGTTTTATAGTCTTTTTTCGGTTTATCTTTTTTTACTGATATTTTATTATTTTTTCCAAGAATCTGTTTTTGAAGGGTCTCAAATTCTAATTCTTGGAAAATCTCTGCCAATGATTCTTTTTTAATTGAATTTGTATTTAGAGATGAAAAATCAATATCTATTTTCATCTTGGTATCTATGGTGACAAGCTCTTTACTTAGCACGGCTTCGCTTCTTGCATTTAAAAGCCCTTCCCTCGCTCGTTTATTTTTGACTTCGCCTGCATTTTCAAGCGAGGCTTCCAAGGACCCATATTCTTTAATTAGTTTTACAGCTGTTTTTTCACCAACGCCGGGAACGCCGGGAACATTATCCGATGAATCGCCCATTAAGCCTAAAAGGTCAATTATTTTTTCTGGAGGAACTCCCCATCTATCAATAACACCTGAACGATCGTATATTTTTATATCTGCTTTCCGCCCTGATGGTGTGTAGAGGAAAATATTATCATTAATTAATTGCATAAAATCTTTATCACCACTAACGATAAAAACTTCTAAATCTTCTTTAGATGCCATCGTTGCCAGAGTTCCTATAATATCGTCCGCCTCAAAACCTGGTTCTTCAAGCGTGGGTATATCCATAGATTCTAGAATTTTCCATAAATAAGGCAACTGGCTAATCATTTCGTCGGGCATTTTTTCTCTGGTAGCCTTATAGTCTGGATATTTATCATGTCTAAATGTTTTTTGAGATGAATCAAATGCTGCAATCATAAAATCAGGCTTTTCATTATTGATTAATTTCATTATTTGATTTATAAATCCAAATAAAGCAGATGTATGCATACCTTTGCTGTTAATTAATGGATTTCTAATCATTGCAAAATGTGCGCGATAAAGTATGGCATACCCATCAATGAGATATAAGCGCTTATTATTAGTTTTATTTAGTGGCATTAGGTTATAAAGTTAAATGAAATTACTGATTATAAATCCTTAATTATTAACAAATGAAGATAAAAATCATAAGCATTGGTAAGGTAAAAAATAATAATATTTTGAACCTATGCAACGACTATCGGCAAAGAATTATGCACTCAGCTAAGATTGATGAAGTAATTTTTAAAAACAACACTAAAGAATCAGAAAATAAAAAAATTGTTTCCCACCTATTAAAGAGCAAAGATTATAAAATTGCTTTAAGCCAAGATGGTGAGATAATTTCTTCAGAAAATTTTGCAAAGATACTTTCTATGATGAATGATAGGTCATCCTGCTTCATCATTGGTGGATCGGATGGACTTAATAATCAAACAAAAAGCAATTGCGATAAAATAATTTCTTTATCCCCAATGACCTTCACGCATGAGTTGGCAAAACTATTTTTGCTCGAACAGATATATAGATCAATTACAATTATTCAAAATAAAAAATATCATAAATAACTATTACAAACTGTATGAAATATTTATAAATGTATTTCTTGTAGCACCTGGCCAGTAAAATGCATTATACCCATCATACTCATAGCTATATCCATAGGTTGAGTATAGCTTATTTAAAACGTTATTTATTTGAAGAGAGATTCTTAGTGCATTCCATGAAAAATGCGCTCCTAAATCAATAACTCCATAGCCCTTTATGTATCCATCTTCAGAATTGACATTATCAATATACATCCCACCAATTCTTTTTAGGTGTGCAAATAATAATAGTTTCTCATTTAAATCATAATTCATAGATAAATTGAATAAACTGGAGGGATTGTTTGGTAAAAAATTTCCATTGTTAAAGACATTCATCTGCATTGCACCATTTATAGCAATAGAAGTCTTATTATTGATTTGAAAATAAGATTCATATTCAAATCCGCTGTGCGTTGTTGAGTCTGCTAAAAAATAACTGTACTCCCCTTCTTGCTCTAGATTGATATTTTTTAATTGTTCATTCAAAAATAGAATCCTGTAGCCATTGATCTTTGCATAGCCATTATTGAATGAAAAATTCATTCCTAATTCTAAATCAGAAACAACCTCATTCGCAGCCATAACGGGCTGACTAAACATATCATCTGGTGTGATAATTTGATTATCAGCAGGCTCTTGCTGTGTCTTTCCTATATTAACAAACCAACTCAAGGAGTCGCTTATCTCCCATAGCATGCCTATTCTAGGATTTAAAAAATTCCAATCAGCAGATAAATTATGCCCAGCGGCATGCCCAATCTTATCTTGATTTAAATCCCAATGAATATTCTGATTTTGCAAATCAATCGATACTGCGAAAGGCTGATTGGTAGGAGACCAAAGAACTCTCGCAAACCCTGTTAAAATATTTTTCTTTCCAAGATACTGATAATACCTATGCCAATTACTAGAAAATTGAGCACTAAGCTGAGTGTCAGAGAATGCGGTAACCTCTCCGAAGTGATCACCCTTGTACGCTCTAAATTCTCCACCAATATCAAATCGTATATCACTGTTACTATAAGTAAGCATGGGTACGATACCGTAATAATTATTTTCAATCCATTTGCGTCTAAGTAAATCAGTTGTTATGGATAATTCAGTTTGATCATCATAGATATTATTAATATCTAAGTTGTAGGAATAATAGTCCTGTCCTTGCTTAAAGACTTCGTAATACCCTTTGCCCAAAACCAGGTAACTAACATTTCTAAATGAGAAATTTTCATTAAACTTTGCAATAGAGTTCAATGAATAAATCTGCTGTAAAAAATCATCCGTATAAGCTTTATTGCCTGCGCGTCTTTTATTAAGATTTTCAATATCAGCTTTTGCAATTCCATCCCATGCTAACTGAGTATTCTCAAATCCAATAATTGCTCTAAACTGATTCTTAATCATTTCACCTCGATGCTCTAACCCAAAAAATATACCTCTTTGAGATGATCCATGTTCTTTTCTATAACCATCTGAGTCTATCGCTGACATTCGAATCGCTAAACTGGTATTTTCACCNAAATCTTTTCCGGATAGATATTTTAATCGGTATTTTTTTGTGTTCCAATTTCCAAAGCCATGCGACANGTTAATTTCGCGTGATTCACTATNAATTTGNGTTCTAACATTAATAGAGCCACCAATCGAAGAAGATCCGTATAAACTAGTACCAATGCCGCGTTGTATTTGTATATCCTTAGCATCAGATAACAGATCTCCATGATCTACCCAATAGACTTGGTGACTCTCATTATCGTTCATTGGAACTCCATCAAAAAGGACGGCAATCCTGCTTTGGTCAAAACCTCGAATAGAGGCNTATGAATAGCCTGTCCCATTCCCGCTCTCACTATAAGCCCAAACACCCGGCTCAGTTGAAAGAACCATGGGAATATCTTGCACTGTATATTTGAGCTTAATCTCTTCTTTTGTTAGGCTTGAAAAGGATACAGGGGTCAGTCCTGAAATAGCTCTATATGCGCTCACATNAATAGAACTACCAATCAATGAGGATGGATGCATAAGTACGACTAGATTAGCTCTAGCCTCTATTTTTACGGATTTATAACCTATATGGGAAAAGGATAAACTATCCCCAATATTTGTAAAAAATTTGAACTTGCCATTTTGATCGGTAACCGTACCACTATTATTGAATACGATATTTACGTTTGATAAAGGAGATTGGGTTTGATCATTGATCACAATACCCGATACGGAAATGTTTTGAGACATTGAAAAAGAGAAGAAAAAAAATAAGGGAAGATTGTGGTAAATAAATTTTTTCATAATTCGATTCCTACGCTGGTATTATCCAGATCAGGTACTCGGGTTTATTCTCAGCCATTATCACCTGCTTAAATAACAGCACCCCATTCATTAATAAATTAAAAAGATTATAAAATAGGTACAAAAAAATAAAAATTTATTTCTATACTTGTTTAATCGTTACGTATATCATATTTTTTTTTGAACATCAACTAGGATAAATATGTCAAATAATCAAAATTCCGAAATCACAATTAAAGCCGTTTTCCTTGGAATCATTCTTTCGATGATTTTAGCTGGTGCCAATGCATACTTAGGACTTTTTGCTGGTATGACTGTATCCGCATCTATTCCTGCTGCTGTGATTTCAATGGGCGTTCTTTCGCTCTTTAAAAATTCAAATATTCGTGAAAATAATATTGTTCAAACTGCAGCATCGGCTGGCGAGTCTCTAGCTGCAGGTGTTATCTTTACAATACCGGCCTTAGTTTTATTAGGCTATTGGGATTCATTTGACTATGCTGAAGTTGCTAAGATTGCAGCCATTGGGGGTGTAATTGGTGTTCTATTTACTGTGCCACTAAGACGTGCCTTAATTATTAATGCTAAACTAACTTACCCAGAAGGTGTTGCTACTGCAGCTGTGCTTAGAGCCGGCGATGAAGCCAAACAGGAAAAATCTACTGAAAATAGCGGTGGACTTGGAACAATTGCACTAACAAGTCTGGCGGGAGGTTTAATGAAATTGTTCCAGCAAGGTTTTGGTATGTGGCACGTTGAGGCGGCTAGTGCTCGTGCGATAGGGGGTTCAATTTTTGGAATTGGAACAGATTTATCCCCAGCTCTAATTTCAGTTGGATATATAGTTGGTAGAAATATTGGAATTTTAGTAGTAGCTGGTGGCTTGATATCATGGGCATTTGCAATACCAATTTATTCCGCGATGGTTGGCTTTCAAGGAGACCCTCTTGATGCTGCATTCAATATTTGGACTACAAAAATAAGGTATTTAGGTGTAGGCGCTATGGTTGTTGGGGGCGTTTGGTCTTTAATTAAACTATTCAAACCCTTAATTGAAGGTATTAGGGCAAGTCTTGATGCTTTGAAAAATAATGCATCGAATGAAAATATCCCAACGGAGGAGAAAGATATGCCGATCAATTATGTAGGCATTGCTCTTTTGGCACTATTAGTACCAGTTTTTTTGCTTTATGTTGGCATAGTTGATTCGCTTCCAGTAGCTGCGCTTTTGACTGTTGTGATGATGGTATTTGGATTTCTTTTTTCAGCGGTAGCTGCGTATATGGCAGGTGTAGTTGGTTCTTCCAATAATCCTATTTCTGGGGTCACAATTGCAACGATATTATTTACCTCAATATTATTACTTGCCCTCTTAGGTACGGGTTCTGGTACGGGTGCTGCAAGCGCAATTATGGTAGGTGCAGTGGTCTGTTGTGCTGCTGCTATTGGAGGTGACAATCTTCAAGATTTGAAAGCGGGACAACTGGTTGGCGCAACACCCTGGAAGCAGCAAGTCATGCAAATAGTAGGTACATTATCATCTGCTATTGTACTTGGGTTAGTTCTTGATATTTTACATACTGCATATACTATTGGATCACCTACCCTTTCAGCTCCTCAGGCAACATTAATGAAATCAGTTGCTGATGGTGTATTTACTGGAAATTTACCGTGGATGTTTGTTTATATTGGTGGCTTAATAGCTGTAGCTTTAATCCTTATAGACCTTAGGCAAGAAAAAGCTGGATCTGATTTTCGCGTACCAGTTTTGGCTGTAGCTGTTGGAATCTATCTTCCCATTACATTAACAGTTCCTATTTTCATTGGAGGTATGGTCAGTCATCTTGGCAAAACAGCTGGCGGCACTGAAAATTCAGAGAAAAAAGGTCTCCTTATGTCATCTGGATTTATTACAGGAGAAGCGCTAATGGGTATACTTGTTGCTGTACCTATTTTCCTATCAGGAAATAAAGATTGGTGGCCAAAATTGGGTGAATTTAATTGGCTAGGCCCTGTATTGTTCGCTGGAATGATTGTTTGGCTATATAAAGCAGTATCAAAAAATAAATAAGAATTAGAGTGCTAGTTAAAATCTAGCGTTTAATTTTCTTTTTAGCCTTATTGACAATTTTTTTTGTCATTCTTTTGACAGAAGGAAAAACGCTTCCTAAGAGCATTAGGCCTGGTATCCCAAATATCCAGCCTTGAAAAATTGGAATCAATCCCCCTATTAATCCAATTAGAATTAATAAAATTCCTACTATAACTCTGATTGTTTTAGTAATTGGATTCAACTTTTTATTACCGCCAGTTTTTTCATTATACTTGTTTTATGTTTTTGACTAATAATCAATATTAGATAAATACCACTGCCAACAAAATTACCATTATCATCAAGCCCATTCCAAAAAGCTTGATAGCCATTAATTTGATTTGCATCTATTGTTGCAACTATTGTGCCATTCAAAGTCATTACTTGGATAGAGCTTTTCTCAGGAATTCCATCTATTGTTAAAGGATATTGAGATGGTATCCGATATGGGCTAGGAAATAAATCGATCTGATTGGTTTTTTTAATTTCTGAAGCAAACGGAATTTTGAATTTACTTACCCCTAGATTTGTAGCAATATAGGCCAATCCTTTATCTGCGCTAAATTTAATATCCCTAATTTCATTTGAGAGTAATTTACTATTTGAGCTATTAATTCCATCAATATTTGGCCAATATTCTCGGTTAGAATCTAGAATAAAAATGCCGCTAGACCTCGAAGTGACCCATATATTTCCACGAGGATCAAATCTAATTATAGAATTTTCATCAAA
>PBCB01000004.1 GCA_002717765.1 Fidelibacterota bacterium | reverse complement strand
ATGGGCAGCTGACCGTGAAGAAACTTTAAAAAGGCGTGCTGAAAAGGCAGAAGAAAAAGCCAAGCAAGCAAAATTGAATAAAGCTGAGAAGAAGAAAGCGGAAGAAGAAAAACCAGCTGAAGAAGAAGCTCCAAAAGAGGAAGAAGCTCCAAAAGAAGAAGAAAAACCTGCTGAAGAAGAAGCTCCAGCTGAAGAGGAAGCTCCAGCGGAAGAAGAAAAAAATTCTGAAGAAGATAATTCTAAATAATAATCTAAGATTGAAGGGAGATTAATTATGCAGTCACTTATAGAAACAGTTGTAAAGAAGTTGGTAGATAAACCCGATGAGGTAAATGTAGAAGCTGTAGAATCAGATCAAACTATAATTTACGAATTAACAGTTGGCGATGGTGATTATGGAAAAGTAATTGGTAAAAAAGGTAGAAATGTTTCTGCTCTCCGCACCATATTATTTGCTATTAATGCAAAAGAAGGTGGTAAAAGAGCTCGTTTAGAAGTTATCGACTTAAATGAAGACTAAACTTTTTGCTATTGCAAAAATTACTAGAGCTACAGGGTTAAAAGGCGACGTTGGTGTTCGCCCATTAATTCGCCAATTTGATGAATATGTAGATCGAGACCTGTTCATTGGGTTTGATGAGAATTTTGCAAAAGATGTCAAACTAACTAATGTATCTGGTACCGGAAAAAAACCTCGGTTTCATTTTGAAGGTCTTGATTCGAGAGATGATGCCGAAAGCATGATTGGTCAGCTTCTTTTTGCCTCTATCAATGAGAAGGATCCAATTAACCTTATATCACCAGATTTAATAGGAGCATCAGTTGTCACCGTATCGGGTGAGCCAATAGGTACATTAGTAGATATGATGAGTTTGCCTGCGCACGATGCATATGTTATATCTAACAATAATAAAGAAGTCCTAATTCCTGTTGTACCAGAGTTTATTTACTCTGTGGATGTGATGGAAGGGCTCGTAACTATTTCACCCGTAGAAGGGTTATTAGATTGAAGCAAAAAATTGCAATAATTACGCCTGTTCCAGATATGGTAGAATCTGTAATCCAAAACTCAATGATAAGAAAAGCTGTTGATAAAGGAATTTTGGATATTCATATTGTAAATCCAAGAGATTTTACTGAGGGAACTTATCGACAGATTGATGATGCTCCTTATGGTGGAGGTCCTGGAATGGTGATGATGGCGGAACCATTATTCAAAGCAATTGATTTTGTAATTGATAAATTTTGCGGTGAGGATGGTATGCGAGTTTTGTATCCATCTCCGCAAGGTATTCCTTGGTGTCAAGATTCCGCTGAAGAGAATAAAAGCGTTGAAAAGATTGTAATTATTTGCGGCCACTATAAAGGTGTAGACCAACGCGTTATTGATAAATATGTAACGCATGAATATTCAATGGGTGATTTTGTTTTATCCTGTGGTGAGATACCAGCATTAATGATTGTTGATAGCATCGTAAGGCTATTGCCTGGTGTGCTGAATGATATTAATTCTTCTAAGTCAGATACGTTTTCATCAGAGCTATTAGATGTGCCTTATTATACACAACCAAGAGAGATTAAAGGAATGCAAGTTCCGGATGTCCTTTTATCAGGACATCACAGTAAAATCACGGATTGGAAAAAAGAACAACAGGTTGAGATCACCAAATCAAAACGTCCTGATATTTGGAAAAAATATATAAATAATAAATCGGAGTAAAAAGATGAACAAGATTAAACCGATAGTTGAGAATCAATTAAAGAAAGACCTGCCTGAATTTTCAGCAGGTGACACGGTTGCTATAGATGTAAGGGTGATAGAAGGAGGAAAAGAACGAGTGCAAAAATTTGAAGGTTTAGTGATTGGTAGGAAAGGTAGCGATGTTTCGGCAACGTTTACTGTAAGAAAAATATCAGGCGGTATTGGAGTTGAAAGAATTTTTCCTGTACACTCTCCTATGATAAGTAAAATAACTGTGAAGAAAAAAGGTAAGGTTCGTCGTGCAAAATTAAACTATATGAGAAAGTTAACAGGCGCTAAAGCGATCAGAATTGCCGAAAAGAAGTAATTTTTTTTCACATTGCTACTATTGACCCTCATTATCATAAGGTAGTGAGGGTTTTTTATTTATGACAAAATTTGAAAAAATAATTATTGGAATTACAGGCTCCAGTCATTCATTGGTCCACGCATTAATGCTAACGTTTCCAAGTTTAATTCCTATTATTCAAAAAGAATATAACGTGGGACTTGATACATTAGGATTTGTTGTTTCAATTAGCGCATTATTATTTGGACTTGGCGCGATACCTGCAGGCTGGCTGGATAGGTACTTAGGCGGAAAAAAACTAATGATAATATATCAATTGGGATCATCAATATCGGCTTTTGTAGTAGCGCTTTCACCAAACTTTATCACGATGGTTGTAGGATTAAGTTTTATTGGACTTTTTTGTAGTATTTATCATCCTACCGGACTAACACTTATTTCGCAAAGTATAAATAAAGTATCAAAAGGCATGGCTGTGCATGGTATGTTTGGCTCTTTAGGCTCGGCTTTTGGCCCATTGCTTGCTGTATCATTGGCAGGGTTGATTTCTTGGCGTGCTTCATATTTTACATTAGGAATTTTAAACGGAATCTTAGCATTGATAACTTTTATTAATATCCCTAATAAAAGCCAATTTATCAATAGACAGTCAGAGAGCTCAAATAGGAAAACCAATAAAACTGCACTCATTTATTACTTTATTACCAATTCATTTTTAGGAATGGCTTATTATGGCTTTACGACATTTATGCCAATTCACTTATCTGAAAACACCTATGGGTTTTTACCAGAAATTTCTCAAAATATGAAAGCAGGGCTTTTTCCAACGATAGTATTTCTTGCGGGAATGATTGGTGCGTTATTAGGAGGAAAAATCGGCGATAAATTCGACAAAAGAATATCTTTTATGATAATTATTCTGTTAAATATCCCAGTATTCTTCCTTTTGGGAATAACTTCAAACATTACCTTAATTATTTGCAGTATAATGCTTGGAATAATTTATTTTAGCAATCAACCAATTGGTAATACTCTTGTTTCTGACTTCTCTGATAATCAAAATAGAGGATTTATCTATGGATTGGGATTCTTTATTAGTTTTGGCATAGGTTCATTTGCAGCGGGACTAAGTGGTGTGATTGCCGTAAATTATGGCGTGTCAATAGTGTTTCCTGTTATGGGGATTTTGTTATTCCCGGGATTAATATTTTCATATTTAATGTATCGATCTAGTTTATAGAATGATTAAGAAAGTTATCATATAAGTGAAAAAGAAAGATCTATTAAAACTCCCATCTGTATCTGAAGTATTACTTGAGATAAATGATAATAAATATCATAATGATAAATATATAAAATATATAATTAAAGATGAAATTGCAGCATTTAGATCTCAAGCTAAACAAGGAAGCCTTCAATTAGATCGCAACCAAATCATACAAAGCATCTTGTTAAAGATAACCAAACTATCTACCGCGAGCATAAAACCAGTAATTAATGCTACGGGCATTATTCTTCATACGGGTCTTGGTAGAGCCCCAGTTGGTAAAAAAATTATAAGCAAAGTATCAAAAAGACTATCTGGATATGTTAATTTAGAATTAAATCTCGAAACCGGTAAACGCGGTCAGAGACAAGAACATATTTCTGCATTAATCTCCTCGATAACTGGTGCGGAAGATGCAATGGTCGTTAATAATAATGCAGCCGCAGTTTTATTATCGTTAAATGAATTAGCCGAAGGTAAAGATGTAATTGTTTCTCGTGGACAGTTAGTTGAAATTGGCGGTTCATTTAGAATACCAGATATGATTACAAAAAGTGGATGCAAACTTGTTGAAGTTGGTACCACAAATCGAACACATATTAGTGACTACGAAAAGGCTATTTCTTCTAATACGGGTTTAATATTATGGGTTCATACATCCAATTATATCATTTCTGGATTTACAAAACAGGTTAAAATAGATGAGTTGGTTGAATTAGGTAGAAAAAAACGTATTCCAGTTATGTCGGACCTTGGCTGTGGTGAGATTCTAGACCTATCAAATAAAGGCATACCAACGAATATGATAGTGCACGATGTTATTAAATCTGGATCAAGCATTACCACATTTTCAGGCGATAAGCTCTTGGGAGGGCCACAATGCGGGATAATCGCTGGAAAAAGGTCATTAATTAAGCGAATCAAGGTAAACCCCATCGCAAGAACCGTAAGGAGCGATAAATGGACTATTTCGCTGCTTGAAGAAACTCTACGTTCATTGCGTATGGATTCAATAAATGATAATTTGACACTCTCACTGATGGTGACAACTAGAAAGGAGCTAGAAAAGCGAGCCAATAAGCTCTTATCGGTTATACCAACTAAGCTTAGATCAAATCATAATATATCAATTCAGGAAACGTTTGTTGAGGCAGGAAGCGGCACACTTCCTGGAGCTACATTTGATTCAATAGCATTTAAAATCAGTTCCAAAAAATATACCCCAGCAAAGCTATCAGATAAATTTAGAAATGCTCAAAATCCAGTTGTCGGATATATTAAAGGCAATAACTATTATATTGATTTCAAATCAATAATTTCTAGTCAGGAAAAATTGCTCTTAAGCTCTATTGTTGAAGTTTTGGGGTAAACCAATCTATGCAAATTGTTATTGGCACAGCCGGCCACA
The DNA here is from genome assembly GCA_002717765.1 of Fidelibacterota bacterium. The sequence goes on along the minus strand of PBCB01000004.1, from coordinate 12,583 downwards.
TTGACCATGGAAAAACATCACTTGTTAAATCTTTAACTGGGACAGATACAGATCACCTTTTAGAAGAAAAAAACAGAGGAATGACGATTGATTTAGGCTTTGCTTATTATAATAAAGAAATCACCATTATTGATGTTCCAGGTCATGAAAAGTTTATTAGAAACATGGTTGCTGGTGTATCTACTATACAAATAGCTCTGATTGTAGTTGCTGCTGATGATGGATTGATGCCTCAAACATACGAGCACATTGAAATATTACATTTTTTAAATGTTAGACACGCAATTATTGCCCTATCAAAAACTGACACTGTAGAAGATAATTGGATTGAGATGGTTGAAAAAGATATCAAAACCACTATCGAACACACTAATTTTAAAAATGCGAATATAATTAGAACTTCTACCAAAACCGGGACTGGAATTGATCAGCTAAAAGAAGAAATCACTACGCTTTGTAAAAATGTACAAGCTAATCACGATAGAGGATTTTTTTACTTACCGATTGATAGGGTTTTTTCAAAAACAGGCCATGGAACCGTGGTAACGGGAACTGTTATTTCAGGTAAGGCAGAGCCTAGTAATGAATTGGAAGTTATACCAGAAGGTAAAAAGGTAACCGTGAGATCAATACAGACCCACGGCGAGATAACACCATTAGTTCAGATGGGAGATAGAGCTGCAATCAATTTATCTAATATAGATAAAAATGAGATTAGAAGAGGGTTTGCGCTAGTTGAAAAGAATTTAATCAAGCCCACATCTAAAATTATTGCTCATATAAAAATGGCTAATAACACAAAGTGGAAAATAAAAAATAAACAATCAGTGCATTTGCATATTGGAACTTGCCAGGTTACTGCAAAAGCAATTACCTATGGCCTTACCTTATCTTCAGGGCAATCAGCTAATATATTACTTGAATTAAATAAGCCAGTACCTACTATCAATGATCAGCGATTCATTATTAGGAGCTTTTCCCCTATGGAAACCATAGCGGGCTGTGTGATTTTGGATCAAAACCCAAGGTTATTAAAAAAAGAGTTGAGAGCTTTGGTCCAGACATTGGAACTTGATCCATCAAAAAGAATAAATCAATTAATTGATATTAATTGGAAAAAACCGTTATCCATAAAAGAATGGTTAATAGTGTTTAATACCAATCTCTCTCAAATTAATAATTGGATTGATGGTCAGGAGATCGTTAATGATAACAATCTTTTATTTAACACAACTATCCTAGATAGATCAATGAATCAAATTTTAGATAAGATTAATAAATTTCACTTGAAACATCCCTATAAAAAATCGATCCCNCGAGAAGAATTAATCAATATGGTTGGTTACAGTAAAAAATGGTTTGATTATATTATAAATCAATTAGAAGATGAAGTATCAATGATCAATGCCGGCTATGCCCTTAAGAATAATAAAATGATCCTTGAAAGTGCAGATATAGAAATGGCCAATACGATCGAAAATAAAATAAAAAACTCTAAATTTAATCTTTTGACTTCCTCTGATATAGAAAATAAGAACCCTGATAAAGCGTTACAAATTTTACATATATTAAAAGACAAAGAAAAAATAATTCAAATAACCTCAGACCTATGGATACATCAAGATTATCATAAAAAACTTGTAATCCAATTGAAATCATTTTTTAAGATAAATAGCCAATTAAGTATTTCTGAATTCAAATCAATAACCTCTACCACTAGAAAGAACGCTATACCTTTATTAGAATTTTGNGATAAAAATGAATTGACAATAAGAGAGGATAATTATAGAATAAAGGGTAAAGGTATTAATGCTTAGGTTTTTCCAAATTAAAAACCTAATACCCCTTTTTTTCTTCTTCACCTTAGTTAGCTCTCAATCGTATTGGGTTAGATACGGTTGGCAGTTATATGAAAACGCAGGAGATGCACGGATATTATCAATAGGTTCTGCTGCAGTAACAGATTATGGCACTACGACATCTTCTTTATTTAATCCCGCTTCAAGCGGTTATTCTTCCAGGCATAATATTAACTATACCCATCAAAGTAGAATGGGTGGAATGATAAATAGCGATTTAATTGGTTTTCCATTAACNGGTTATAGTAGGCCATTAAACCTTATCATTCTATATGAGGGCATAGATCAAATACCNGATACGAGAAATATACTNATTGATTTTGGTTTAGATGGTATTCCTGGAACCGGTGATATTGGAGAGGGTAATGGTCTTCTTGATGAGGGAGAACGTTTAGATAAAAACAAATTAACTTACTTTTCGCAAAAACAGACAGGTATACATATTAGCACCGCATGGGATAGGGAATCATACAAATTTGGAATCGGAATAAAATCTCTCTATCATACCTTAGGTGAATTTTCTTCAACAGGGATTGGTCTTGACCTAGGCTTTATAGCTCATCCTTGGCAAAATGGTAGAATGGGCCTATTGATCAGGGATTTTACTACAAGCTGGCAAGTTTGGAATAATGGAACTATTGAACGATTTAAGCCAACAATNGTGACAGGANTCTCACATAATTATTTCTTCGAAAAGATGAAAATAAACGCCAAAGGGAATGTCGATTTTGTTTGGGATACCAATGGAATCAATAAATCATCTTCAAGTATAAATAAAAACAACANCTACGCACTATTTGGATTAAATATTATTTATAATAATATTGTTGCAATACGCTTTGGTAGAAATAAAATTGAATCCATAACAATGGGAGTGGGATTAAGCTGGAAAGATATCTCGCTAGATTATGCNTTTTTGAATGAACCGCGAAACTCAGGTTTGGGCTCAACCCATCTTATATCATTAAGTATAAATTCTGATTTAATTTTGGAGTATATTGATAAATTATAGATTATTTGAATTTCTATAATTGTTTTACCATTGTCNTGAAGATTGTAACTTTCCACGCTTTTTTGGAGTTAAAATAAAATGATTAACAGTATGACAGGCTATGGCAGATCCTCAGCCGGAAGGGGTAATAATAAAATCTCAATTATGATTAAGTCTGTAAATGGACGGTTTCTTGATCTAAAAATAAGAGGTTTTGATATAGATCCATCTATNGATAAAAAAATACGAGATTTAATTTCGGATAGGTTAATCAGAGGAACAGTGCATATTAATTTTGAATCTAATGGCAATAATGATAATGGTTTGCATACTTTTAATGAAAGTCATTTTGAATCGTTGTTAAAAATTGTTAATTCAATAGAAAAAAAATATGATCAAAAATTAAATATTAGTGATATCATTAATTCTGGTGATTTATTTAAATCAAATGACATAAAACCAGTAGACTCTAAAATAATCCTTAAAGCCATATCCGATGCTTGCAATAAAGTTATTAAAATGCGAAAAGAGGANGGGCTAAAACTAAAAAAAGATATTGAATTAAGATTAGGCAATTTACGTAATGAGTTAAATAAAGTTGAAAAACAGCTACCCGCTGAACATAAAAAAAGAATGAGTAAATTGAAAAAAAGACTATCCGAGTTAACAAGCAATATTCAACTCGATAAAACTAGAATTAATCAAGAAATTGCAATCATTGCTGAAAAATCAGATATAACTGAGGAAGTTGTTAGGCTAAAAAGTCATTTTAGTCAATTTGAAAAAATAGCAAAAGATAAAGATCCTGCAGGTAGACGATTAAATTTTCTTCTTCAAGAAATAGGNAGAGAAATTAACACTATTGGATCAAAAAGTTTTTCAGACAAAATAGTAAACATTATTATTATTATGAAAGATGAAGCCGAAAAGATTAGAGAGCAAATCCAAAATATCTTATGAAAAATTTAATTATAATCACCGCTCCATCAGGTTCAGGGAAATCTACTTTATGTAAAGAAATACAAAAGAGAGTAGACAGAATACAATTTTCAGTATCACACACATCAAGGAAAATGAGACTAAATGAAAAAAATGGTATTGATTATTTTTTTGTGACTGAAGAAGAATTTATAAATGGTATTGAAAATGATGAGTATACAGAATGGAATTTTCATTTTGATTGTTANTATGGAACGTCAAAATCTCAAATCAAACAGTCAGTCGATAATAAGACACTACTTTTATTAGAAGTCGATGTTAAGGGCGCCATGTCTATTCAAAAGCTTTTTCCAAATCAAGCCATATCAATATTTATAGAACCACCAAGCTTAAATGAATTAAAAACAAGATTAGAGAAAAGAGGTACTGACACAAAAGAAATAATAGAAAAAAGACTGCAAAGGATTGAGTTTGAACTATCACATAAATCAAATTTTGATTTCTCTGTTGTTAATGATAAACTTGAAGACGCTACAAATAAAATTTTAGAAATTATTCAAAATGAAACAAAAGGAGTGCTGAATGTCACTTGAACCACTATCCATTCGTGAGATGGAAAATCACGCTGATGATATTTATGAATCTGTTGTCGTTATGTCAAAACGAGCAAAGCAAGTACTTAGCGATAGAATTGAAGAAGATATAATTGATTCAACCGAAGAAGATGAAATGGGAGTATATGATGAGGTTATTGAGACCAACCCCGATGATTACGAAGAGCTTGAAAAACCAACATCCGTTTCGGTAAATGAATTTTTAGATGGAACGATTGAATGGAAAAAAGATCAAGAGGAATCATAATAATTTGAGAATTATTTTTGAATGATGAAAAATTAAGATATTTTAAACAATATCAAGAATTATTTGGAAATGAAGTTTTCCTTTCAATAGGACAGCAAGGCCCAAATATAAATAGTCAGGATAAACGTGAAATTTTAAAAAAAAGATCAACTGACTTAATTTCTTATAATAATGAAATAAAAAACTGTTTAAAATGTGAACTAGGATCAACTCGAAATAATTTTGTCTTTGGAGTTGGTGACCCCAAAGCTTCACTGATGCTTGTTGGCGAGGCCCCAGGAGAACAAGAAGACCTNAAAGGTGAGCCATTTGTAGGTAGGGCAGGAAAATTATTAGACCAAATGCTTTCTGCTATTAATAGATCCAGAGAAAAAGATGTTTTTATATGCAACGTATTAAAATGTAGGCCTCCAGATAATCGCGATCCNTCTAAAAATGAAATAGAAAAATGTGAACCATATTTGGTTAATCAAATTGATTTGATTCAGCCAAAACTCATTGTAGCTTTAGGCAGAGTCGCTGGAAAGACGCTTCTGAGTGTGGATAAGTCGTTGAAAGATATGCGCAATATTATTCATAATTATCATGGAACAGATTTAATCGTTACTTATCACCCAGCTGCTTTATTGAGAAATTCCAATTGGAAGCCAGATGCGTGGAAGGATTTTAAATGGATACGTTCACTTATTGATAAATAATTATTTACTATGCCTAACAAAGATAAAATTGAATTAAAAGGACAGCCCCAGTCTATTGAGGCTGAACAGGCAGTTTTGGGATCTATGCTTACTACAAAAGAGGCAGTAAGCAAGGCTTTGCAATGGCTGAAGCCTAATATGTTTTATAAAGATGCCCATATACGTATTGCTTCATGCATGGTTGACCTTTTTGAAAAAGGCGAACCAATTGATGCAGTTTCTGTTGTAGATAGATTAAAAAAGAAAAATGAATTAAAAGGCGTTGGGGGAGCTTACTATATTTCAGGATTAGCAGAATCTGTACCCACAACAGCAAATATTGAGCATTACGCTAAAATTGTTCTAGAAAAAAGTATTTTACGTACCCTTATACAGGTTTCTCATGATGTTTCAAAAAATGCATCTGAAGATAATCAAGATGTAGATGATATATTAGATGCAGCAGAATCAGCCATATTTAATATATCTGAAAAACGTCTTAAGGGAGGCTTTGATCATTTAGGGTCAATGCTTCATCAAACGTTTGAACAGCTAGATAAGATTGCCGCAACCCCCGGTTCTGTAACTGGCGTTGCATCTGGCCTTGTTGATTTAGATAATATGACCTCAGGTTTTCATCCAGGGGAACTAATCATTGTTGCCGGTAGGCCGGGTATGGGAAAAACCGCACTTGCATTATCAATGGGTAGAAATGCAGCTGTAATGGATCAAGTTGGCGTTGGGATGTTTAGCTTAGAAATGGCCAATCATCAACTTGCTATGCGTCTACTTTGCGCTGAAGGTAGGGTTGATAGCCATCTAGTAAGGACCGGGAAATTACCAAAAAGCCAAATGAAAAATCTAAGCATTGCCTCTGGCAATCTTGCTGAAGCTCCCATTTATTTAGATGATTCCGCAGGCATGTCTGTCCTAGAAGTAAGAGCTAAGGCGCGTCGCTTAAAAGCGGAGCACGATATTGGATTGATTATTGTTGATTATTTGCAATTAATGACAGGACCAAAAGGAGTAGAAAGTAGGCAGCAGGAAATTTCACACATATCAAGATCGCTTAAGAACCTAGCTAAAGAGATCGAAGTGCCAGTTGTCGCACTATCTCAGCTTTCAAGAGCTGTTGAAAATAGAACAGATAGGCGACCTCAGTTATCAGATCTAAGGGAATCAGGCGCTATTGAGCAAGACGCAGATGTAGTTATGTTTTTATATCGTCCCTGGATTTACTCTCAGGAGGATGAAGATAAAGGCAAGGCTCAGGTTATGGTCGCAAAACAAAGAAATGGACCAACTGGAAATATCAATGTAACATTTATTGATAGGTTTGCTCGATTTGAAAATTCAGCAAGAATTTCTGAGCCAGAAGCTGAATCAGTATTTAATGGATAATCCTATTTCAAGACTGGTCCCCTTCATCGGGGGCGAATTCCCAAAGAAGTTCAATCAATTAATAGAAAATATTTCTCATTATAATTTTGATAATGACGAAAAATTAAAAGTGCAATTATGGAAAGCATATGAGTTTGGCATAAAAAGACACGAGGGACAAAAGCGATTATCTGGGGAACCTTATTTTGATAGTCATTGTGTGGAAGTAGCTAAGATTTTAGCTACGTGGAATATGGATTTAACAACTATTATCTCAGGAATGTTGCATGATACAGTCGAAGATACAGAAACAACAATTGATGAAATAAAATCAGAATTTGGTCAGGATGTTGCAGATTTAGTTGATGGNGTAAGTAAATTAAGCGGAATACATTTTTCTAGTCGTAAAGCACAGCAGGCTGGCAATTTTATGAAAATGTTAATTTCTGTAGCAAGNGACCTTAGAGTTATAATCATTAAATTTGCTGATAGACTACATAATATGAAAACAATTAAATATATGCCTCGTATTAAGCAACGTAGAATTGCTATTGAAACTCGCGATGTATATGCACCTCTCGCACATCGATTAGGCATGGCAAGTGTTAAATGGATGCTAGATGATTTAGCCTTACAGGTTTTAAATCCAGAAATTTATAAAGAAATTGATAAAAAACTTAAATCATCAAATAAGGAACGTGAAAAATACATCAAGACAATTACTTCAGCCTTAAATGATGAATTGATAATTAATAAAATGAATCCTAGGGTGTATGGCAGGCCTAAATCTCACTCATCTATATATGGTAAAATGATTCAAAGAGAAAAAAATTTTGAAGAAATTCATGATATTCTAGCAGTGCGAGTCGTAGTAAATAAAGTTGAAGAATGCTATTTAGCCCTCGGCGTTCTTCATCAGAAATTCAAGCCTATTCAAGATAGATTTAAAGATTTTATCGCTATGCCGAAAAGCAATGGATATCAGTCTATACACACTACAATTATTGGCCCACAAGGAAAAATTATTGAAATTCAAATTCGAACTGAAGATATGGAAAAAACTGCAGAAATTGGCGTGGCTGCACATTGGAGATATAAGGAAGGTAAAGGTTCTTCCAAAAATATCGATTCGCATGTTGAATGGTTGCGGGACCTTCTTGACATGCTTCAAAGCGAAGAAAACGACCCAAAAGAATTTATGCATCTATTAAAAATTGACCTTTTTGGAGATGAAATTTTTGTTTTTACGCCAGAAGGTGATCTGATACAATTACCCGCAAACTCAACTCCAATTGATTTTGCATATAATGTTCATACGGAAATTGGAAAAACTTGCCTAGGTGCTAAAGTCAACAATAAAGTTGTTCCATTAAATACTATTCTCAATAATGGTGATAATGTTGAAGTCATTACTAGTAATTCACAGAGACCTAACTATGGATGGTTAGAATTTACAGTAACCTCTAAAGCTAGAAATAAAATTAAAAGCTACTTACATAAAAAAGAAAGGGAAGAAAGCGTCAAAATTGGTGAGCAATTATTCATTAAAAGTCTCAGAAGATTAAAGCTAATTAATCAGTCTGAAAAATTAAAAAATAGTTTTTCTAAATTTGGATTGGATACAGTAGAGCAGCTTTTTGAATCTATTGGAAAAGGAGACATTGCTATTCGTGAATTAATTGAAAAAAACTCAATAAAAAATGAAGAAGTAAAGGATGTTGAAAATCAAGGATTTTTCAATTTTAGAAAAAATGAAAGCAAGAGCATTAAGCTTGAGGGTATAAAAAATGTTATGGCCAATTTTGGAAAATGCTGTAATCCAATACCTGGTGACAGTATGGTTGGCTTTGTAACAAGAGGGAGAGGAATGACGGTTCATCGTGCTAATTGCTATAATCTCCCGATATCAAATGAAGAATCAGATAGATTGGTTCCGGTAGAGTGGGAAGTTTCTAGATCAGATCTTTTTAATGTACATTTAAAAGTTATTGGTCAAGATAGAAAAGGCTTATTAAAAGATATGACTGAAACAATTTCAAAATTAAATATTAATATGACATCAGTAGACATTAAAGTAAAAGATACTGTAGCAATAGCTAGGCTTATTATACAAGTAAGCAATCTAAAGCAACTAGATAGAGTACTGAGAAAAGTTTCTGAAGTAAAAAACATTGATAAAGTTTCTCGCATTCAAAATTAAACACTATTATAGCATCTAATTATGGGACGATTATTAGCTATTGATCATGGCGAGAAGCGAATTGGTTTGGCGCTATCTGATCCTAATAAAATAATCTCAAAACCACTAAAAACTATTTCATATTCTAATTATGAGAATCTTTCTATTGATTTAATTGATATTATTAAAAGGCATAAAATAGAAAAACTCATAATTGGCCTTCCAATTGGAATGCATGGGGCAAATACTCTTCAAACTGATAAGGTAAAAGATTTTACAAGTTATCTAGAAAATAAAATTGATATTCCCATTATTATGTTTGATGAACGACTTAGCTCTGTAAGCGCAAAGAAATCCTTAGTTACTCAAGGGATAAAAACAGGCTTCAATAAATCAAAAATTGATGAGACAGCTGCTGCAATTTTTCTACAACATTATCTGGATCAATTAAATTACTAATGAAAAAACCTATCTTTTCACCATTAAAATTAGCATTGATTTCTGGATTATTAGTTGGATTATCCTACCCGCCCTTTTTTGGTATTTTAGCTTTATTTGCTTTTATTCCACTAATTAGGGTTTGGTTAACTGTAAAAATAATTGATTCAATTAAATATTCTTATTTTGCAGCAATCATAGCCAATGCAATTTCATTATACTGGATAGGGCTTAATACTGGGGCATCATTTTTACCAGTTATGATTTCTCTAGTTGCAGCAATACTATATCTTTCAATCTTTTGGGCGATATTAGGAGGCGCTATTAGCTGGTTTAAAGATAGATTTAATTATGTAGAATATTTAATCCCATTTTTGTGGGTTTCTATGGAATTGATTCGCAGCTATGGACCGCTAGCATTTTCTTGGTCAAATCTTGCCTTAACCCAAACAAAATTTATAAATATTTTGCAAATAATAGACACGACTGGATCAGAAGGGGTAGCATTTTGGATCATATTTATTAATGTTGCATTATATTTATCATTTTTTACAAATAAACTAAATGCTAAAAAAAATCTAATTTTATTCTTAATGGCTATCATTCCAATTTTCTATGGAAGCTATAAACTTCATGCTTTGAAAAATATAAATTGGGAAAAAAGGAATATATCAATTATTCAACCAAATATTGATCCAAATCTAAAATGGGAGGCAAGCTATAGAAATGAATTGTATGAAGTAATGGATTCATTAAACACAATAGCTTACTCATTGAAACCTGATTTAGTTTTGTGGCCAGAAGCAGCGTTGCCAAATTATATGCGCGTTTCTTATCTAAATAATAAATTTGAGAAATTAGTCGACTCAACATCAATTCCTTTGATGATGGGGACTCTTGACTATAAAGCGTCATCTAATGATAAAAAAATTTATAATGGATCTATTTTCTTTAGCTCGAAAGAAAATAAATTATATCATAAATTATTTTTAGTGCCTTTTGCGGAATACATCCCTCTTTCATCAAGATTTCCCATTTTAAAACAATTAAATTTTGGACAAGGAAACTTTTCTCATGGAGATGAATTTACTACTTTTGAATTAGACTCGGTTTTATTCAGCAATATGATATGCTATGATTCAACTAATCCATTACTAGCTAGAAAGTTTATTGTAGAAGGAGCACGTTTTTTAACTATTGAGGCAAATGTTGCCTGGCTACAGAATTCATCTGGCGTGAGGCAATATTATGAAATTGCTAAACTAAGAGCAGTTGAATACAGGACTGGTATTGCTATGAGTGCAAATACAGGAATTTCTGCTATTATCAATCCACTTGGCAAGGAAACCCATAAAGCCTCTTTTAATGAGCAGAAAGTATTTAAGGGTGAAGTTTTCTTAAATAATGAATTAACTTTTTATGCAAAATATGGAAATATTTTCTCTAAACTTTGTTTGTTTATCAGTTTAATATGCTTTGCTCTTATCAAAATAAAATAAAATTACTTACCTTTATTATGCTAATCCTCTCTATTGGATTATGTCAGCAAAAAGAAGAAAAATCATTTGATCCAGTAGTCAAATCCTTATTGCTTCCTGGGTGGGGTCAGCAAGATTTAGGCTTTAATAAACGTTCAAGAATATATAATTATCTAGAAGCTGGAATTCTTATTTCTATTGTTGTTACATCAAAATATTCTAATGAAATAAAAAGAAACTATATAGCATTTGCTTCTGAACACGCTTCGGTTAATTCTTTGGGAAAAGATCATGAGTTTTGGGTAGATATTGGCAATTACAACTCTAGATTTGAATATAATGATGAGCATTTACGAAATAGAGAGAGTAATGATTTATATCCGCAAGGGAATGATTGGTTCTGGAATTGGGATACTATTAAGAATAGAAATTCTTTTGAATCAAAAAGAATTTTATCTGATAATTTAAAATTAGTATCGACATTTGCTATTGGCGGTTTGATTATGAATCATGCTATATCATCTATTGATGCGNTATATTTAAAGAGAAAGNTGAAAAAAAATAAATTAACAATTATCCCTTTTATAAAAGATGATGTANTGACTGTTGGTTATAATATTGTTTATAAATTCTAGACATGTTTACCCATCCAATAGTTAACTTNTATTTCTTTTTAGCNTTATCACTNTCATTAATGCTGNCAAGCTCTTTTCTNCANTTAATGAANTACGGAATAGTTATTTTATTTATTGCGCTAAAAAACACTAAGCTAATACCNATTGTCATTCGNAAGTACNTTCCCACACTTTTCTTCTTTCCAATTATGTTGTTTATATACATTCTTTTTTCCTACATATTAACAGATTCAACAATATATCAAACAATAAGTGAAGCATTTAATGCTTTTATAAAATTTAGTTTTATGATTATTTCAATGAATTTTTATTTGGAGCTTTCATCAGCAGAAAATTTAATTAAATCTTTAAGAAGTTTTTGGGCAAGACTAAATATTCAATGGAAATGGGTTGATAATTTTTTTCTTTTTTTAGCCTTAGCTTTAAGATTTTATCCTACTTTTCAATCTCAATGGCAACATCAAAGAAATAGCCAGAAGGTATTAGGAATTAAATTTAACGATTCTTATTATGGACGATTAATAGAGATTTCAAAAGAACTTCCCTCTATTTTAGTNTATCAACTTGATAGGTCCGAAGATATTTCGCTTGCAATGAAGCTTCGTGGTTATGGTTCATATTTTCCAAGAAAGATCGTTGATCCTATATATTTTAACATTACAAATTTTCTACAGTTTGTCTTAGTCACAATCTTTTTTATTCAGCTATTTAGATTTGTTACGATATAAAATTATTATACAGTACGATGGGACCCCTTTTCATGGATGGCAAATTCAAAAAAAACATTCAACTATTCAAGGAGCCTTGGAAAGCGCATTAAAAGATTTTACTTCAAAAAAAATTAGTGTTTATGGTTCTGGAAGAACTGACTCGGGCGTTCATGCATTAGGTCAGGTTGCCCATTTTGATTTACAAGAAGAATTTGACTCTCATGTTCTAATAAATGCATTAAATGCTAAATTAGATTATCATATTAAAATTGTTGAATGCAAAAAAGTTAGTAATGATTTCCATGCTCGCTACTCCGCAACAAAAAGACATTATACTTATAGACTGCGCACAGACTCCTTTTTACTTGATCATCATTATACTTATCATATTTTACCTGTTGATATAGACTTGTTAAATAGTGCTTCAAAGTTAATT
>PBCB01000003.1 GCA_002717765.1 Fidelibacterota bacterium | reverse complement strand
CCACATTGATGCAGCAAATGAATATTGATACAATGCCTACGGTTGATATTACCATAACGCGCGAAGATGAATTCACTAATGCATTTGCGATAATTTCAACATATCAGGTATTCGTTTGGGTAGAACAAAACGATGTTGGTATATGGCTAGAAAAAGACAAGTGGCTAGAATCAGTTATCGCACATGAATTGCAACATGTTGTTTTTATAGAAAAAATTAAAAGCTGGATACCATTCCCCATGGATATGATTGCAATGGATTTGCCTATGTGGGTACCAGATGGTATTGCTGAATATATGACAGAAAGCTGGCGCCCTTACCGTGCGGATTTAGAACACAAAAGGCATATAATTATAAATCCTGAAAAAAAGGACATCTGGGACCCCCATGCAGATGGATTTTCAAAAGTATTATATTGGTCCGATCGGTTTGGGGACTCAACCATAGTTAAGGTTCTCGAGTATAGAAATGATGCGGGTATGTATAATTTTGATGAAGCATTTAAAAAAGTAAATGGAATTACTGTAAAGCAATTTGTTGAAGATTGGCGAGTGCTTATGAATACCTATTACTATGGATACCGATCTCAAAAGGAAGCATACAATGAGATTGGAAGCGTAGTGACCTTGCCAATTAAAAAAATGCAATCATTTTCATTTTATAATGATAGCACACAAATAGCCTTACTTGGGCTATATGATAAAAACCATCTGGACGTTTCATTAATCATTGCTGAGCGAGATACAGCCAAAGAAGCAAAGAGATATGATAAATGGAAAAAGAATATTGATAAATTGAAGAAAAAGCAAAAGAAAACTAAACAGGATTCATTAGAAATAAATAAAACATATAAGAAAAAAGTGATGTGGAAAAAATCAGAGGTTGATTACGGAAGATTTCATGAAGCATTATCTTGGTCTCCAAATGGAAATAAAATTGCCTATAATAAATATCATTATAGCAAAGACAACCAGGCGCTTGTATACGATATAAAGATATATGATAAGCAAAATAAAAAGGATAAATGGGTAACCTCTTCAATGCGTTCAAGATATCCTGTTTGGATTGATTCATCTAATATTGCGTTTGTAACCGTTAATAATGATACCTCAAATATTTATATATCAAATTTGAATGGTGAAACTAGGCCCTTAACTGACTTTGCTGAAAATACACAAATTATTCACCTATCGGTTTCTCCAGATTATCAAACTATAGCCTTTGCCATGTCGCCAACATCTGGCAACATGGATATTTATACTTTAGATATTGAATCAAAACAATTACAGAGAGTAACTAAAAATGCTGCGGCAGATTCACGTCCGGTGTGGCATACGGATGGCACTGCTATATCATTTACATCGCATCGCAATGGCGTTCCCAACATATATACAGCAAACCTTTCAAACGGATCAATAAATAATAATACAGATTCTGGTGACGGAATTATTACAAAACAATGGATGCCTAATGACAATCTACTTTTAGCACAATCTGCAATCAATACAGCTGATAGCGTAAGATTGATAAAAATGGATCCATTTAGAAAAACTAAATCAATACCATTATCTATGAACCCTTACTATAGTTCATGGTTAAATGCTGGTCCTGATGTTTCATTTGTTCACCAAAAACCCAGCGATACTATTGCTGTATCTAAACCAAATAAATATAAATTTTGGAAAACCATGAGACGCGCGCAATTAATAGCACTTCCTCCGAACTTTGCTCAAGTGGTTTGGGCAGATGCAATGAATAAAAATTTGTTTGGTATTGTTGGACTTATTAATGATCAAAACATTGATAACAGTGGTTTTATGCTGCAATATTTAACAGCAAATTATGGCCCATTAATGATGTTGACAGCCTCAAGAAATAGTTATTTATTGGGGGGCGCATCCTTTCGGATTTACGATGATAAAAATATTTTTCAATATCAAAATGGTCTAGAGTTTAATTTGGAATTCCCAATGAATTTCTCTGAATCGCTATCTTCAAATCATACAATTGGGCTCGGTGTTTCGTTTTTTGATCACGTAATGGGAAGTAAATTAACAACCAATGGTGGTGTAGAGTTTATTCCTGAGGATAGATTTAAAAATCTACCTTATCCGGACAGCGGCAAAGAGGGCTTGGTATCATTATATTACTATTGGAAAAATTTGAGACCTCATTCGTGGAATATGAATACTCCGCTTCAAGGGTATGGACTTAATCTTAAATTTGAATATGCTGACACATCAATTTTTGGTGATTTTGGATACAGTAGATTAGCATTTGATTCATTCATTAATATACCGGTTAAACTTGGCCCCTTAAAAAGCGCGGTTTATTTTAGGGCAAAATCAATGAAGCATTCTGGTAAGCCACCTGCCCAAGATTATATTGGACTAACCAATGATCAACCTATTTATATAAATGGAGTTGGAGACCCAACTGGCCTTGTTCCTGAAAACCATAATCCAAGAGGATGGTCTGGATATGTAGTCGGAGATCAATTAGTATTTAGCACTCTAGAATATCGTATTCCATTTATTCCAAAACGAGCTTCTATAAATATAATTTCCGATTACGCTAACGTCTGGAAAAACAATTCTCAATTAAAAGAAGTAGCAACATTTGGATATGAATTACGATTTTCACTTGGACCAATTTCCATATCTGCTGGTGACGCACAAACAAGTGATGACTGGAAAAACAATAAAACCCCTATTAGATATTATCGATTAGCATTGATTAACCCATTTTAATTAATTAGAGATATTAGTATGGAACCTTGTGATGAGTCGCTTTCATTGTATCAAGCTTGGGGTAAAAGAGGTGCATAAAGTTGATTTTAATAATCTCCAAAAATGAAAAAATTATATAATAATCAAATTCGCTCTTTTATAGTTGAATGAATTGAATGTAACCTTAGGTACAACAAATATAATTTATTTGATGTTTTCTTTCCGCATATTAAAGGCCAGCCAGCAACACCTTACATGAAATCCACCCTATCCGAAATAACCACAATTGTAGGCGCCCAATGGGGAGACGAGGGTAAAGGTAAAATCACAGATTTCTTTGCGGGGGGCTCAGACTACGTTGTCCGTTTTCATGGTGGTAATAATGCAGGGCATACGGTAATCGTTGATGGAAATGTTTTTAAGCTGCACCTAATTCCATCTGGTGTTATTTATGGTGGACCCTTGAGCATTATTGGCAATGGAGTCGTTATAGACCCAAAAGCCTTAATTGATGAAATCAATTATTTAAAAGATAAAGGTGTTGACCCAAAATTAATGGTAAGCGATAGGGCGCATGTAATTATGCCATATCACATTGCTCTTGATGGTGCCCTTTCTAATCATCAAGAGAGCCTTGCCGCTGGGAGCACCAATCGTGGCATTGCTCCTGTTTACGCTGATAAAATGTTTCGAAATGGAATTCGAATGATTGATCTATTAGAGCCTTCGGTGTTTTCTGAAAAATTAAATAAAGGATTCGCCTTTAATAAAAAATTGATAGAAAATGTATTGGGTCAATCTTTTAGCCCAACCATTGAAGAGGTATTAGAAACATATATTCAGTATGGCAAAATATTAGAACCTTATATTGCAGATGTTTCGGTAGAATTATACAAAGCACATATGCAGGGGAAGCGTATACTGTTTGAAGGTGCTCAAGGAATTAGTCTAGATGTGGATCACGGCATCTATCCTTTTACTACCTCATCTAATACTGCTGCTGGTCATATATCAATTGGGTCTGGGGTAACCTTTCATAAAGTGGATAGAATCATTGGTGTAACAAAAGCGTATTTAAGTAGAGTTGGCGAAAGCCCGTTACCAAGCGAGGCTGAAGATAGTGATGCAGATTTAATTCGAGAAAAAGGAGGTGAATACGGCACTACTACTGGAAGGCCAAGGCGCATTGGGTGGTTAGACCTGGTTCAAGTTCGTCAAGCCGTACGGGTAAGCGGATTAACAGAAATTGCTCTTACCAAGCTTGATGTGTTGAATAACATTCCTGAAATTCCAATATGTACATCATACAAAATAAACGATACTGAAACTAAAGAAATGCCTGCAAGCCTTACGCACTATCGCAATGCAAAGCCTGTTTATAAAAAACTGGCTGGCTGGGGAGATCTGCCGGAAGATGTTTGGGATAAGGGATACGATGCGCTACCAATTGAAATTAAAAATTATATCACTTTCATTGAAAATGAAGTGGGTTGCCCTGTCAAAATTGTATCAGTAGGCCCGCAGCGACATGAAACTATTATTAGATAGTTTTTTGTTATAAAAAGAATTTAATGGCATATTCTCTATGGCATTTACAAAAGAAATTGTCGATTTCAGCAATTTAGATACGCAAGGTATCAATAAAAAATTAGCTGAGCTAAATATACCTCTTACACCTGATGAGGTAATAAAAATTCAAAATGAAATGTTGGGGCGCGCTCCTTCTCTTCCAGAGCTGGTTCTTTTTTCTATACAAGGATCTGAACACTGTAGCTATAAAAGCAGTCGCACTCATTTAAAACAATTTACGACAGAGGGTCCAGATGTAGTGCTTGGCGCGAAGGAAGATGCTGGAGTTGTTGCGGTAGCAACAGATCAAAGTGGAAATAGATGGTGTGTTGTTATGAGTCATGAAAGTCACAACCATCCATCCCAGATTGTTCCATACGAAGGCGCTGCTACTGGTGTTGGCGGTAATGTTCGTGATGTTATGTGTATGGGCGCAGAGGTTATAGCCTGTACAGATTCATTTCGATTTGGGGAAATAAATAATAAAAAAACCAAATGGATAAACGATGGTGTTGTCTCTGGAGTTGCTGGCTATGGAAATCCATTGGGTATACCAAATATTGGTGGTGACATTTATTATCATAGCGGATATAATGAGAATTGTCTTGTCACGCTTGTGACTCTTGGTATTGTAAGAGAAGATCATATTATCCATTCTTATGCACCGCAAAACGCGGATGGCTATGATTTAATTCTTATTGGTAAGCCTACAGATAATAGCGGATTTGGTGGTGCAAGCTTTGCTTCGCTTGAACTAGAAGAAGATAAAAAAGATCAAAATAAAGGTGCAGTACAAGAGCCAAATGCATTTTTAGAAAGACATCTATTAAAATCATCATATGCTTTATTTGATATAATAAAGGAGATGGGCTTAATTGATAAGGTTGGATTCAAGGATTTAGGGGCAGGGGGCGTCGCGTGTGCTAGCGTAGAGCTTGCTGAAACTTCAGGCTACGGTTCAGAGGTTTGGTTGGACAGGGTACACACTGGTATGGAAGGACTGCATCCATCCGTCTATCTTTGTAGTGAAACACAGGAAAGGTTTATGTGGGTATGCCCACCAGATATAACGCAACTGATTTTAGATCATTATAATAAAACTTATAATCTTCCTGCTGTCAGCGATGGAGCAATGGCATCCCAGATTGGTAAAATAAGATCAGATGGTCAATATGTTGTGCATTATAATGGGGAAACAATCGTTGATGCTAAAGCCAATCAAGTTACTAGAGGGTTTTTATATGAAAGAAAATTCACGGCTATAAATAAAAGGGATGATACCCCGGAATTGAGTCAGGTTGCTGACTACGGTTCTGTATTATTAAAATTATTATCTCATGAAAACATTGCGAGCCGAAAAACGGTATATGATAAATATGATAAACAAGTACAAGGTAGAACAATGATAGAGTCTGGCCTAGCAGATAGCGGTGTTATGGCGCCATTTAATTCAAAAAATTATCCCAAAGAAATCAGACAAACAGGAATTGCCCTATCAACCGATCATAACCCTTTGTATGGTATGGTTGATCCTTATTGGGCTGGCGTAAATGCTGTAGTTGAATCTATGAGAAATGTTGCGGCAGTTGGGGCAACGCCCCATGCTCTTACAGATTGTTTATGTTTTGGAAATCCTGAAAAAGAAAATCAAATGTGGGAATTCGTAGAAAGTGTTCGTGGAATATCAGATGCATGTAGCACAATTACTTTAAAAGATAATCCAAGCCATGCCACCCCAATCATTGCCGGCAATGTTAGTTTCTATAATGAATCAAGAAGTGGCTCTATACCAGCAAGCCCAATTGTGAGTTGTCTTGGAAAAATTAATAATATCAACAAAACTATTGGTATGGCCTTTACATCTATTGGTTCTAATATAATTATGGTTGGTCAGCGTAAAAATGAAATGGGCGGATCTGCTTATTTTCATTTAAATAATGAATTGGGTTCGAATTTACCAAAACCGGATTTACAGGAGGTCAAAAACCAGATTTATGCATTAACCGATTGTATTGATAATGATAGAGTATTATCATGTCATGATATCTCAGATGGCGGAATTGCGGTGGCTTTAGCTGAAATGACATTTAAAAATAATATTGGCTGTAAGGTTTCGATCGAATCCAATTTAAGGGTCGATGAAATATTATTTTCAGAAACTGGTGGTTTTTTATTAGAGGCTAGCGATGAAAACATTGATAATATAACGAAATGCTTTTCTGAATATGATTTGGAAGTATTTGTTATTGGAAAAACTGTCAGCAATAACATAATGATTAATGATGCGCTTAATATATCAATTGAGCAAGGTCGAGATGCTTGGGAAAATGGATTAACAAACAAACTATGAAGATGCAATTTTGAAAAAAATAAACTATAAAGCAGCTGGGGTTGATATTGATGCTGGAAATGAGGCTGTTAATAAAATAAAAGGCAAGGTAAAATCTACATTTTCAGAAAATGTACTCACTGGAATTGGTGGGTTTGGTTCGCTGTATAGCCTTAAAGAGATTGCTTCAAAATATAAAGACCCCATAATGGTTCAGAGCATTGATGGTGTTGGAACTAAAACCATTATTGCAAGGAAAATGAAAAAATATGATACGATTGGTATAGATTTATTAAGCGCTGCAGCTAATGATATTTTAGTCATGGGTGCTAGGCCCTTGACTTTTTTAGACTACATCGCCAATGATAAGTTAGAACCTGATATAATTGATCAAATTGTCTCTGGCATGGTTACGGCATGTTCAGATACTGGTGTATCCCTTGTAGGTGGTGAAACTGCAGAAATGCCTGACACTTACCTTCCAGGTGAGCATGACTTAGTTGGGGTTATTACCGGGGTTGTTGAACGTGATAAAATAATTGATGGCAATAAAATAAATGTAGGCGATATAATACTTGGCTTACCATCTAATGGCTTGCATACCAATGGATATTCTTTTGCAAGAAAATTATTTTTTGAAATTGGTAAGTATGATATAAATGATGTCATTCCTGATCTAGAAACCTCTGTGGGGCTAGCATTGCTTGAACCACATATTAACTACACAAATCATATTTTTACTTTATTGGATTCAAATATTGAAATAAAAGGAATTGCTCATATTACCGGTGGGGGTATGGTTGAAAATATACCGCGCATCCTTCCCGATAGTTGTGGGGCAAAAATTGATTTAGGAACATGGCCAATTTTGCCTCTTTTTAAAACTATGCAATCAATTGGTTCAATTGATGATGATGAAATGTTCAGGACATTTAATATGGGAATTGGGATGGCAATTATAGTTGACCCATTAAAAGTTGATGATGTGAAAACTGTTTTAAGCAAACTAACCCCTGTATTTGAAATTGGAAAAATTTCCTCTGGAAACAAGGATGTAGTAATTGCATAAAATAGGTATAATTCAATTCCCGGGTTCAAACACTGAACGAGAAACATTTATGGCTTGTCTGCGTGTGGGAATGCAACCTCATGAGGTGTTGTGGAACAGCTCTCATGATATATTATCCGATTTGGATGGTTTTATTATTGTTGGTGGATTTTCATATGAAGACCGTTCTCGTGCAGGAATCATAGCCGCTTTGGATCCAATTATGGAGCAGATCAAAGCTGAATCAGAAAAAGGTAAACCTGTTCTTGGAATATGTAATGGTGCTCAAATATTGGTTGAAAGCGGTCTTGTCCCGGGTTTAAAAAATTATTCGATTGGGGCAGCACTAACAGATAACAAACGGGTTGTTGATGGAGAAGTTGTTGGCGTTGGTTATTATAATACTTGGACAAACCTTAAAATGTCAACAGAGCCCAATCGATGTGCCTTTACAAGAAAGCTGGATTCTAATACCCTTATTAATATTCCCCTTGCGCATGGTGAAGGTAGATTTGTTATGCCAGATGGTTTGCTACGGCAGGTTATTAAAAACAATCAGGTGGCATTCAAATATTCTGATGTCTCTGGAAAAATAATCAATGAGTTTCCAACAAACCCTAATGGAACAATAAACAATATTGCTGCTATATGCAATGGGGCTGGTAATATAATGGCAATGATGCCACACCCAGAAAGGACAACAAAAGGCGATGCAATATTCTTATCAATGAAGGAATTTATTGATCAGAAATATCCAATAATTAATCAATCATTAAATTATAATATTTCAAATATAGAGGCTAAAGATTTACAAATAAATGATAAATCAACGGAATGGGTAGTTGACTTAATTATTACTGACAATGAAGCAAAATCAGTTAATACGGCCTTGGGTCATCTTGGTTTTGATGTAGATGTTAATCGACAAATTCACTGGGAGATAAATATTGATGGCAACTCAACAGAGGTATTAAATAAAATAATGGATAGCGGGGAGCTTTTTAATTCCAATAAAGAATATATTATAAATAATCATGATAAATATGATGCATCGTTTTTAGTAAGGCCAAATGATGATATATACGGTCGGGCCAAATATGAGTCTCTTACTAAGCGTTTTGATATAAAAGAAATTTCTTACATAAAACGCGGAGTAATATGGAATGTAAATGTCAATAGCGGTAATTTAGATGATGAAATAAATTCAATTTTAACAACAAACATATTTTTTAACCCACATTGCTATGAATACTATAGAATCAACAAATAAATATAAAGAATCGATATCATCATCGATTGATAATACACTAACACATACAGATCTTAAATCTGGAACTAAGAAAACAGGTAAGGTTAGAGACCAATACGATCTTGGGAATAAACTGGTGCTAATTACTACTGATCGGCAAAGTGCATTTGACCGAGTGCTAGCATCTATACCATATAAAGGTCAAGTCCTTAACTTGACCAGTGCCTGGTGGTTTGAACAAACCAAGGATATTATTCAAAATCATGTTATTGATATACCTGACCCAAATGTAACGCTTGCTAAAAAATGTGATGTATTCCCAATTGAATTTGTCGTTAGAGGTTTTATTACTGGAAGCACGAGCACTTCACTATGGACTGTATATAATAATGGTGATAGAGAATATTGCGGCAACAAGCTACCGGAGGGTCTTCAAAAAAATCAGCGGCTAGAAAAAAATATGATTACCCCAACCACTAAAGAAGAACATCATGATAGGCCAATAGCCCCCGATGAAATTGTTAGCGAAGGCTGGATGTCTGAAGCGGATTGGAATTATTGCAGCAATAAGGCAATGGAGCTTTTTGAGTTTGGGCAAAAAACTGCATTAGCGCATGGCATGATTTTAGTAGACACAAAATATGAGATGGGTAAAGATGTTGATGGTAATATTTTATTAATTGATGAAATACATACTCCAGACTCTAGTAGATACTGGGTTGCTGATACTTACCAGGCAAGGATAGAAGATGGAAAAGAGCCGCAGAACATTGATAAAGAGTTTCTGAGGCTATGGTTTGTTGATAACTGTGATCCATATAATGATGAAAACCTACCTGATGCACCTGAAGAATTGGTTGTTGAACTTTCAAGACGATATATTTATTTATATGAAACTATTACCGGGAACGATTTTCCCTTTCCCAATAATGATTTAGCAATCAATGAAAGGATAAATCACAATTTAAAGGATAGTTTATGAAAGCTATAATTATAATGGGCTCTACAGCCGATGAGCCTCATGCTAAAAAAATAACTGATCAATTAGATCAATATAATATAAAATGGGAGCAACATGCAGCATCTGCACATAAGCAGCCATTAAAGGTTTTAGAAATATTGAACAATAATCAGGATGAAAAAAAAGTGATATACATCACAATTGCAGGGAGATCAAATGCCCTATCGGGTTTTGTTGCGGCTAATTCTGAATTTCCTACTATAGGGTGTCCTCCGTTTTCAGATAAATCTGACATGCTAGTAAACATTCACTCAACACTACAGATGCCAAGTCAAACACCGGTCTTAACAGTTATTGATCCAGGAAACTGCGCGTTAGCTGTAAAACGGATTTTTGGTGTATGACTACAATAAAATAAATAAGGAGTAGTGTGAACGAAAGAATTTCACCGCTTGATGGTCGTTATGCTTCTAGCATAGCAGACCTTCTCCCGTATTTTAGTGAAACAGCCCTGATGCGCTATCGATTACAGATAGAAATAGAATATCTAATTGCGCTATCAAACGAAAAGTCAATAAAAGAGTTATCTCCAATTAGTAAGCAAAAACAAGATGGATATAGAAAAATCTATTTGGATTTTAATAATGCAGGCGCAAGAAGAATTAAAAAAATTGAAAACAAAACAAACCACGATGTTAAAGCGGTTGAATATTATATTCGTGAAAAAGTTGACAAATCATTACATCCCTGGATTCATTTTGCGCTAACATCTGAAGATATAAATAATCTATCGTATACGCTCATGTGGAAAAATGCATTAGAAAATGTTTTTAGCCCTCTAATTAAATCGCTAAATACAGAATTGAAAAAGCTTGCAAAGCAATATAGCACTGTTCCTATGCTATCCATGACACATGGGCAGCCTGCCACTCCAACTACATTTGGAAAAGAGTTAGCTGTATATCATACTAGATTAAAACGCCAAGCTATTCAAATAAAATCACAATCATTTCTTGGAAAATTTGGTGGTGCTACTGGAACATGGTCCACGCATTATGTCGCTTACCCAAATGTAAATTGGATGCTATTTGCTAAAGGGTTTATTAAATCGGTCGGATTAGAGCCAAATCTAGTTACAACACAAATAGAGCCACATGATTCAATGTCTGAGAGCTATCATCAAATGGTGCGTGTCAATTCAATACTAATTGATCTAAGTAGAGATTTTTGGTATTATATATCGCGTGGTATTCTTGAGCAAAAAAAAATCAAAGATGAAGTTGGTTCATCGGCTATGCCACATAAAATTAATCCAATCCAATTTGAAAACGCTGAGGGAAATATGGGGATCTCAAATGCTATTTTAAACCATCTTGCTATAAAGCTTCCAATTTCACGAATGCAACGGGATCTTAGCGATTCTACAGTGTTAAGAAATCAAGGGGTTGCTATGGGGCATTCAGTATTGGCAATAAAAAATATTTTGAAAGGCCTTAAGCGCATTAAAATTAACAAAACTCAATTAGACATCGAGCTGAATAATCATTGGGAAGTTCTAGCAGAAGCAATACAAACAATATTGCGTAAAAATGGGAATGATAGCGCCTATGAAAAACTTAAAGAATTGACAAGAGGGCATAATATCAATCAAAAATCATTGGAATCCTTTATTATGGAGCTAAACATTTCAGATAATGAAAAGAGGCGCCTGCTTTCATTAACGCCACATAATTATATCGGTTTAGCTTCAAAAATTACTGGATTGATATAAATGTGTGGAATTGTAGGAATATATAATACAAAAAATGATGTATGCACCGATATCTATGATGCATTGATTCAGGTTCAACATCGTGGTCAAGACGCTGCCGGAATCGCTACCTGGGACAACACAAAAATGTTTACATATAAAGAGCTTGGCTTAGTTAGTGAGGTCTTTAAATCAAATGAGTTGCTTAAGCTTTCAGGAAATATTGGGATTGGACATGTGCGCTATCCTACAGCTGGTTGCGATGATGTTACTGAGTCGCAACCTTTTTACACAGCAAACCCTGTAAGTATAACTCTTGCTCATAATGGAACGCTCACAAACAGTGATCGTATTAAAACAAAATTATTAAAAACACGCTTTTGCCAATTTAATACAGATTCGGACTCAGAGGTTTTGTTAAATCTTTTTGCCTATGAGCTATCAAGAACAAACTTCAAAAAATTAAATAAAACACATGTTTTCAAAGCGCTAGAGAGTGTTTATAAAAATGTTTCGGGTGGATTTGCAGTAATAATGATCGTGGCTGGTATTGGAGTTGTTGCGTTTAGGGATAAGCATGGTATTAGGCCAATCGTTTTGGGTAAAAATAATAATGGATATATGCTTGCTTCAGAAAGTAGCGCCCTTACAGCATTAGGTTTTAAATATCTACAAGATATAGGTCCAGGACAAGCGGTTGTTATTGGTGAAGATGGAAAGTTATCGCAAAAGGTTCTTGTAAAGAATATTCGTCACAACCCTTGTCTATTTGAATTTGTTTATTTTTCTCGCCCTGACTCTACGATTGATTCAATATCGGTACATAAGGCAAGATTGAGAATGGGAGATTATTTAGGTGAAAAAATAATTAAGGAATATGATTCATTAAATATAGATGTGGTTATTCCGATTCCAGACACCAGCAGAACCTGCGCAATGCAAGTAGCTTACAAGGTTGGTGCAAAATATCGCGAAGGGTTTATGAAAAATAGATATATAGGTAGAACATTTATTATGCCAGGACAATCAACCAGAAAAAAATCTGTAGCGCAAAAATTGAATCCGATTGAACTCGAATTCAAAGGAAAAAATGTGCTACTTGTTGACGATTCAATTGTTAGGGGACATACATCTAAAAAAATAATTCAAATGGTAAGAAAATGTGGTGCAAAGAAGGTATTTTTTGCATCTGCTTCTCCACCTGTTAGGTTCCAAAATGTATATGGTATTGATATGCCAGCTACAAAAGAATTGATTGCACATAATAAATCTATAAGACAAATTAAAAATTACATTGGGGCAGATGAGTTGATATACCAAGACCTTGATGATCTGAAGCGATCTGCGCAAATGGGAAACCCAGATATTGAAAATTTTGAAGATTCTGTTTTCTCTGGGAAATACTGTACGGGAGATGTCACTAAAGAATTTCTAAATAATCTTGAAAATAGTCGCGAAGACTCTAAGCGAATAGCCTAGTGGCTTAATAGGTGTTGTACAATATATTAGTCATTGGATCTGGAGCAAGAGAACATGCTCTTGTAAAAACCTTATCATTATCAAAATTGGATCATAATATTTTCTGCATAGGAAGTAGTCATAATCCAGGTATTATGGAATTATGCATGGAGTATATTGTTGGTGATTTTAATAATCCAAGTTTTGTTGCTGGCTATGCAATTAAAAATAATATAAACTATGCAATCATAGGTCCCGAAAACCCTCTAGAAGCTGGATTAGCAGATGTCTTATGGGATAATAATATTAAAGTAATTGGTCCTAGTAAAGAATTAGCAATGATTGAAACATCTAAAAGCTTCACTAGAAATCTGCAAGCTGACTATAAAATTCCAGGAGCCCCTATGTTTAAATCATTTACGTCTTTAAGCGGTGTTAAAGAATATTTTGATGAATTAAACAATGAATTTGTGATTAAGTACGATGGGCTTGCTGGCGGTAAAGGGGTTAAGGTATTTGGCGAACATATTATAACCATTTCTGATGCATTAGACTATTGTAATAGTCTAATAAAAGATGGGGGAAGTTTTGTAGTCGAAGAAAAGTTTGTTGGTGAAGAGTTTTCACTAATGAGTTTTTGTGATGGAAAAAATATTCAACATATGCCGATAGTGCAAGACCATAAAAGAGCTTATGAAAACGATACGGGTCCCAATACTGGAGGAATGGGAACATACTCTGATTCCGATCATTCTTTGCCTTTTTTACAAGCCCGTGATCTAGAAAAAGCAAAAAAAATAAACACGCTGACAATGCAGGCCTTGAAAAATAAAACAGGTAAAGACTATATTGGAATACTATACGGCGGATTTATGGCAGTTAAGGATGGCATTAAACTAATTGAGTATAATGCGAGATTTGGTGACCCAGAAGCAATGAATGTTTTGTCGATATTAAAAACTGATCTAATTGATATATGCATTAAAATGGTATCGGGTGATTTAGATAAAATTAAAATCGTATTTGAAAATAAAGCCACGGTATGCAAGTATTCTGTTCCGAATGGGTACCCCGACGATCCTGTCAAAGATCAATTAATTGATGTCAGTAAAATCAAAAATAAAGAACAAATATTCTATGCATCAGTGGATATAAAAAATGGGGAGTTAATTGAAACGGGTAGCAGAACATTAGCGGTCACATCAATAGCGGAAACAATTATTGATGCGGAAAAATCTGCTGAAGAAAATATTAAAAAGGTTAAGGGTCCTCTTTTTCATCGTACTGATATTGGAACTCAAGAATTAATTGATAGAAGAAAAGCAAATATGGAAAAGATTCGATGTTAAAATTAGGAGTTTTAGGCTCAACAAAAGGAACAGACTTGCAGGCAATTATTAATGCTATAGAGTTGGGCATATTGAATGCTGAAATAAATATGGTTATATCTAATATTCAGAGTGCATATATACTTGAAAGGGCCAATAAGCACAGCATACCTAATAAATTCATTTCTGACAAAAATATTGGTCGGGATGAATTTGCAAATATTCTCACAGAGAATTTTTCTAGATGTAATGTTGATATCATTTTATTAATAGGTTTTATGAAAATTTTATCGAATAAATTTTGTCAAGAGTGGAAAGATAAAATTCTTAATGTACACCCATCGTTGCTTCCTAAATATGCTGGTGGTATAAACAATGATGTTCATAAACAAGTGCTATTAAATAATGATAATGAAACAGGCTGTACCATACATTTTGTAACTGAGGATGTAGATGGGGGACCTATCTTAATTCAAAAAAAATGTGCGGTTTTTAAAGATGATAATGTTGATTCATTAAAACAGAGGGTGCAAAAACTTGAAGGAAAAGCATTTATTGAAGCTATTAATATGATTGAGAAAAAAACCTATGCTTAATGATATAATAATTAATGAGGGGCCCATCAAAATTAACAGAGCGCTTATTTCAGTATATGATAAAACTAATGTTGTTGATCTATCAGAAAAGTTGGACGCTTTAAATGTCGAAATTATTTCAACTGGGGGAACAGCAAATAAACTAAAACAGTCTAATATCCCCGTAACTGATTTAAATAATTTTACTGGATTCCCAGAAATAATGGATGGAAGGGTTAAAACACTAAATCCATTAATAGCTGGTGGTGTGTTGGCCCTACGAGATGTTCATGATTCCGAAGTTACTGAAAATAATATTCAATATATTGATTTGGTTGTATGTAACCTATATCCTTTTGCTAAAACCGTATCGCAAGATAATTGCTCTCTATCAATGGCGTTAGAAAATATTGATATTGGTGGCCCAACAATGATTCGTTCAGCCGCCAAAAATCTTGGTTGGGTGTGCGTCATTGTAGACCCTGATGATTATAATAATTTAATTCAATGCTTAGATGGTGACGGAAACGTATCTTACGAATTTAGAGCAAAAATGGCAAAAAAAGCATTTATGCTTACAGCACAATATGAATCTGCGATCAATCAATATTTTTCTGATGATGAATTTCCAGATCAATTAAGTATGGCATATAAAAAATTTGCTGATTTACGTTATGGTGAAAACCCACAACAAAAATCCTCAGTATATATTAATGAACAATCTATTGCAGGTATATTGAGATCAACTATTCATCAAGGAAAGGAATTATCATATAATAACATTATGGATGCCGATGCGGCCGTATCATGTATTACAGAATTTAAGGATGCAGCTTGTGCTATAATTAAACATGCAAATCCATGTGGTGCAGCTATATCAGATAATATTAATGATGCCTTTATAAACGCATTGAACGCTGATCGCCTATCAGCGTTTGGCGGAGTTGTTGCATTAAATCGTGAATGTAATAAGAACATCGCTACCCAGTTGAAGGATTTTTTTATTGAAATTATTGTGGCTCCAGGATTTACTGATAATGCATTAGATATTTTCTCTAATAAAAAAAATCTTCGTGTAATAGAATTGAAAAATTTAAACCAATTTAAAGAGGCAACCGCCATGCGAAATATTCATGGTGGATTATTATTACAACATGATGATTCTATTATACTAAATATTGAAAAACTCAAATCGGTTACCAATAATTCTATAAATCAATCAGATCATCAAACTATCCTTTTTGGCTGGTCTGTATTAAAACATGTTAAATCTAATGGCATATTAATCGTCAAGAATGGTACTACTCTAGGAGTTGGCGCGGGTCAGGTTAGTCGTGTGGATTCCGTTGATATCGCTATTGCTAAATCAAAGGACCAACTTGATGGTTCAATATTACTTTCTGATGCATTTTTCCCATTTAGAGATAGCATTGATAAAATTGCTGCAAGCGGTATCAAAACTATTATNCAGCCTGGTGGATCCGTAAGGGATCAGGAAATTATTGATGCGTGCAATGAACATTCAATTGCTATGGCATTAACTGGNGTTCGCTGTTTTAAACACTAATACTGAGGAACAGATGGGTCTATTTCGCTCGACCATGATCTTATCCCACCCGTAAAATTAATAGCATTATAGCCCTCATTATTTAGAAATTTACAAACNCTAGCTGATCTAAATCCGCCGTGNCACATAACTACTATAAGTTCATTTTTATTTAATTCATCATGCCTGNCTTGTATTTCGCCCATNGGNATATGTTTATGNGGATNAATTTTTGCTATNCTTAATTCATCATTTTCACGAACATCTAAAAGAGTAAAATTTTTATTATTATCTTTTAATTTCTTTAATTCTTGTGCATTTATTGAATTCACAACTCCTCCAATCAAAATCTTCGATATTTAAATTGCCGATGTTAAATTTACAATTCTTATATGGGATATAATCAATGGTTTTAATCATAGCTATGATTGCTTTTTTNGTAGTTACCGTCTTATTTGTACTTGATACTGCAAAAGATCAAACTACAACAAGCGAGGTTTCTACNTATCTTTCCCNTTTTGANTCGGGGACCTTTGTNCGTCATAATTATNCAGCATCAATAGATTCCGTTTGGCGTGCTATATCTAATCTTTCAGATTATAATTATTGGTTTCCCGGTNTTGGTAGAATTCTACCAGTTGTAGATACTGATAGGTATGTACATCGATATTCATTTGATAAATTTATTTTTGCNCCCGGTTCATTATTAAAGATAAAGCCCAAGGGGCCGTTTCCTAATGGTAAAGCTATGATTGCGTCAGTTGTGCCAAACAAGAAACTGGAAATGATTATGCAATACAACCCTTTGCATAAGGAGTATGTTTCATTTGATCTAAATACACATTCTGAAGGCACTACTCTATCCTGCACAAGAAAAAGCTATGGTCCCTTTTCATTTATGAGTGTATGGGGCTTCGATAGTAACAAATCNAAAATATTAGATAATCTAGGCTATTTGATACCTGAAGAAGAATTTAAATCTGACACACAAAATTCAAAGGAATCAACTACCTCAGATTCATCANCTGATAATTTGTTTGCTGACCGTAATCAAATGGCGGCTTATTTAGTTAATAAAACACTAGANGGTGATACAAACATAATAAAAGCAACAAATGATGTCTATGCAAGGGGAAAAGCTAAAGCGCTATTGATTAAAATCAATAAGGGCACAGCAGAACGACCANCTATGCCAGAGGCTGGAGAGGCNTCACCTAAAACAACAACCGAATCNACACAAACTGAAAATACACAACAAGCCACTNCTTCACTAAATCCAGAGGATATTATTGCAACAGTAGTCAATCAAGCATTAGATGGTGATGAAGCCCCANTAAAAGCTCTTGAGGATAAGGTTCTCCGCGCTAAATCAAAATCCCTTATAATGAAAATCAATAAGGGCACAGCAGAACGGCCAGCTATGCCAGAATCAAATAAAACNGCAACAAAAGAAACGAGCGCCGCTGATNAACAAACAGNAAAAAATGATAGCCCTGATAATAGTCAAGATGATTTAATCGTGAGGCTTGTAGAAGAAGGGTTAAAAGGCAATATGGATGAAATAAACAGCCTGGAAGATAAAGTGTTGAGGGGTAAAATTAAAGCTGCCATAGTAAAAGCTAAAAGATCTTCGTNAAATAGCGCATATTAATGTGTAATTGTATAAAAATTGTTATACATAATATCGATTTTTNCAATAAATTTGCTATTAATTAATAGTTTTATTTAATTAATTAGACACAATTTTATACTCACTNTGACAAAATCAATAAAATAGCTATAAAAGGGCTATAAATACTCAAAATAAGTGGATTTTTATTATAATTGATTGACAATATGCTAAAATTGATCAAATTTGCCCTAAATCCTAACTTTTATTAATTAGACTATTGATCCTATTAAATTATTATCTATGATAGATTATACGACAAATATAAAAGAAATTTTTTCGAAAANNATAATTTATGTATAGTTATTGTTCAATACTGTTAANTTATAAATATATATAAGATTTAAGTGATAAATATNGCGGTATGNTTATTTTAACTAATTTTAATCAACCTGATCAATTCAATTCAAATGCTATTAATTAAATAATTATATAATTGTGTAGCTATAATAAATTATGGCTGTTAAAATTATTTTATTTTGATCGGGCATATTAATATTCATATAAATAGATCCCTAATCATGAATGAATTTTATCTTATAGCTTAACATTATTTATGCTAATTCTGATAATAAACTAATCTGTTAAATAATCACCTATTCCATAAATACGATAAAATAATTAATAGACACGATTATCCGATATAATACCCTCGAAATAATATATTATTCCGATATCTATTATTTTATCACTTTATATTGATATTGAAATAATTTACCATCTCCTAATACATCAATTGTATTTTGAAGTGATAAATTATAATCAAATTGCTTATTATTGAAAAGCCCAACCCCCCCACCGAACATGATTGGATGTGGGGTAATATATATATGCGTTATGTAATCAATGAATCTTGAATTTGTTTTTCCACCACCTGCTATGTAGCATATATCAACTGTTTTTTTTAGGGTATCTATGATTGCTTTTGGGCTTTCATTTTTATTGGGAACTATAATACTGCGCCCCCTAAGCTCATTATCAAGCACATTAAATGTGTTATGGCCCATTATTATAGTATGGCCCATTGTTTGTTTTTTAAATAGGCTAAGGTCCATAGTCCATCTAGTTATTTCTTTACTATGGCGTGCTATAAACCCATCAAGTGTAGTAGCGCATATTAATACAACCTTCAAGCCTTGCTTCCGGCTATACTTGTGGTGAGTTTATTTATATCGATGTGACGTTTTATTGAGTGATTTATTGATTGATAGTCTAAATCATTAATTTTATGATGATAATCATCAAGAAAGGTTAGTTTTCTATTTTTCTCAGCATTTGATAATAATTTATCTACTAATCCTGTTGTTGTATCTAACGATACATTGAATAAACCGTTTAGTGTGGTCTTTTTTGCAACCAGCTCTTGTTCGGTTATACCGTCTTCGTACCATTGTTTGATTTGTGTCATTGTTGATTTAATTCCATGTTCTACTAATTTAGGCGCAAATGTTCCCCATGTATACCAATGGCCATTAACTCCATAACTACACCCAGACAAAGAGGATCCAATGCCGTAGGTCAACCCCTCTTCGTCTCTGACAGTTTGCATTAATCTAGCAGAGAAATTACCACCTAGTATATAGATACCCATCATTAGGTCATAATAATCTTCATGATCCTCAGTAATATTAATTGTTTGCCCAATGTAGATATCAGAACTTGTTTTATCTTTTATTTCCATTGAGGTGGTGCTGCGATCCCTTTTATTTGCATCTCCTTTTTTATCTAATTCAATAAGCTTTTGAGTGCCCCAATCCTTAAAGCTATTTTTTATAAGATCAGGTAATTTTTCAGAGGACACATCACCTGCAGCAACAATATTAGTAGATCCAAGACCAAACGTATTTTGATGATATTTCTTAATATCAGATAGATTCACACCATTAACTAGATCTATAGATTCATCAATGGTATTTTTATGGTTTATGTGCCCAATAGGATATAAGTGCCCCAATAAACCAATTAGTGCCTGTTTTTTAGTATCTTCCTTAGATCTTTCAAGATTGGCAATAGCTCTTTTTTTCAATAAACTAAGTTCCTCGGAAGAGAATTCAGGTGTTCGAAGTTGTTCGGCTAATAATTCCACTACAACAGGTAGATCTTTTCTTAAACAGTGGGCCGAAAAATTAATATGGTGATTGGAAGATATGAAACTTATCTCTGCACCAATAGATTCCAATATATTACTAATATCATATTTAGATTTATCAGCAGTTCCTTTGTCTAGCATTGAAGCAGTTATTTGGGATAATCGAGAATTTTTTTCCTTACTATATACAGCGCCACCCAACATGCTTCCCGAAATTGTAATCACGTCTTTTATTTTAGTTGGAACTACATAGGTAGTTAATCCATCAACTTGATTGTCTATATAAACTGAATCTATAAATTTCATGTAATGATTATTGTTTGGGTATAAACCAGCCTGTAGTGCTTTGATCCTCAATAAGATATTGTTTTGCAACAGATTGAATGTCATTAGTTGTTACGGATTCAATTTTTTGAAGAAAGGTGGTATAGAACTCCCAATCACCAATAGCTATGGCTTCGTTTAACGCGCTAGCAATAGCATAAGACCCATCTCTGCTGAAAGCTACAGTCGCCCTAGTTTGAGCAATGGCTCTCTTAATCTCTTCTTCGGTGATGCCATTAGTAATGATATCTGTGTATTCACTAAGAATAATGTCTTCAACATCTTGGTTAGGTGTGTCTGGTGTTAAAAAAGCATAGATTATAAATAGTCCGTTATCCTTAAAAGGGAAATCATACATAAACAATGATGTTGCAAGTCCCTTGTCTACAATCTTTTTATGTAACCTGCTAGATTTACCATCACATAGTATTTTACCTAGCAAGTGAATTGCATGTATATCTTTATGAAGCCCGTGAGGGGTTTTATGAGCCACTGCTGTAATTCCCGATTGGCCAGTGCGCTTAACAACTAGTCGCCTAGGGCCTTCTTGTATAGGTTCTTCGGTATATACCTTTGGGATTTCGTGACTACTTTTGCTATGCTCGCCAAAGTATTTTGAAATAAGTGATAGCGCAGTATCTGTATTAAAATCACCAATAATGGTGGCGGTCGCATTATTTGGCCAATAATAAACATTATAAAATTCTTGCAGCCGTTTTGTTGAAACATTTTCAATATCAGATCGCCAGCCAATAGTAGAATGATGATATGGGTGTGCCTGATAGGCGGTAGCCCATATATTTTTATCTAAAACATCAAAGGGGCTATTTTCACCACGTTCATATTCATTTCTTACTACGGTCATTTCGGGTTGCCTATCTTCATCTTTTAAAAATGAAAATCGCATTCTATCGGCTTCAATAGAAATTGCTTTCTCAAGGTGCTCACTAGGCACAACTTCAAAATAATTTGTTCTGTCATTCCATGTAGTCGCATTTATTTGGGCTCCAATACTTTGGAGTTCATCCCAAATTGCAGTGCCTTTTTCCTTATTATAATTACGAGAACCTTTAAACATTAAATGCTCCAATAAGTGTGTTGACCCAGTATATCCAATTGCCTCATTACGTGAGCCTACATGATAGGTTACCATAAAAGTTGTGACGGGTGTTGAATTATCTTGGAGCATTAAAACTTTTAATCCGTTGGATTTTAATTGGTATTCCTCGATACCGCCTGACGATTTTATATGTTGAAATACTTTGGACATTTATTATTTTTTTGGAATGTATAGGTCGGTAATTGTGCCGTCAAATACTTCTGCGGCCAAACCAACGGTCTCACCAACTGTTGGATGAGGATGGATGGTGAGTGAAATATCTTCTGCATCAGAGCCCATTTCAATAGCTAGCATTCCTTCGGAAATAATATCACCAGCGGATGGACCAACGATACCAACCCCCAATACCATTTTTGAGTCGGGATCAAATAATATTTTGGTTTTACCTTGATTCGCACCCATTGCAATCGCTCTACCACTAGCGGCCCATGGAAATTCTGCTTTTTCATAATTTATATCATCGGTTTTTGCTTGCGTTTCAGTTAATCCGCACCAAGCAACTTCTGGATCAGTATAAACAACGCTTGGAATTGCTTTGGGGTCAAAAATTGAGGGCTTACCACAAGCAACTTCTGCGGCAACCTTACCTTGATGCGTAGCTTTGTGAGCCAGCATTGGATTATCAGATATATCCCCGATCGCAAAAATTGATTTAACATTGGTGCGTTGATATTGATCAACGCTTATGAATCCTTGGTCGTTTACTGTTATGTTTGTTGCTTTTAGGTTAAGAAGGTCTGTGTTTGGTTTCCGGCCGACAGCAACCAAAATCTTTTCGAACGACATTGTTTTGGATTTTGATTCATGTTCAATCGTAACACTGAGCATATTATTTTTTGTTTCTTTAATTTTAACAACTTTTGAGTTCATCATTATCAATTCAAATTGTTTTTTTAATTTACGTTCAAGAGGTTTAACAATATCTTGATCTGCGCCAGGAATAATACTTGGTAAAAATTCAACCAATGAGACCTTGGAGCCAAGGGTAGAATATACTTGCCCCAATTCAACACCAATTACGCCTCCACCAATAACAAGAAGGCTTTTTGGTATACTCTCCAGATCAAGTGCGGTTTTAGAGGTCAGTATGTTTTTGTGCTTTGGTACGTTGGGCAGCATAGAGGAGGAGGACCCTGCAGCAATTATACATTGATCAAATGATAATGAATTTTTCTTTTTACCATTAACTACCTCTACTTCGGAGTTAGATTTAAATGTGGCTTTGCCTTGTATAAACTCAACCTTTCTAGCTTTTGCCATAGCAGCTATTCCATTATTTAGTTGGGATACAATTTTATTCTTATGTACCCTTACTGCGTCTAGATCAATTTTGGGATTTCCAAATATAATACCAGATTTAGCCAGCGAAGCAGCTTCATCCATTACTTTAGTTATATGTAGCAATGCTTTTGATGGTATGCACCCTCTGTTCAGGCAAACTCCCCCCATATTTTGATCTCGATCAATTAGTGTTACTTTTTTTCCGAGATCTGCCGCGCGAAAAGCTGCTGCGTATCCACCTGGACCTGCGCCAATTACCAGAATTTCTGTATGTTTAATTTTGCTCATAATTATTTTTCTTTAAACGAAAGCTCTTCTATTGTATGGCTAAATGTACTTGTGAATTTAGCTGCCGCAGCACCATCTATAATGCGATGATCATAGGATAATGAAAATGGCATAATATATTTATGGGAAGAAGATTTTGTTTCATGGTTATAAATATTTTCCCAAATGCTTTTGGAGATTCCCAAAATAGCTACTTCTGGGGGATTAATAATTGGTGTAAAAAACTTCCCGCCAATTCCACCTAAGCTGGAGATTGTAAAAGTTGCACCGGAAAGTTCTTTTGGTTTAAGCTTGTTTGATTTTGCTCTATCGCTTATATCCATTAGTTCAATAGATAAATCCACTATGGTTTTACTATCAACATCTTTGATTACCGGAACAACCAATCCTCTTGGTGTGTCCACTGCTATTCCGATATTATAATAATGTTTCATTATGAGCGTTTCGCCCGTGTGATTTAATGAGCTATTGAATTCAGGCATTGATTTTAAAACATGGGTAGCAGCCTTTATTAGAAATGGTAGAAAGGTAATTTTTATTTTCTTTTTTTCTAACTCTTTATTCATGGCGCGTCGAGTTGAATCTAATTTTGTAATATCAGCTTCATCAAATTGGGTTACATGTGGTATGGTTTGCCACGCCTCTTGTAGCCGTCTCCCTGTAATCTTTTTTATTTTACTTAATTTTATTTCTTCGGTGCTGCCCCATTCTTTATAGTCTACTTCTTGATTGATGGATTGAGCAACGCCTCTCTGGCTTGCCATTTGTAATTTAATGTGTTTGTGTAAATCATCTTTGGTAATGCGACCCTTGTCACCCGAACCCTTAATGTGGGATAGGTCTATTGAAAGCTCTCTTGCTAATCGCCGTACTCCGGGTGATGAAAATGTTTTATCGCCAGATGAGGGGTCTAATTGTACATCAGATTGTGTATTCTGTGGGCTTGGTTGTTTAAGCGGCTCTTGTTTGTCGCCTGTTTCATCTACCCGGGGTTTTGTTTTTTCTTTGTTTTCTTGAGCATTGTCGGTTTCTAGTTTTATTAAGGAATGTCCAACTTCAATAGCTTGGCCAGTTTTTACTAAAATTTCTTTTACGATTCCATTTAAATCTGATGGTATTTCCATGGATGCTTTATCTGATTCTAAAACAACGATAGTGTCTCCCTTATTAAGCTGATCTCCAACTGAAATAGATACTTCGCTAACCTCTGCACCAGAAATACCTTCTCCAAGATCTGGAAGGATTATATCTATTATTGATTTTGCCATCTATACACTAATTGGGCTGGGTTTATTGGGGTCAATTTTATATTTTGAAATTGCTTTCTTTGCAGCTGAAGCATCTAATTTATTATCAATAATTAATGAACGTATAGCACATAAAGTAATATAATATCTATCTACTTCAAAGAAGTGTCGCAGGTTTTCTCTGGTGTCGCTGCGACCAAAACCATCGGTCCCAAGTGCATAATATGGACCAGGTACATAGGGTCCAATTTGTTCTGAAACCATTTTTACGTAGTCTGATACCGCAATTACAGGTATAGATTTATCCCTTAAACATTCTTCCAAATGAGATTTTTTATTTTTTCCAGCTGGGTGCATTAAATTCCAACGCTCAACCTCCTCAGCATCTCTTCTTAATTCACTAAAACTAGTTACGTTCCAAATTTCACAATCAATGTTCCAATCTTTTTTTAATAAACCTGCTGCTGCAAAAGTTTCTCCCATTAATGGTCCGCTACCTAATAGGCGAAGCGCGGGGCTTTTTGGTTTTTTAATATTGTAAAGGCCTTTTATAATTCCCTTGCTTGAATTTTTAGGCATTGGTGGGTGTTGATAATTCTCGTTCTCAAGGGTCAAATAATATACAACATCCTTATCTTGTTGGCACATTTCACCAAGGCCGTGGTGCACTATTGTAGCAATTTCATAACCATATGCGACATCGTATGCCTTTATATTTGGTGTGGCTGCAGCAGCTAGGTGGCTGTGCCCATCCTGGTGTTGCAACCCCTCACCATTAAGTGTTGTCCTTCCCGCCGTACCGCCTAAAAGAAAACCGCGCGCTCTCATATCGCCGGATGCCCAAATAAGATCCCAAACTCTTTGAAATCCAAACATAGAATAATAAATAT
Source organism: Fidelibacterota bacterium (assembly GCA_002717765.1). The sequence continues at coordinate 19,067 of PBCB01000003.1, read as the reverse complement.
AAAAGGGAACCATCTTAACACCATGGTTGCTATAACTTGTACCAGCCGCACAAAAAGATGATAGTGCTCCAGCCTCATTAATACCCTCTTCTAAAATTTGACCGTTTTTTGCCTCTTTATAATATAAGAACTGATCAGAATCAACAGGGTCATATAGCTGGCCTTTATGTGCATAAATACCTAATTGTCTAAACAATGGATCCATTCCAAAGGTCCTGGCTTCATCTGGTATAATAGGAACAATGTGTTTGCCAATTGTTTTGTCCTTCGTTAATAATGTAAGTAGTCGCACATAAGCCATGGTCGTTGAAACCTCGCGTTCACCGGTTCCATTTAATAGCTCATCAAATATTTTTATATTAGGTACTTGGAGTTTTTTTGACCGATCAGCCCTTACTGGTACAGGACCACCAAGCTTATCGCGTTGGCTGTTTAAATATTTATACTCTTTTGTATTTTTATTAAAATTGTGAAATGGCGCCCTTATAGCATCTTTATCGTTTAATGGTATGTTAAATCGATCGCGAAAATAAAGGAGTTCTTTTTCATTAAGCTTTTTTTGATTATGGGTTATATTTCTACCTTCACCTGCTTCGCCAAGACCATAGCCTTTAACTGTTCTGGCTAAAATTGCTGTTGGCTTTCCCTTGCAATTTACCGCTTCTTGATATGCTGAATACATCTTTACCGGATCATGGCCACCTGCGAGCATTTGCTCTAGGTCTTTGTCTGATAAATCTTTGACCATATCCAAAAGCTCGGGGTCTTTACCAAAAAATTCGTTTCTAAAAAAGGACCCACCTTCAACGGTGTATTTAAGCAAGTCTCCATCAACCAGTTCAGTAAGTCTATTAATTAGTTTGCCATTTACATCTTTTTGAAAAAGATCGTCCCATTCTGATCCCCAAATCACCTTTATAACATTCCAGCCAGCGCCTCTAAACGCACCCTCAAGCTCTTGAATTACTTTTGAGTTGCCGCGCACTGGGCCATCAAGTCTTTGCAGGTTACAGTTTACAACAAAAATTAGGTTATCAAGGTTTTCTCGTGATGCTAAAGTCAATGCCCCTAAAGATTCGGGCTCATCCATTTCGCCATCACCTGTATAAACAAATACTTTTCTTCCTGTATCTTTAATAAAGCCTCTATCGATCATATATCGCATAAATCGTGCTTGATATATTCCCATGATGGGACCTAGGCCCATAGATACTGTTGCAAACTGCCAAAAATCGGGCATTAAATACGGGTGTGGATATGAAGATAGTCCGCCCCCATCAGATAGCTCATGTCTAAAATTGTGAAGTTTTTGCTTGGTTAGCCTACCTTCAAGATATGCGCGAGAATAAATACCCGGGGATGCGTGTCCTTGAAAAAATATCAGGTCTTGTCCATCGGGGTGTTCTAAGCCTTTAAAGAAATGATTAAACGCAACCTCATAGAGCGTCGCGGCAGATGCATAGGTTGAAATATGACCACCAATTCCGGATGTTTCTGTATTCGCCCGCGTAACCATTGCCATTGCATTCCAGCGTATGATTGATGTTATATATTCCTCTAAAACAAGATCACCAGGATAGTCTAATTGCTCCGATGGTAGAATTGTATTTACATAGGGTGTGTTGGTATTAAATGGTAGCCGCGCACCTTTTGTTTGTGCATACGAAATAAGGGTTTGTAATAGAAATTGGGCCCTCTCTTGTCCGTGCTCCTCGAGCGCATCCTCTATAGACTCAAGCCATTCCTTGGTTTCTTGTGGGTCAGTATCTCTATACATATTTATTTAATAAATAATAAAAAATTAGCACAGGAAATTACGACTTTTCATGGATAATAATTCTTGGTTTCGTTTTCACTGGAACTAGAATATTTGGCTGGTGATTATAGGTTTTTTATTGAAATATTATTTTCTAATAAATAATTTTTTGTCTTACTACAAACAGGTGCAGATGTAAACAAAACAATTGGTGAATTTTCTATTGTTTGTATTGTATTGGCTTGGTCTAATATTTTATTACCATCTTTCATGATGATGCGTGATTTTCTATCTATAATAATTCCTATCGCATTGTCAAGTTTAACCAGCTTAGTTCTTGGGGTAAGGCCATAGCGTTTTGGGTCTAGCGGCTGCACCAACTACTCTATTGTGCCACAACCAATGCGGCTACCTGCGGCTCCACTAGGTTGGCTATGCATATCATCTGCTCCTGAATGAACAATGATAGCACGCCCAATTATGTTTGACTTGCCAGGGTTAGAAATCGACCATCGTTTAAAAAAATCCTCAACAACCAGAGTTCCGGAGCCCTCTTTATTTATTAATAAGTTGCCGATATCTCCACTATGAAATGGCGGCACCCCCCACTTGCCATGCTCTTCGTTTGTAGGGTTCCAGTGGCTGCCTGCGCTAAGCCCGTCTAGGGATTCGCAATCACCTATTTCATGAATATGAATTGCTAATTGGTCTGAATTAGCATTGTGCACGTCTATGGTTAGTTTTACAAGATTATTTGTCTCTATAAATTTTGCTACTCCATTAATTGGGCTTGAGCCAATTCCCTTTATATGGGCAATGGCAATATTTTTATTGGTACAGGCTGAGAATACCAACAACAACGAAAGAATTAAAGGCTTCATTAAATTATATTTTTATTTGGTCTGTTGAATTAATTTTCTTGTTTATACCTAAACCAGTAATCTTCACGCCTATATAGTGCCAAACTGGTGAAACCATTGCAATCCACTCGGATAGAATTTCATTTTTTGAAACTGTAATATTCAAGGGTTTTTTCTCCCCCACGCTTACAAACACCTTTCCGTTTTTGGTATTATAAATTTTAGATATATCAGGGAAGGTTGGGTGGTTTTCATAGGGCGTATTACCCCGTAAAAAATTGTGACCTGTTCTGTTTACATGATCAGCGGTGTGGGCTGTCTTGGTGTCTATAAAAACCCTATCAATTAACACCAAGCTGTTAAACCCATATTTGTTTCTTATTTTTGAGTAGTTTTCTGGATTAATGGTTTTGTTTGTATTATCAAAAGGGAACAGAAATGTATAGTTATCGTGATTTTTCATCCCATGGTTATAAAAACTATCATTGTGTTTAATGTTTAGTTGGTCTGAAATGCTTTGTGAACAACAATATATAAACTGTGTCATTGTCTAGGCCCAAACAATGAGGTGCCTACCCGAATCATTGTGCTTCCTTCTTCTACTGCAATAGTAAAATCCCCGCTCATACCCATTGAAAGCTCTGTTAGTTTTTCTGAACCACATTCTTCGTTAAGCTGATCAAGAAATTTTCTTAAATCAACAAAGGCTTTTCTTGTGTCTTGTTCGTTTTGGGAAAAGGGGCCAAGGGTCATAAGTCCTTTTATGTTAATATGGTCAAAGTAGATAGATTTAATTAGGTCGTCGCTGAGCACCGGCTTAAAGCCATTCTTGTTTTTGTCTCCACTGGTATTGATCTCGATCAGCCCACTAATGGGTTTATTTAATAATTGTGCTTTGTTATTAATCTTATTAGCCAATTTATATGAATCGATTGAATCGATTGTATCAAATAAATCTATAAATTTATTTATTTTATTTGACTGGAGGTGGCCAATAAACCTGCGGGTTATTTTTGGCATTGAAGAAAACGAGTTGAATTTGTTTACTGCTTCTTGTATTCTGTTTTCCCCAATATGTAAAACCCCTAAAGAGTAAACCTCTTCAATTAAGCGAAAGGGTTGGGTTTTGGTTGCGGCAACCAATGTAACATTTTGACTTTGGTTGCCATTTTTTTTTGAAGACTCTATTGCACTTAATATCTTTTGAAGATTGTTCTCAATGCTCATTAATTAGATTCGGGGGCCTGTTCTTCTGTTTCGGTATCTATGGATATTTGTTTGTCTTCTTCTTTCGTTGCGCTATCCTCACTAATTACCCTGGTAATGGATGATATATTTGTTCCGTCGTCCAGCTTAACAAGCCTAACGCCTTGTGTGACCCTACCAATTGATCGTATAGCTTTAACGGGTTGTCTCATTAACACGCCTGAATCAGTGATAACAATTAAATCATCTGAATCAACAACCTCCATTATATTAACCATTTTTCCGGTTTTGTCTGTGCAGCGCATTGTGAGTACGCCTTTCCCGGCTCGTGTTTGTGTGCGATATTGTAAAACCTCTGTTCTTTTCCCGTATCCTTTTTCGGTAGCAACTAAAATTGTTCCTTCACGCTTTACAATCAACATACCAACAACATAGTCTACTTTTGAGCTAAGCTTAATACCTTTTACCCCCATTGTTTTTCTTCCGCTTGCCCTTACGTCGTTTTCAGAAAAACGTATAGACTTACCTTCGTGCGTGCCTAATAAAATATCGTTTTCACCATTAGAGACTCGGGCCTGAATAAGTTTATCTCCCTCTCTAATTTCAATTGCATATATTCCACCTTTTCTCGGTTTACCATATGCGGATAGCACTGTTTTTTTGATGATACCATTTTTGGTTGCCATGACTATGTAATGGTCATCATCAAACTCTTTTACACTAACAAAGGCCTCTACTTTTTCTTCGGGGTTACAACCAATTAGGTTGACAATTGCCCTACCCCTGGAAGCTCGTCCTGCTTGAGGTATGTCGTATACTTTTAACCAATAGCATTTTCCAGTGTCAGTAAAGAACAGCATGTAGTTGTGCGTGTTTGCAATAAACAGGTGTTCTACAAAATCCTCATCTTTACTCATAGCCCCTTGTACGCCGCGACCGCCGCGTCGCTGTGTTCTGTATGTGTTTAGGGCTGTTCTTTTAATATATCCCTGGTGGGTGATAGTTAAAACAACCTCTTCTTCTGCAATCATGTCTTCCATTGAAAAGTCTGTGTCAACGGGAACTATTTCAGTTCTTCTTTCATCCCCATATTGGTTTTTGATTTCTAATAGTTCTGTTTTAATAATATCCATCCGCTTGGTTTTGTTTTCCAAAACGCTTTTCAGATTTGAAATAAGTTTGATTAGTTCTTTGTATTCCCCAACAACCTTGTCAACCTCTAGTCCGGTTAATTTTTGAAGCCTCATTTCTAAAATCGCCTGGGACTGTAGCTCTGATAAATTAAAACTGTTCATAAGGCCTTCTTTGGCTTGGGATGGGTCTTTGCTTCCTCTAATTACTTTAATCACAGCATCGATATTATCTAGTGCAATTTTTAAACCTTCTAATATATGGGCTCGTGCCTCAGCCTCTTTTAGTTCAAACTCGGTTCTTTTAACAACAACCTCATGTCTAAAATCAATAAAATGATTTAATACTGTTTTTAGCGGCATGATCTTTGGGATACCGTCCACTAGCGCCAATAAAATTATTCCGAATGTGTCTTGTAGTTGTGTGTGTTTATAAAGCTGGTTTAAAATAACCTCCGGAACAGCGTCGCGCTTAGTTTCTACTACCACCCGTATTCCGTCTTTGTCTGATTCATCTCTAAGATCGCTAATCCCCACAACTTTTTTATCACGAACTAGGTCAGCAATTTTTTCTACCAAAGACGCTTTGTTTGTTTGATAAGGAACCTCTGTAACTACAATGCTGTTTCTTCCTTTTTTATTAGTCTCAATATGTGCTCTTGCGCGCATTTTTATTTTCCCGCGTCCGGTTTCGTAGGCCTCTTTTAAGCCGTCCATACCTAAAATTAAACCTGCCGTTGGAAAATCGGGGCCTTTAATGTGTTGCATCAGCTCATCTGTATCTATTGACTGGTTGTCAATTAACGAAATTAAACCATTAATGATTTCTGTTAGGTTGTGGGGTGGGATTTTTGTTGCCATACCAACAGCAATACCTTCGGAACCATTTACAAGCAAAGTTGGAACAGCTGATGGTAAAACGCTTGGTTCTTTTAGCGTCTCGTCAAAATTAAGATCCCACTCTACTGTTTCCTTTTCAAGATCTTTTAACATTTCACTTGAAAGCTTGGTCATTCTAGATTCGGTATAACGCATGGCTGCAGCATTATCTCCATCTATGGATCCAAAATTTCCTTGGCCATCAACTAGCTCATAGCGCATAGAAAAATCTTGTGCCATTCTAACTAGCGCGTCATAAACAGAGCTATCACCGTGCGGGTGGTATTTACCCAAAACATCTCCAACAATTCTTGCTGATTTTTTATAGGGCCTGTTCCAACTGGAGCCCAGCTCGCTCATTCCGTATAATATTCTTCTATGTACTGGTTTTAAACCATCACGAACATCTGGTAGTGCTCTAGACACAATTACAGACATAGAATAGTTGAGATAGCTCTCCTTCATTTCATCAACAATGTCTCTTGGTAGTGTATTATCTCTGTTAAAGTCTGTCATTTATAGCTCCAATTATTATACATCTAGGTTAACAACAAATTTTGCATTGCGTTCAATAAAACTGCGCCTTGCCTCAACGTCGCTACCCATTAGGTTTTGAAAGGTTTCAGCTGCCTCTGCAGCGCTTTCAACGGTTACCTTCATTAATGTTCTTTTTTCAGGATCCATGGTGGTTTCCCATAATTGGCCCGGGTTCATCTCGCCAAGACCTTTATATCTTTGTATACCTACTTTTGTATTTTTATTGTCTTTTTTCATGCGCTCAATTAATAGGTCTCGCTCGTTATCGTCGTATGCGTATGATTCTTTTTTTCCTTGGGAGACCCTATAAAGCGGTGGAAGTGCTAAATATAAATAACCACCATCAATTATTTCTTTCATTTTTCTATAGAAAAAAGTTAATAAAAGCGTTCTGATATGAGAACCGTCTACGTCGGCATCGGTCATAATTATAACCTTATGATAGCGAAGTTTTTCAACATCAAAGTCTCCGGCAGATTTTTCACCAGACTCTTCTTCTGATCCGCCAAACCCTGCGCCTAGTGCGGTAATCATTGATTGTACTTCGTTATTAGAGAGAAGTTTGTCGATTCTTGCTTTTTCTGAATTAATAACCTTTCCACGGAGGGGTAATATTGCTTGTGTTCTCCTGTCTCTTCCTTGTTTGGCTGACCCGCCAGCGGAATCACCCTCAACTAAATAAAGCTCACAAAAAACAGGGTCCCTATTAGAACAGTCGGATAGTTTTCCAGGCAAAGAAGACCCCCCTAGTGCGCTTTTTCTTCTTATTAGTTCTCGCGCTTTTCTTGCCGCAGATCTGCTGCGCGCAGCAAGAAGTGCTTTTTCAATAATTCTTCTTCCTATTGATGGGTTTTGTTCTAAGAAGTCTAATATTCCCTCGTATACAATTTTATCAACAACGCCTTTAATTTCTCCATTACCAAGTTTTGTTTTCGTTTGTCCTTCAAACTGTGGCTCTGCAACCTTTACACTAATAATAGCGGTTAGACCCTCCCTAAAATCCTCACCGGTTAGTGTTATTTTTTCATTCTTCTTTGCTTTTATAAGGTTGTTTTTGGACGCGTGATTGTTCATTGCCCTGGTTAAAGCAGACCTAAAACCAGACAGGTGGGTACCACCCTCAATAGTGTTGATGTTATTAACAAATGTTAAAATATTATCATTGTATGTGTTTCCATAGCGCATAGCAACCTCAACGGGAACATCGCCAATGTCTTTGTTAACGGTAATGACCTTATTATGAAGTGGGTTGTTGTGTTCGTCAAGATATTTTACAAAATCGCTTAGGCCGCCTTTAAATTTAAAAGTGTCGCTTTGGCCCTCTTCGGACCTTTCATCAATAAGCTGTATCTCTATACCTTTGTTTAGATATGCTAACTCACGAAGCCTTTCGCTAATAATGTCGTATTCAAAACTTATGGTTTTAAATATTTTGTTGTCTGGATAAAAACAAACCTTGGTGCCTGTTTTTTTAGCCGTTCCTGTGGTTTTTAGTTTGGCTTGTGGTTCTCCTATTTTATATTCTTGTTTGTGAATTTTGCCATCTCTTTTAACCTCAACCCAAAGCCATTCCGACAGCGCGTTTACCACAGAAACACCCACACCATGGAGGCCGCCTGAGACCTTATAAGATCCTTTATCAAACTTTCCACCCGCGTGTAAAACCGTCATAACAACCTCTACGGCTGGTTTTTTTTCCTCTTTGTGAATATCAACCGGGATTCCTCTTCCGTTATCTTCAACAGTTACTGAGCCGTCTTTATTAAACACCACAACAACCCTTGTACAATAACCGGCGAGCGCCTCATCAATAGAGTTGTCCACCACTTCATAAACCAAATGGTGAAGCCCTCTTTTGCCAACATCCCCAATGTACATGGCGGGTCGTTTTCTTACGGCCTCTAAACCCTCTAATACTTTGATGTTTTCTGCGCTATAGTTCTTGTTTGTTTGTGATTCGTTCATATAAAGCGAACCTCCTTGATGGTGTTTTTTCCAAGTTTTTTATTTAACTGGTTTATAATATCCTGCTGTTTGAAAACGAGTTCCTGTCTCCATGTTGAGCTGGAAACTGAAACAGTAAGCGTCCCGTGTTCTACGCTAATTGGCTCTGTGTTTTTAGAAATTTTTTCACCCACAACCTCATCCCACAAAACAATAGCCTTGTTTTGGTTTACGTTTTTAGTCAACCCAAGTTTGTTTAGAAAGTTTTTAATTGTTGTGTCTAGTTTTTCCAATTTCTTTTTAGGTGGGTTGCTTGGTTGTTTGGGTTCGTGGTGTCTATGCCGTGTTTTTCCGCACTTATTAAATCGGTATTGGTTATAATTGTTTGTGATGAGTCTTTAATGAGATCAAAAATTGCATTACCCCTCTCAAGGTCGAGTTTTGCGAAAAGATCATCAAGAAGTAGGGTGGCGCTTTTTCCGGTTTTGGTTTTTATGAAAGAGTGTTCTGTAATTTTTATTATTACAAAAGATAGTTTGTGCTCACCCTGGGATCCAAACACTCTAAGTTTTTTATTATTAAAAAGGATGTTGTATTTGTCGCTATGTGGTCCACAAAGCGTTCTTCCAACTAAAATTTCTTTGTTGATTGAGTTTTGCAGTTGTTCTAGTAGTCCTGTTTTTGTTTTGTTCGTCGGTATGTCGGAGTTGATGTTTATTTTAATATTATTGCCATATTTATTGCAAACCGCCCCTAGTTCTTTGTTGAATGTTTTTTCTAGTTGCTGTTTTTCTAGCCAAACCAGTGATCCGTATTTGGCGACAGGCTCGTTCCAAATCTCTATTTCGTTTTTGGTTTTTTTCTGTTTAAGTAGTGAGTTTCTGTTCTTGATGGCAGCAGAATAGTTGACCAGGTGTGAAAGATATGTTTGGGAAACGGTTGAAAATAGGCGGTTGAAATATTTTCTCCTTTCGAGGTGGGGGCCTTTTGTGATTTTTTCTTCTTCTGGGGAAACTAAAACCGTTGGGTTTTTGCCAATTAGGTCTTTTATTTTTTTGTCGGCATTGTTTATTTTTATTTTTTTTAAGGCTTGTTTGTTTTGGTGAATGGTTATTTTATGATCACTAAACAATGCACTGATTGTGGTTTCGTTTTCTCCTGTTTGTATGGCTTCGGATAGCTTGTTTGTTTTAAAGCTTTTGCCGTTGCTTGCGAGGTAAACCGCTTCTAGTATAGATGTTTTTCCAGAACCGTTTTCTCCCCATATTATATTTATGCCTGGTGAAAAATCAACAAGAACATCCTTGTGATTTCTGAAGTTGGTCATTTCGATTTTTTCTATCGACATTACCCTTTTAATAGGTTGGTGCTGGCTTGGTTTTTAATAAAGTTTACCTAGTCGTTTAATCGGATTGGCATTAATAACATTGTTAGGTTTGTGTTTTCTTTTTGTTTTTTTGGTAAAAAAAGCGCGGCACTAATAGGGGATTTTAGCTGAACAACAACGTCGTCGTTTTCAATATGAGACAAAACATCCTTCAGGTAAGCCGCATTATAACCAATGGTTATATCTTCCCCTTTGTAGTCTCCTTTAATTTTTTCACTTGCCCTTGTTGACTGTTCAGCGTCTTCTGTTGACACCACTGCTTCTTCGTTGTTTAGTTTTAAAGCAATTTGGTGGGTTGTCTTGTTTGAAAAAATTGAAACCCTTTTTACAGCAGACAATAAGCTGTTTTTATTTACTGTGAAATTTTTATCATTATCTTTTGGTATCACCCCATCAAAATCTGGGAATTTTTCATCAATTATTCTGGTAAAATATTGATCGGTCCCCACTGTTGTGGTTAGGTGGTTTTCTCCAACAGAAAGGTTTATTTTTTCTTCCTCAAGACCGCTGGAAAGAAGGTTGAGAAATTTCTTTGGAACAATTACATCATCAAAGCCGGCGCTGTCCCCGCCGTTGGTTGTTTCGTATTTAACAAGCCTGTGTCCATCTGTTGCTACAGCGGTAATGTTTTTTTGATCAAATTTAAACAAAACACCCGTTAGCGCTGGTTTTAGATCGTCTCTGCTTACAGCAAACGCCGTATTGTTAATTATTTGTTTTAAAACACCGCTTTCTAGGTCTATTTGTTTTTTTGTTTCAACCTCGGGGGTGTTTGGAAACTCGTCTGCTGGTTTTCCAACAATATTATAGTTCCCGTGGTCTGTAGAAATATTAATTTTATTTTCCTCGTCAGCGCTAATAGTGATTCTTGTTTCGTCGTGAAGTTCGTTTGTTATGTTTAACAGCATTTGAAGGGGTATTGCAACACTACCCATAGATTCGATACTTGCAGATAAGTGAACCACAACCGTTATCTCGAGATCGGTAGATTTGATTGTTGTTTCTGTTTCGCTTACAGAAAAAAGTACGCTGTTTAAAATTGGCAGTGTTGCTCTACTTGGTGTGGCCTTTGATAGTTTTTGAAGTGCTGTTTGGAGTTCTGATTTTGAAGTGGAAAGTTTCATTTTTAATTAATTTTAATAACTAAGATTTAATAAGATATTTATGGACTAAATCACTGATACAATGTTAACGTAAAACTCATCTTTTATCAAGTTTTTTTAAACTGTTTTCGAGTCTTTTTTATATTTAAATAACCCATAGATTTAAAAACTTATTTATTATATAGTTCGTGGAAAACAACTCAATATAAAAAAACAGTTTTGTTATATAAGAAAGAATAAAAAGATAACACATAAAACATAAACAATAACTTAATGTGGATAACCATTAAAAAGTTGTGGATATTTTTTGTTTTTTCAACAAAAAACACCACCACAATAAGTAATTTTTTTTTAATAAAAAATGTGGAAAAAAACTGTGGAAAAAACTACTCGTTTATTGAAATATAGAGGTCTTTTTTAGATTCATTTATCCACACCTCAAACCACTCAGCCTGTTTTCTATTTAAAGCCATTGTTTCTATTTCGGTCCAGTGTTTTATTAGATCCGCTGACCCGCCCGGCTTTAGTGTTTCCAACCAAACCAAATGATATCCCAGGTCGGTTCTAATTGGTCCTGCACACTCACCACTATTAATTTGGTTTAAAACCATACCGAACTCAGGTATTGGGTATGTGTTGGGGTTAATCCAGCCCAGATTTCCCCCAGATTTTTTTGTATCTTCATCTGCAGAGTGTTTTTTTACAAGCCCAATAAAACGCGCCAAGGTTTCCGATGAGTCTTTAAAAGCTAGCGCTGTTTTATATGCCTTTGACTCGTCTTGTTCGGTGATGGGTGGGGTGATTAAAATATGTCTAACGTTTATTTTATCACCCCTAATTTCTTCCGTTTCAATTATATGGTAACCAAACTCTGTTTTTACCGGATCGCTGATTTCACCCGGTTTTAAATTAAAAGCAACAGATTCAAACTCTGTTACCAGGCTCCCTCTTTTTACAAAACCCAAAGAACCACCGGCTTGTTTTGCGCTTGGGTCTTGCGAATACTGTATGGCCATTTCTCCAAAACTGCTTTCACCGGAAAGAATTTTATTTTTTATGTTTATTAATAGGTCTTTGGTTTTTATTATTTGTTCTTTGTTTGGTTCAATGTTTATTAGTAGGTGCCTAATTTTGGCGGTAGTTGGAAAATCGGGTATACTGTCCCGGTATTGATCATAAAAAGCCAACACGCCCTCACGATTAATGTTTATTTTAGAAATTAATGTTTGTTGATATTTTTGTGTAACAAGCATGTCTTTAACATCATACCAATATTCTCTTTTAAAAACCCGCAACGGTTGACCCAGCGCCGCCTCTGCAGCCTCTTCACCCCCAGCCTGTTGAACTATATTGTCAATTTGCTGCTGCAGCGTCCTGTCTACTTCTTTTTCATCTACTTCAATAGAATCAAGCTCCGCCATCGCCAACACCACTTTTCTGTTTACAATTGTGTTGATTATATTGTTTTTAAGCTCTTGTATTAACAGCCCATCTGTTCGGGGGTCAAGTTTTTGTTGAAAAACCGCCATCGCCAACGACTGATTGACGTCGCTTAACAACACAACGCGCTCACCAACAACCGCTGCCACACCATCAACTTTTTGAGGAACACCAGCCGCCTGTTGGCCGCAAAGAAAACCAAACAACAACCAAACAAGACTGGTTTTAATAAAATTAGTTTTTACCATACTCAACACTTAAACTATCAACTATCCTCTCTTTTAATTGGTGGTTTTTAATAGCTAATATTTTTGACTGTATTTCATCGTTTACATACACAAGGTCTTTAACGGTCCCCTTTTTAAATATATCAACTATATAAAAAACAACAAAACCACCACCCCTTTCTAAAACAAAAGAAGATCCGGTTTTTGAGCCAAACACGCGCCTAGACATATTTTCGCTTAACTGCGTTTTTTTAAAAAACACCCGCCTTGGTTTGTGTTTTTTTATAACACCCGATGTTTTTTCACTATCCAAACCGTTTCGGTCCAATATGTTTTTAATTTGAATAGCCGCGCTTTTATCCTGCCCCTCAAACAACAACACCATCGCCTCATCAACGCGCCTTTTAAACTGCCCCATGTTTTTATTGTAAAAATCATCTATCTCCGCAACGCTTACCGCAACACGACCCACCATCAAGCTTTCCACATATTTTGCAGCAATTATTTTTGTATTAAAATCATCTATCTTTGAGCGCAACACACCATCTTTTAAAAACTGCGCATCCTTGGCCGCCACAAAAACAGGGTTTTGGTTTTGTTTGTTGGCATCAAACAAACCACAAGAAAAAACAAACAAGAAAAAACCATTTAGTATTAATAAACGCATACTAGAAATTAACCAACCAAGACCCCAGAAAACAACCCACCAAACACATCAACAAAAGACACCAGCTCTTCATTTTTTATATCGCTAAACACAACCCTAAAATCACGACGCCCCTGTTCAAACCGGTGTTTCTTGTCCAGTTTTTTTGATAATCTGTTTATGTTTTTTATTAACAACCCAACACTAACTTTTGGGTTTTCCCCCAACACAAACTCAACCACATCTTTCTTAATTAGGCATTTTTTTATTGGTGTGGGGAAAAGTAAACACTGTACTTTTGTAATAATAAACAGGTTTTCAGCCGATGCACCAACCGGGCCAAACTGATCAACTAGGCGCGCTCTTATTTCATCAACCTCCTTTGTTGTTTTGGCCAACCCCAGCTCTTGATAATAATATAGCCGGTCTTGAGCTGAGGGCATATATTTTGAATCAATCAATACTGGCTTGTCAATCGCTACTTTTGTGGTTGGGGGTTTTTTTGTTGCCGTTACATCTTGTTTTTCCAATATTGCATCAGCAAGTATTTTATTATAAAGCTCTAACCCCACCTGAAGCATTTGACCGCTTTGTTCATACCCAAACATATTTCCAGCGCCTCTAATTTCAAGGTCTTTTATAGCAACACCATAACCAGACCCAAGGCTTGTATAATATTCCATTGTTTTTAGTCTTTGATATGCATCCGGTAATAGTTTTATTTTTTTTGGAACACACAAATAACAATAAGCCTGTCGGTTTGCTCGGCCAACCCTACCCCTGATTTGGTATAGTTGAGATAATCCAAAATTTTGTGCGTTGTTTACAATTATAGTGTTTGCATTTCTTACATCTAAACCCGACTCTATAATGGTTGTGCAAACCATTATATCAACACGATTATTAAAAAACCCCAACACCGTTTTTTCTAATGGGCCGCTGGGCATTTGTCCATGAGCCGCTTCCACGGTTTTGCTCGGAAAAAAACCAGAAAGCTTATCGACAACAAACGGCATNCTCTCGGTTTCGTTGTGAACAAAATAAACCTGGCCACCCCGATTCATTTCATATTCAATCTTGTTTTTTATGTCTGCCCAATCAAACCGATTTATAAATGTTTTAATTGGTAGCCTGTTTTGCGGTGGGGTTTCAATTTTAGACGTATCCCGAATACCAACAAGAGATTGTTGTAGTGTGCGGGGTATTGGTGTTGCTGTTAATGTTAATACATCAACCTTATTTTTTATTCTTCGGATCGCCTCTTTGTGTTTAACACCAAACCGATGCTCCTCATCAACTATCAATAACCCCAACCTATCAGTGTTAACATCGGCGCTTAACAACCTATGGGTTCCCACCAATAAATCAACNCCACCCCCATCAAGGTTGGTTAATATTTTTTTTTGATCCCGCTTTGTTTTAAACCTAGACAACAGCTCAACGTTTACCCCAACAGGGCCCAATCTATTGATACATGTAATATAGTGTTGGTCGGACAACACAGTGGTTGGCGCAAGGAAAAACACAACACGACCAGATGTGATTGCCAATATAGCGGCCCGAATAGCCACCTCCGTTTTTCCAAAACCAACATCACCATACACAAGCCTATCCATAGGNTTATCATTCATCATATCCCTATAAACATCTTTAATTGATTTGTGTTGGTCTGGTGTTTCTGTGTATGGAAAATCATCAACAACTCGCTGTATTATTTCTTCNTCCCCAGCATATCTATANCCTCGCGGCTTTTGCTTTTGTTTGTAGTTTTCAATTAAATGATCAACAACACCNTCCACACTTTTTTTTGTGGTAAGTTTTTGTTTTTCCCATGCCCCAGAGCCTAACTTGGTTAATTTGGGAGCTCCACCACCNGGCCCAACGTATTTGTGTATTCGATCAAACTTGTTTATTGGAACATAAACACTGGTGCCCCCCAGGTATTCTATTTTAATGTTTTCCTCACCCGTTTCCCTTGGCCCAACAAAATCTAAACCCTTATATAAACCCAAACCATAATCTTGGTGTACTAACACATCACCCCATTTTATATCATCGAGCTTGAACACCTTTTTTTGTTTTACACCATCAATTTTTATCTGTTTTGGTTTGTGAGGCGCACCATTGTTACCTATAAAAGCAGCACCCAGTTGGTTTGATTTAATATTTTCACCGAAAAACCCACCACAGTACTCTACTAAATCACTTTTTGTTTCTATAGGACCAACACCATCATATATAAATACACGACCCACTTCGCGCACAAGGTCCGTTATTTTGTTGTTCAACGCGCCGGGTGTAATAGGTTTTGGTATAATTGTTTCGCAAAAGAGCTCCAGTCTTATGGGTTTTTTAGCAATATTTGGGCTGTTTTCAGACATTATGTATAATATATATTCTAATTTATCACTATAAATGTCGACAATTTTACTCTCNTGAGAACCGCTCAAACCAACAATTGGTTTGTAGATTTTCATTTTATCTATTTTTTTTATAGACTCTTGGCTTGTTATNTTGAATGTTCGCATTGAAGAAACGCGATTACCATCCATTTCAATTCGTATTGGCCCCTTTTGTAGTGCCGGGAAAACATCTATTATTCCACCCCTAACCGCATACATTTTTTTTGATACACACCAATCAGACTGGCTATAACCCCAACCATCTAAAACATTAAACAGTTTTTTTGTGTTTATTTTATCACCAACAGATATTATCTGATCTTCTTTTGTTGTTATTTTGTTGTTGGTTATCGATGTTAGTGAGCTGGTTGTTGCTAAATATATTCCTCTTTCGTTCTTTTGTAGTGCGCGACTTGCCACCTCAGCATTTTCTGATTCTGTTGATGTAAACCCCCGCACATTAAGATCGGNGCCAGCACTATCGGCAAACCTATAAATTTTTAATTTGTTTGTATGCTCTAGGTTGTTGCCGCATGTTTCTAAATAATTGTTGTCTTCAAACACAACCCCCAAACTATCACCTAATTCTTTATATATTGCTCCTACAACCAACGAACATAGGTGCGGGCTTTTTAGTATTAGCTCAACACCACCTTTTTTGATTGACCCAATTATTTCTTTAATTATAGCTTGTTTTAATATGTGTTCAGTTGGGCTCATATTAAAAGTTTCACGTGAAACGCTTATTTTATTAACATTATTGAAAGGACTGATATATCTGCCGGTGTTATACCAGAAATTCTCATAGCCTGTCCAAGGTTTTCTGGTCTTATTTTTNTTAGCTTTTCTTTTCCTTCGTTTGAAATGCTTTTGATGTTCATATAGTCAAACGTTTTGGGTATTTTAATATGTTCACTTTTTTTAAGTTTGTTAATTTCTTTTTGTTGCCGCTCTATATATCCTTCATATTTCACCCCTGCCTCTACTTCAATTANCACCTCTTTTATAAATACCTTATTGGTTTTGTCTATATTAATATCNTGATTGATCATTTTGTCAATCATATCAATCGTTATATTGGGCCTTTTTAATATTTCTTTATATGACTTTTTTGAACTAACCGCTGTTTCCTTCGCNCTTTCAAGCACTGCGTTTATTTCATTGGGCTCTGTTTTTTCTTCAAGGCTCAGCTTATATTCTCCTATAAGTCTCATGACACTTTTAATTTTATCTATCCTCTTTTTTGATAATAGATTGTGTTTCGTGCTTTTGTTGATNAANCGCGNGTGTGCGTTTGAGAATCGTAATAATATTCTGAACTCAGCGCGTGATGTAAACATTCTATACGGTTCATCAGTATCTTTTGTAATTAAATCGTCAATTAATACCCCGATATAGGCTTCATCCCTGTTTAGAATCAACGGATCTGAATTATCTAAATAGTGTTTAGCGTTTATNCCCGCNACCAAGCCTTGCGCAGCNGCCTCCTCGTATCCCGAGGTTCCGTTTACCTGTCCAGCAAAAAATAACCCACCAATATCTTTTGTCTCCAGGGTTGATTTTAATTGTGANGGAAGCAGGAAATCATATTCAACCGCATATCCAGGACGTAAAAACTGAACATTTTCTAATCCANCAATNGACCTAAGNGCCTCTAGTTGAACATATTCAGGTAGGCTTGTTGAAAATCCATTTACATAAATTTGGTTTGAATTAAACCACTCTGGTTCCAAAAAAAGCATATGAGTGTCGTGGTGGCTGAAACGATACACTTTATCCTCTATTGAAGGACAGTATCTTGGGCCCACACCACCNACATCACCTGAAAACATCGGGCTTTTATCTATGTTCTCCTGTATAATTTCTTTACATCGAAGGGAGGTGTAAACCNTATGGCATGGTATGTTTTTAGGTTTAAAATTCGTGGTGTTATAAGAGAAGGGTATAGCCTCACCATCACCTGGNGCAAGACTCATCTTATCCCAATTTATCGTTGCGGCGTCCAGCCGAGGCGGGGTGCCCGTTTTCAACCTACCAGATTTAAAACCAAGAGAAAGCAATGATTCAGTAATGCCTTGAGCAGGATTTTCACCCATTCTGCCAGCGCGAATCTTTTTTTGACCAACATGAACCAAGCCGTTNAAAAATGTTCCACAGGTTAAAATAACAGATTTACATTTAATCGATTTACCATCTCGCAAAACNGCACCCNCAACCGTATTGTTTTGTATTTCTAAATTAACAACCTCACCCTTAATAATAGTTAGGTNTTNAGCTCNAGAAACGGCATTTGATATNAATGCTTCATACCTGCGTTTATCAACCTGTGCTCGGGGAGACCAAACNGACNTACCTTTAGATTGATTAAGAATTTTATATTGAAGCGCACTGTGGTCGGCAGCAGATGGCATAATTCCACCCAGCACATCTATCTCTTTTACAATTTGCCCCTTTGCAAGANCACCGATCGCTGGGTTGCAAGACATACGGCCAATTGCTAAGGGATCAATNGTAACTATCGCTGTGTGTACACCAAGTTNATTCAAAATCAATGCGGATTCGACACCGGCATGTCCGGCNCCACAAACAANAACGTCAAATTTGGTATCAGGTTTCACGTGAAACTATTTACCAACACATAAAGTATCAAAAACATGATTTAAGATTGTGTCCGGCGAGGTTTTACCTAATAGATTATCAATTTCACTAAGAGCTGCGCGAAGCTCAAGGGCAACAAGCTCCAAATTTGGNATANTTACCATAATAAGCNCATGTGNNCTCCGCGAAGCATCTATAGAATGAATTAGTGCGCGCTGTTGNCGCTTGGTGGTTAGGTGTGGGGNGGTGGTAGATANAGGNTCAATNGTTAGTGTTTTTTTGATTNTTTTCAACAAAATNTCNACATTTTTACCNGTTTTAGCTGATATATGTATAATAGAATCGTTTTTACNAACTGTTTTATGTAAATCGATTTTATTTAAAATATGTATTGCTGGTANATCAAAATGTTGCAATTTTTTATCNTTGGGGTTNTCATTGATGTACAATATTAAATCAGCAGATTTAATTTCATGGTTTGTTTTATCTATCCCCATTTTTTCTATTTTATCGTCGGTAATATGCACGCCTGCGGTGTCAATATATTTTATTGGAACCCCATCAACAACCATCAAAGCCTCTACAATATCCCTGGTTGTTCCGGGTTCGCTGCTTACTATGGCTTTGTCATAACCTGAAAGGCGATTTAATAGTGTTGACTTGCCAACGTTCGGCTTGCCGGTAATTACTACCCTAATTCCATCGTTTATCAGCTTTGCAGCGCTAAACGTTGATAAAAGCGCGTCTGTTTGTGTTATTATATTGCTAATTGATTCGCCACACTTATTGTAAAAGCTCTGATCAATTTCATCTTCCGAAATATCTATTGCATGCTCAATATTAGAAAGCTGCGCTATTATTTGATCAGAAATTGATTTAATGCTTGATGATAATGCCCCATTTAAAGTATTTGTATGTATCTTAGTGGCTATTTCAGTTTTAGATTGTATTA
>PBCB01000002.1 GCA_002717765.1 Fidelibacterota bacterium | reverse complement strand
TTATGGTATGATGAATGATGAAGTGAAATTTTATGTGCGGAGGATCTAAAACGTTCGTAGCATATTTCCAATGCTTTCGCATCACGATCAATCCCTATTAACTTTCCTTTGCTAGAAAGTTTTGAAAGGATTTGAGTGGCATGTCCACCAGCTCCAATAGTACCATCTATATAAGTTCCTTCTGGTTGGATATTCAGACAATTTAAAGCTTCCGTACTCATTACAGGAATATGCACATTTATTAGTTCCTGTAAGTTTTCCATCAAAATCAGAGTATTATTTTATCAGCGAGTTCATCAAATTCTGATGAATCAATTTTTTGTGCTTTTTTATCAACAGTAGAAAGATATATGGGATCCCATATTTCAATTTTATTTACCATTCCAATAATCAGAGCTTTTTTATTTAGATTGGCAAATTTAATTAAATCTTGATTTATTGCAACCCTGCCTTGCTTATCTAATTGAACAATAGACGCATATCTTACAGTGTTTCGTGTGAAGGATCGATTTATGCTAGATAGAGAAGATAGCTTCCTGAGCTCATTTTCTATGGATTGCCAAACAATCAAAGGGTATACCCAAATACACCTATCCATGCCTCTAGTAGCTACTAGAGACCGCTCATTATCCTTACTAAGAGTGCTACGAAATTTTGAAGGAATATTTATTCTTCCCTTGGCATCTAGCGCATAGCTATACTCTCCAATAAATGTATTTTTATTTAATGTCATACTTTAAATCTTTGGGATAATAACCCACAACCACCCACAATGTATATAGCTTAACCCACTATTGTCAACAATAATTATCAATAAATTATTGATCCAAATAGGATTAATTAAGATTTATAAATGAAGATATTGTTTTACTTTTTAGGGGAGAAACGTTGAATAGCTACGGTTCTTTCTGGTACTGAAATAATTATTCGAATTGGATAAGTATCTGAATCTATTATATTTAAACTAGATTCATTCAAGTAAAGATTTAATCCAGTAGATTGATTAAATTTTATATTAATATTATTATTGAAGCGATGTAGATGATTATCACCAATCGGTAAAACTTGCTCAGATTTGACTAGATCATCAGATTTAATTTCATACCACAAACGCTGATCTGTAGTAAGCATAATTGAATAAGGAGCAGTGGCTTTAAGAGCTTGTTTAGTTTCCGAAATTCTTACATAACTTTCTTGAAGCA
Source organism: Fidelibacterota bacterium (assembly GCA_002717765.1). The sequence goes on along the minus strand of PBCB01000002.1, from coordinate 19,706 downwards.
TTTGATCGCTAATGGGACCTTCTTCTTCAAAATCACTGATAAACTCTTTTGGTTTATTTGCTTCAACCTCTTTATTGATTGATAAAATAATATAAACCGCAAAGACCAGTGTTGAAATTATAAAGATGCTTTTAATTATATCTGTTCGAATAGAAAGTGATGGCCGCTTTCTCAAAATTGGATTTTTTTGTTCGCTTTCTTTTTTTATGTTATCAGTTTTATCATTCGAGAAGAGAGCATCAGCACTTATATCAAAACTTTCATCAATTTTCTTATCAGGGGTCTCTTCTTTATTTCCAATAAAAATTTCAAAATTTTCTAGAGCCTCTTCAGGGTTAGCTCCGATTTCCACCGCATATGCTCTAAGAAATAGGCGAACATATGTATATGGTAATTGATCGAATTTCCCTTTTTCAATAGCCTGTAGTGCAGAAAGGCTAATTTTAGTTCTTTTATGTATTTTTTCGAGCTCAATTCCTTTTTCTTCACGAATTAATTTGAGCTCATTATAAAATTTGGCCATTTAATCTTTGTTCTATCTAATTTTTTATTATTGTAAGGTTAAATATAATTTATTTTTTATTATTTTCTATTAGCAAGAATTACTAGCCTTTTAAATAGCCCTGATAGAGGTAGACCCATTACATTGTAATAGCATCCATTTATACTACTAACTTGGCTTGAGAACCAATCTTGTATTCCGTAACTACCCGCCTTATCGAAAGGTTTATATTTTTTAATATAATATGATATTAAATCATCTGATAAGATATTTAGTGTTACATCCGTCATACAATAAAATGATTCATTTATTTTTTTATCATATTTTTGAATTGATACTCCAGAAAAAACTTTATGAGTTTTACCTGATAGCATCTTTAGCATTTCATGGCTTTCCGTTTTATCTTTTGGCTTTCCTAATATTTTATTGTTTAAGACTACGATTGTGTCTGCTCCAATAATATAATTATTTTTATAAGATAAAGATACTTTATTGGCTTTTTTTTCTGCACAAAGCTTTACATATCTTGATGGTTCAAGCTTTGCATCAAAATTTTCATCAATATTGCTGGGTACAATTTCAAAATTTAAATTGATTTTATTTAATATTTGCTCTCTTCTTGGGGACTTAGAGGCTAGAATAATTTTGCCAAGATTATTAAGTAAATTCATCTGATAATTGCAAGCCTTCCTATGTGGTTAATTTTTGTAATACTATTTTGCGCTTTTACCTGATACAAATAGACCCCATTAGATAATAGATGACCAAAATCATCTCTACCGTCCCAATCAATAATTCCAAAACCTTGACTGAAAAAACTTGATGGAAACGATTTAACTTTTAGACCCCCTAAGGTGTAAACATCGATTTTTACTTCACCATCTTGCGTTAATTCAAATGAAAACTGGGTATTTTCATAAAATGGGTTAGGGTAGTTAAGTACGTTTTTTAGTTCAAATTTATCTAATCCAACAATTGTTAGGTTTATTTGGACTTCACTTGGATTGTTGGCATTGTCCCATGCTTGAACTGAAAAACTTATCTCATCAAAATCTGGCTCCGGGTTATAGCTGGAGCTACCCATCGTCAAGCTATTTATATCATAAATAAATTTATCATTTAGAAATAGCTCCTTATCTAACAACTCATCATAAAGTATAAGCTCATGACCTTTTTCTCCAGTAATATTTATTCCACTAGGATCAGATATTCTAATTTTTAATTCACTATCTCTATTGATATGATCTCCATTTCTCAATAGACGGCCAGATTTTGTTTCAAAGGTAATAATTGGACCTTCTACATCAGATGATGGGCCTCCCGGAGTCAATAAAATATTTGAAACTGCACCAATTGCCTCTTGACCATTAGGATCAAATATATGAAACCTTATATTAGCGAAATCTTTTGAATATGAAATATCTTTAGGAACGCGAAACTTGGGCTGTATAATTCCATCTGAAAAAGTAAATGATCCTTTAAATAAATTAGCGCCACTTCGTTGAAATGAAATACTTTCTTGTTTTGAGCCATAGAAAAAATTTACAGACACTTCTTTTTGAGCATCTTGAAGCACTAAACTTCCAGATCCATTTCTTAGATCTGATGAAATATTTAACGTTCCGATTTCAAGAGTAGAAATTGTATCTGGATTAACATATGCATCTGAGATAATATTACCTGGAAGTGGTATCATCATTGCTGGATCTCCAAATAAGTGAAAGAGCTCCCCATCCGAGCCTCCCGTTTTTACAGATTGAAGTACTGAGCCAATTGTTTTTGAAGTGATATTATTATTTTTAAATATTTCATTAAAAAGCCTATTTAAAAATTGAATATTGCTTGTAACGCTAATCCCTCTAGATGTGCTAATAACTGCTGAAGCAGCATCTAAAGGAGTTCTGATTAATTCTTCAGCAAATGATTCTTCATTAATATTATCAAAATGACCCCAGTTACATGTTCCAGCTATCCAAAGTGGAAGTTTCATTTTAGTATTCATTAACTCAATATCATTCCTTTGCTCGTTAAGGATGAGCAATTTTTCTTGAGCCCATTGGGTTGAGTTTCCATGTCCAATATAGTTTATAATTGAAGTCCCTGAATTAACTATATCTAATAATTCTTGGGTAGCTAATGGCTTTGTAACGCCAAGTGGAGTGCCATCATTTACCTCTTTAAAATCAACGAGATATAATTTTTTTATTTCCATAAAATCAGGAATCAATTTTGATAATTTTTCAGAATTAAAAGTATGGCTCTTGCCTATTGCAAGTTCAAAACTTTCTTTTTCTGGTCTTGATGGGTCATCTGCCACTAGGGTAATTTTTTGCCTCCAAGATTCGCTATTAATCTTATTTTCAAATTCTATTATTTTATTACTAAAATTTTTGACTTCATCCTCTGTTCTTGCTGGAAATCTTCCTGAGGCCATTTCGGGTATTGTGCCATTAAAGGCTACTAAGCGATCATCGGTGGCATGCGTATTAAGCGTACCAATTTGAATTGTTGGAATAACCATTTTTGAAAACCCTGAAATATTTCTATAATCATAGTCTGCGTCTCCCATAAACAATACTGTTGAGGGTGAAGAATTCCAATTGTTTTGAGCCCAATTTAAAAAATATCTAATTGCAATTGGATCTTTATTACCTCCAGAAAATTCATCATAAATATTTTCCAGTGAACTATAAAATGAGTTTGGTCGATGATTGATTAGACTTTTTGATGCCGTTCGGAATGATTCAGGGCCAATTATGATGTGTTTTGCGTTATTATTTACTGAACGCAATACATTCCACTTTTTCTCACCAATCATAATTAAATCATCTACCTTGATGATATCCTCTGTACTAAAAATATAAAATCTTTGAAGAGTATCTTGAGGAATGGAGACTCTAAAATAAGAATTATCTAAAGTTATAATGGGTCTATTTTCTGGATTTATTGCATTTGAGATATTCCAAGCAATTATATTTTTTCCATCAATCTTATAAGTGATATCAGTTGATTGAATAGAAGAAAAAAACTCAAAAGGACTTTCGTATATAAGCTTTCTCTGATAAGCTATATCCAAGAAATCAAAAAACGGTTCTGAGTTAGGATTTTCAGATTCATTCGTTAATTTAAATCCATTTAAGCCGTGCCTTAACAACCCCGCTTCAATATCGAAGCTTCCAGATTTTAATCCAATATTTGACCAATTAAGTTTTGATAGATTTATGTTATTTATTTGAAGAGAAATATTATGGTCAGTATTCTTATAGCGCGTTTCAGATGTTTCGTTTCCAATCATTCCAAAAACCCCCGCTGCCTTAGCTGAAAGCAGTGGATGTGATAAATCTATAGATTGAACTATAGAAGCGCTGGGCTTGATTGACTGATCCCCCCAAGCCAGCCCTGATTCTTGAGGATTTATATTATCAATTTCATAATGGTAGTACGTTAAGCCAAAATTTGCTTCTAATGGCCCATCATTAACAATATTCCCAGTCTTTACTCTTTTTCCCCGAAGCGATGAATCATGAGGGATTAATAGCCAATATAGGCTTTCATTAAAATATAGATTTTGGTGCCATTCGACCTTATTAAGATTAACATCATATCCACTAGGGCCTTTTGCATAGAAAAAAAGAAAGTCACTATCAGACAAGTTTCCATCAGATTCTCCATAAATTGTAATTGGAATTTCTACCATATTTGAAGGCACTTTACTTTCACTTACCAATCTTTGAGATAGATCATAAGTTTTATCTCGCCCATATGCTGATCCTGTAAATATCATAATACTTCTAGGGTCTAGGTTTGATGTAGTTCCAATAGTTGAATTAATTAATTTTCCATCAATCCTATATACATTATCATTTTTGATTTTAAAATTAATCCACATACCATCAGGCAAATTTGATTTTTCAATACGATTTTTTGTTGTTGGCCTTATCCACTTTTTAGCAATATTCCAATTAACAACTTTTGGAGCAAGTAGTGATTGATGAATTTCATCTATTCCTTTTTCTTGAGAAATTGTGCTTTCAAATGCAATTCTTAATAGTATATCCGTGAAGTAGGTTTTTGGATTAGCTGCTGGTGAGATTTGAAGCGTTCCAGTAAAGAGGTCATTGACTTTTTGGTTATGTATCCAAACTGCACCTGGAGAAGTTTTATTGACTTGAAACGAATGCGATTTTTCAGCAGATCTTTCAATTTCAATTGTAGGTAAATTTGGAGTTGGAAGACCAATTAATAAATTAAAAGGTCTTAAGTCATCCTCAGAAAGAGGTTCAGTTATTATTTTTATGACCAGTTCATCTTCAGATGAACTTATGATTTCATACCCAGATTGAGAATAGAGTATTTGAAATGCAATAAAAAATAATATTATGCTTATTTGTCTCATTTAAATAAAAATTAGTTATTTAAGGCGCTATAAATTTGGAAAGTTTTTTTGATTTTTTTTATAAAATTATAATTAAATCATTCTTATGAAATTGAATACAAGTTCTGATGGGTGTAATTTCAATGAACCATTTCACATTTTTTTTCAGTTTTATAATTAAGATAAGATTAAGGTAGTTTTACATGTTCGATCTCAAAATGATCAATAAATACTACGAAAGGATGAACGATAGTGTTCAGGCTGCCAAAAAAAAGCTTGGTCGTCCATTAACCTTATCTGAAAAGATTTTATATAGTCATCTATCTTTAGATTTACCTAGTCATAATTATCAGCGCGGGAAATCATATGTAGACTTTATTCCCGATAGGGTGGCAATGCAAGATGCTACAGCTCAAATGGCTCTTTTACAATTCATGATGGCAGGCAAAGATAAAGTAGCAGTTCCTTCTACAGTTCATTGCGACCACCTTATTCAAGCTAAGACCGATGCCCAGGTTGATTTAAATAATGCATTAGANAATAATAATGAGGTTTATAGATTTCTTGAATCTGTTTCCAGTAAATACGGAATAGGTTTTTGGAAACCTGGGGCAGGNATCATTCATCAGGTAGTTTTGGAAAACTATGCATTTCCAGGAGGGATGATGATTGGGACGGATAGCCATACTGTAAATGCCGGGGGNTTGGGAATGATTGCAATTGGTGTTGGTGGGGCTGATGCGGTAGATGTTATGGCGGGAATGCCATGGGAATTAAAACTNCCAAAACTTATCGGAGTAAAGCTTTCAGGAAGAATGTCCAACTGGACTTCTGCAAAAGATGTAATTTTAAAATTAGCTGGAATCCTAACAGTAAAAGGTGGAACTGGTTCGATAGTTGAATATTTTGGAGAAGGAACTAAAACATTATCCTGCACAGGAAAAGGTACTATTTGTAACATGGGAGCTGAAATTGGAGCGACTACATCCATTTTCAGTTATGATGAAAAAATGGAAAAATTTCTTATTGCAACTGGAAGGTCAGAGCTCGCACTATCTGCAAATCAAATTAGCGANAACCTGATGCCTGATGATGAGGTGCTCGAAAATCCAAAAGATTATTATGACCAAGTAATTGAAATTAACCTTTCAGACCTTGAGCCTCATCTTAATGGACCATTTACCCCAGATAGGTCAACNCCAATTTCAAAGATGCGAGATATGGCCAAAAAGAATGATTGGCCTGTTGATGTAAAGGTAGGTTTAATAGGATCTTGTACAAATTCATCCTATGAAGATATTTCACGTTCAGCATCGATTGCAAAACAGGCCAATAATTTAGGTCTTAGAACTAAGGCTGAATTTACGATTACACCTGGATCTGAACAGGTAAGACAGACGATTGAACGAGATGGTTTTATTAAAGAGTTTAATACGCTTGGAGCAAAAGTTTTTGCAAATGCTTGCGGACCTTGCATAGGNCAATGGTCAAGAGATGGCGCAGAAAAAGAAGAAAAAAATACAATTGTTCATTCGTTTAATAGGAATTTTGCAAAAAGAGCAGATGGGAATCCAAACACCCATGCTTTTGTTGGNTCTCCGGAACTTGTCACAGCAATTGCTATATCTGGAGATTTAGCCTTTAATCCGCTAACAGACAATTTAATAAATGAAAGTGGAGAAAAATTATTCCTAGAGCCGCCAAAAGGTCATGAGCTACCAGAAGATGGGTTTACAGTTGATGATCTAGGCTATCAAAAGCCCGCAAAAAACGCTAATAGNGCAAAAGTAATTATTGATCCTAATTCAGATAGATTACAATTATTAAAACCTTTNATGCCTTGGGGAAAAAAGAATATTGACAATGTAAGATTATTAATTAAAACCAAAGGTAAATGTACCACTGACCATATTTCAATGGCGGGNCCCTGGTTAAAATTTAGAGGGCATCTAGATAATATTTCAAATAATATGCTTACAGGGGCAGTTAATTGTTTCAATGAAAAAGTAAATTCAGTAAAAAACCAGCTAAATGGAAAGTATGATTCGGTACCTACTGTTCAGCGTGATTATAAATTTAATAATATCCCAACAATTGTTATCGGAGATGAGAATTATGGGGAAGGCTCATCTCGAGAACATGCGGCAATGGAACCNCGCTTCNTAGGTGTGATGGCAGTTTTAGTTCGATCGTTTGCTAGAATACACGAAACAAATCTCAAAAAACAGGGAATGCTTGCACTGACNTTTAANGATAAAAGNGACTATGACCTTATCCAAGAAGATGACATTTTTAATTTTATTGATTTAGATCAATTTAAAGAAGACAAGCCCATAACAATTTTATTAACACATAAAGATAAAACAACTGATCAGATATTATGTAATCATTCCTATAATCAATCCCAGATAGAATGGTTTGTGGCTGGCTCNGCGCTTAATTTGATACGCTCAAAACAGTCCAAATAATAATTTCATGAAANTACTTATAACTGACCCAATTTCTGAATTAGGTATTTCTATACTTGAAGATGCAAATTTTGAGGTTATTCAACTATATGATGCNTCAGATANTGATAAGATAAAAGCATGCGAAGATGTTGATGGGTGGATTATTAGGAGCGGAACATCAATTGATAAAAATTCTATCTATAGCGCAAAAAAACTACGCGTTATTGGACGTGCAGGCGTAGGAGTAGATAATATCGATATTAACTCAGCAACACGTAATGGAATTGTCGTAATGAATACGCCAGATGTAAATACTATTTCTGCAGCTGAGCANACTGTAGCCATGATGCTTGCTTTGTCACGAAATATTTCTATTGGAGATTTTGAGCTAAAACAAAATAAATGGAATCGACATCTACTCATTGGNTCTGAATTAANAAATAAAACTTTAGGAATTGTAGGACTAGGAAAGATAGGTAGAGAAATAATGGTTCGATGTCTATCATTTGGAATGAAAATAATAGGATACGATCCTTTTGTAAATCAGAAAATGTTTAATAGTGAAGAAATTGAAATTGTAGAATTAGATGATTTAACAAAAAATTCTGATTTTATTACAATTCATGTTCCGCTAAACGATGATACTAGAGATCTATTTAATTACAATCGCCTTAAAGCAATGAAAAAAACCGCNAGAATAATTAATGTTTCCAGAGGGGGTATAATTAATGAATCAGATTTAGCAAAATCACTTATTGATAAAGAGATTACAGGAGCAGCAATAGATGTTTATACTAAAGAGCCTATAGAGAAAGACAATCCACTTATCGATGCGCCAAATATACTTTTAACACCCCATTTGGGAGCATCAACAAAAGAAGCAAAAGAGGGTGTNAGNGTTTCTATATGTGAACAGCTCAGAGATTACTTACTTGAAGAAAAGTTGGCTAATGCAATAAATATGCCGATTTCAGATATATCAATCATCAAAGAGATTCAGTCTAGTCTTGACCTTGCAGAAACAATGGGTAGGCTCCAAGATCAACTAAACCCAGGATCTATTAAAAAAATTCAAGTAGAATGCTCGGGGTCATTAGAAGACACGAAACCTATAGCCCTAGCTTTTCTAAAAGGTTTGCTTTCTNGGAGAATTCCAGAAAGAATCAATTATATAAACTCCGAAGCGCTTGCTATTGAATTGGGTATAAAAATTGAGCATAGCTATACAAATGATAGTGGCTCGTACACTAATTTGATTAGAACTAGAGTTTCTGGAAGTACCGATCCTACGCGGATCGCAGGATCAATATTTGGGCAAGATAAGCCAAGATTAGTCAATATACTTGGTTTTGATATTGATGTTATGCCTTATGGGTATATGTTATTTGCAAAGAATAAGGATGTTCCAGGCGTAATTGGGAAAGTTGGAACAATTCTTGGAAAGCATAATGTAAATATTGGAGGATTTATTCTTAGCAGAGCTGAAGAAGGCCAAGCTTTTTCCGTAGTTAGGGTTGATAGTATGATTTCAAAAAAAATACTAAGCGAACTAACAAAAATACCAGAAATTATATCATTAAGACAGCTTAATTGTGACACATAACNTATCTCATAAAAAAGTAAGGATTGCNGGTGGAGGGATTGCAGGTTTGTCAGCCGCAATGTTCCTTCAGAGTAATAATATTTCAACCNTAATATATGAAAAGGGATCAAAAATAGGTGAAAGTCGTCATGGCGATTACGAGGGTTTAGAAAATTGGATATTTAATGATGATATTCATTCCTCTTTCAAAAATATTGGTTTTGAATTCAATAAAATACAATCTAGNCCAATTAATAGTTTTTNTGTTCACGCTCCAAGCGAAAAACCATTGCNCATTCAAAGTAAAGCCCCCTTTTTTTATTTAGTTAGNCGTGGTGATAATTTCAATGATTTAGATCATCAATTGTTTCTGCAGTGCAAAAAGGCTGGCGTTGAATTTAATTTTGGAGAAATGGCTCCAAGTTCTTGTGATATAATAGCAACTGGGACGAGGAGGGCTTCAGCCTATATTCAAGGAATCAATTTTAATACCAAATTAAAAAATCAGGTTCATTTATTATTAGGAAAAAAGTTTGCACCAAAAGGCTATGCTTATCTTATTATTCAAAATGGNAGAGGTACAATCGCAACAGCATNTAAAAAAGTGAAGAATTCTGAAGAAAAATACCTTGAGAATTGTATTAAATATTTTAAATCAATGAATATTAATTTTTTCGAACGAAAAGATTTCAGTAGCAGGGGTAGCTTTTCAATCCCTATTAAAGCATTAAATTNACCAATTACTATTGGCGAGGCTGGCGGTTTTCAAGATTATCTATTTGGTTTTGGAATGAGAATGTCTATGATGTCTGGTATGGTTGCTGCATTGAAAATCAAGGGTGAGAANTCAAATGCAAAAAGTCTATATCGAAGAATAAATAAAAAAAGAAAACTATCTTTTATAAATCGAATCCTTTATGAGCGCTTAAATGATAAGCAGATGTATNTTTTTGCTAAAAAGTTTTCGATTTCAAATGAACCACTATTAATCCTAAAAAATTCNTATAAATGGAGCTTAAAAACAATATTTAGATGGATAAATTACAGAACGAGATATGAAGTACATCATACTTAGAAGCATTCAGATTCTTTCAATGTTCATAGTTTTATCTGGGTTAGTCAAAGGAATCAATGATAAAAATGTTTCTTTAGAAATTAATGCCCTAATTATTGGATCTAGCTTATTTTATATAGCAAATATGTTGCTGAAGAGAAATTAATANTAGAAATTATACATTATAAAAAGAGCTAATTATGTCAAAAATATGGGATGATTTAAAATCAAATATGAAAGACTGGAGTAATGCTGCAGTTGAAAAAGCAGAAGAAGTGAGTAAAGTTGCTGTTGCCAAGACTGAAGAATTAACAAAGATAAGTAAAATTAAGCTGGTGGTTCACCAGCTCCAACGCGATAAGAATAAAGAAATATCGGCCCTAGGAAAATTAGTATACAACCATTCCAAAGAAGCAAATATGTCTAATTTTACCGGNAATGCTGAGTTTTTCTCANATGTGGAGAAGATTGATAGTTTAAATATGCAAATAATTGAAAAAGAAAATGAAATTAAAGAGATTAAGACTGAAGCAAAGCAAGAGNTTGAAGTATCAGAGTTGCCATCAGAGTCAATTAGTGAAAAATTGGAACAAGATGACAGCTCTAAAGAAGAATCAGACAAGACTGATAATGAATAATTTAATTTTTTGAGTATTTAGTCTATATTCGTAATTTATTCCTTGAATTGTAATTAAGAAAAAATGTTTCAATCAAAAAAGAATACTAANAAATACCATAACTATATAATTGTATCTGAAAAAGATACTGGTGTGCGCAATTATCATTTTTCTCGAAAATTTGCATTAATTGTTATTGGTATTTCAGTATTATCTATCTCAACGATTCTATTCTTTACAGCTAATGCCCTNACTGGCATATTATATAAAACTAAAATGAATAACTTAAGATCAAGCTATGAGCATTTATCTGAAACCCTTGTATCATTACAGTCTCAATTAGATAATGTATCTGGTGAAGTAGGGTCTATAGAGAAAAAAGATGAGGCTATTAGAACATATGCTGGTTTGCCNCAAATTGATAAAGATGTCAGAAGGTTGGGAGTTGGTGGAACTGATTTTAAAACAAACACAATAGATGACATTCCAAGTGACATCACTAGCAGAATTACTGAGATTGAAATGAANGTGAATGCNCTCTCAAGAAAAGTTAAGCTTGAATTAAATAGCTACAATAATTTATATGAAGTTGTTCGCAACCATTCTGATAATTTGAAATATGTACCTTCAATNCGGCCTGTTCAAACAGGTTACCTTGGTTCGGGATTTGGCTACAGAGAAGATCCATTCAATGGAAATACTAGGTTTCACTATGGTCAAGATATTGCGGTCAATAGCGGNACAAAGGTATACGCACCAGCTGATGGTAAAATAAGATATGCTGGAAATCAAGGAGGCTATGGAAAGGTGGTCAAAATTGACCATTCAAACGGATATAGAACTTTGTTTGCACACCTTTCNAAGATTAATGTCAAATCNGGGACAAAAGTCAACAGAGGTGATTTAATCGCATTTAGCGGAAANACTGGTAGAGCAGTTGGTCCTCACCTACACTATGAAGTTCATCACTATGGAGCTCCTCAGAATCCTTTGGATTATTTTTTCTCAGGCTACTTGAAGTAAGCCTTTTTCCTCTAGTTTTCTTTTCATAATTTTCACCTAATCTATGCAGAAATCATATTTTATAGAAACCTATGGATGCCAAATGAATGTGGCGGATTCTGAATTAGTATCTACGATGCTGCTTGATGCAGGTTATACTGAAACAAAAAATATTAATAATGCTGATGCTATTTTTGTTAATACCTGTGCGATTAGGGAGCATGCTGAGGATAAAGTGCATTCTAGGTTAGGGTATTATCATAAGATAAAAAATGAAAAGCCTTCAACAATTATTGGAGNTTTAGGGTGCATGGCTCAAAACTTGAAAGAAAATATATTGGAGTCAAAGCCATACGTAGACATAGTGCTTGGACCGGATTCCTATAGAAAATTACCTGANATGCTCTACCATAGAAGCAATAAAAACAATACCCATATTGTGGACACTAAATTATCTAGATACGAAGTTTATGATAACCTTTTCCCGAGNAGGAATGAAGGGGTTAATGCATGGGTTTCAATCATGAGAGGTTGTGATAAGTTTTGTACATTTTGTATTGTTCCATTTACTAGAGGAAGAGAAAGATCTAGGAGCATTCAAGGTATCATTGAAGAAGTTATGTTGGCTGTAAATAATGGATTTTCTGAAATTACTCTTCTTGGACAAAATGTTAATTCATATAATTATGAAGGTCAAAAATTTCATAAACTGCTTGAATCTGTAGCAAGCTTAGATGGCGTAAAGAGAATAAGATATACATCTCCACATCCAAAGGANATGACACTTGATGTATTAGATGTTATGAAAAATTATGATAATATTTGNAACTATGTTCATTTGCCTCTACAGGCTGGTAACAATCAAGTATTAAGAAGAATGAATAGAACCTATACTAAGGAGGAGTTTATTAAACTTTCTCANTTTATTCGGAACAAACTTCCAAATGTTGGTCTCTCAACAGATATAATTGTTGGTTTTCCAGGAGAGAATCAAATTAAATTTAATGAAACACTTGAAGTTATGAACGAGGTAATGTTTGACTCGGCGTTCACCTTTAAATATTCATCAAGACCTGGAACAAAAGCAGCGGAATTTGAAGATCATGTGCCTGAAGATGAAAAACAATNGAGACTTGAAAAGGTAATTANCTTGCAACGCGAGCATACAGTAATTAGAAATAAAAAGTATATTGGNAANACCGAGAAGGTTTTAATTGAAAAAGAAAGTAAAAGATCATCAGAGNAGTGGGCGGGAAGAACTGATTCAAATAAATGGGTTATTTTTAATAAGACAAATGAAAAAATTGGAGATATAGTACCCGTCAAAATTAAATCTGCTCTTGGCATAACTCTTCAAGGTAAAACTGAAAAAATTCAAGAATTGGAGACTGTAATATGAAATTAGTAAAAATATTTTCCGCACTAGTGCTCGTTATAATAATACTTTATTTTCTTTTGCAAAANACAAACCCCGTTGATGTAGATTTAGTATTTTACCANAAGGAAGCTNTNCCTGTCTCNGTTGTNATGCTTGGCGCTTTAGGTGTTGGNATGATGATTGGTTATGGTGTGGCTCTAATGATGATACTTTCGGGTAAGTCTGAAATAAGATCTCTGAAGAATAAAAATCGTAATTTGTCTGATGAATTAAATGAATTGCGCAATGCATCGATTGATGAAGATATTTATGATTCTGAAAGTGGAGATGGCTAATATTGAATTCNTATTTCCTCTTAATTGCAATTATATTTACCATTGTTCTATTAACTGTAATTGCGATCTATTTTTTTCGACCAAAGCAAATTCAGTCAACCGAATCAATCTATACAAAAGCTCTTAATGCGATAATTCAAAGCGATACCAAAGTTGCGCTTAAACATCTTAGGGATGTTGTTAAGCAAGATACAAATCATATTGATGCATATTTGCAAATTGGAAATATTCTTAGAGAGGAAGGGAATATAGAAGGAGCAATAAAGATCCATCGATCTTTAACGATGCGACCAAATTTATCCAAAGATATTGTTAGGCAAATTCATAAATCTTTAGCTTTAGACTATTACAAGTCAGGTAATTTAANTCGAGCAAAAGAAGAAGCTGAGATTGTACTTAAATCACACAAAAAGAATTTATGGGCAAATGAATTTCTATTAGAAATATATGAAACTCAAAGCGAGTGGAAAGAAGCTGCGCAATTTTCAAAATCAGTTCAAAGGATCAAGGCATCAAAAGACCCTGATCGGCTATCAAGGTTCTTAGTCTTTCAATCTATGGATAAACAAAAAAATGATCAGTCTGATGAGGCAATTTCATTGCTAAAGAGAGCTATAAAAACATCGCCAGAATTTGGCTTACCCTATTTAAAATTGGGAGATATATATGCTTCTAATAATCAATTTAGCCAAGCTATAAAAAATTGGGAAAAATTTATTGATCTAAATCCAAATAATGGAGAAAAGGTACTATCAAAAATTGAATCTGCCTATTTTGATTTAGGNCAATTTGATGAGGTAGAAAAATTTTATAATAGAATTATAGATAAAAATCCTTCTAATCTTGTAGCTTTAGTTAATTTAGCNAATGTCCTTCAGCAAAAGGGTGAATTTAATGAATCGATGAACTTAATTGATGAAGCTCTGATTAATAATGAAAATTCTATTTTTATACATTTAATGAAATTAAAACTTTCTTTAAAAGAATCAGAAAATCATCATCTTTCAAACAGTATCGATAAGATCTTTGATCTATTGCAGGATGATAGAAATTAATAATGAAGAAATTTTTTATTTATATATTTATCAATTTTGCATTGATTAGCGCTCAAAATATAAATTTATATTTAACGTTAATTCAAAAAGGTAGATATGAAGAGGTTAGAGAAAACCTACCAGATTTATTATCTAGATATCCGGATGAACCGGGAGTTTATTTTGTTCAGGCTCTAATAAATAAAGATGGTGATTCATCATTATCTCAATATCAGAAANTAATTGATAATTATCCAGATTCTGATTTTGCCTCACTATCATCTATGAAAATTGGAGAGTATTTATTTGCAAGAGGCCTATANTCTCAGGCAAGCACTCAATTAAAGAGAGCAATATTAGATTATCCTAAAGCAGACCATCATCAGCGCGCAATGGACCTAATGGTGAATTCCTACATTGCTACTGGAGAGCNAGATTCAGCGAAGCTTTCTCTGCAATTAATATATCAACTATANCCAAGTTTGAATTATAAGAAATACGGTTTATTAGATATATCTGGTAATAATCGAGACCCTAAACTAGTNCGGTTAGATCGAAATACAATCAGCGANAGAATTAAAATTGTTAAAGCCAAAAGAACAAAATCAAATTCTAGAAAAAAAANCACAAAACCTTGGGTNATACAAGTTGGAGCCTTTGGAAAGTATAATAATGCAAATCGTTTAAAAAAGCAGCTTCAGAATAGCGGCTTTCCTACTGAAGTTCATAAAATTAATTCTAATGGGAAAAGGCTACATGCGGTACGGATAGTTCGATATCAATCTAGANATGAAGCTGAAAAAATTGGTAGAAGTGTTAAATCTAAATTTGGATTAGATTTCCGTGTTATAAATAGTCCGAAATAGGAATTTTTATACATATGGGAATGATTAGGTGGCTGGTGCCCCTCGCGGTCTTCAACACCGTTGTCNTNNTGATAAANNANGAGCTGGGTTCAATTCCCAGGCGTTCCCGCAAGATTTAATTAATTTTTGAAAAGGAATAGAATGAATAAAAAACACAAATTAGTTTCTAAGAAGCATAGAAAAAATAAAGAAAGATTAAGGGAGTTAAAAAAAGCATCATTAGCCAAAAGTAGCTCTGGAAAAGACCCTGCTCTAGTGGAAACTAAGAAACCTGCAGCAAAGAAGCCCGCAGCAAAGAAACCTGCAGCAAAGAAGCCCGCAGCAAAGAAACCTGCAGCAAAGAAGAAGTAAATGAATAATGAATTAATTAATAAATTAAGATTAACATTCAGTGTTGTTTTAATTCTGGCATCTATTTCTACTTTTATATACAGCTTCGTTTATGGCGAACCATTTGATCAATATTTTTATTTAGCTATAATTATGATTGGTGGAGCTGTAGTGCATCTTCAGAAGATTGAACAATCTGGGAAAAAAAGCAAAATAAAGAATAAAAAATAAATTTTAATGCGTGCTATTATTAGTGATTATCTAAATAATTATGAATCTTTCCAATTATTTGGACTGTCGCACTGGGTTGCAATTCTTTTATTTTTTTTCCTTCTATTTTTCCTTCCTTGGTTATCAAAAAATTATCTATCATTAATTAATCAGAAAAAACTCGGCACATTATTAGTATTAATTGTATTCATAAATTATCCTATTTGGGTAGCACTTGAATTAATTGCTGGATCATTTGAATATAAGTTACATCTACCTCTACACTTATGCAGATTTGCCAATCTACTACTTCCTTTTGCAATAATTAAACGTAATGACTTTATTTTTCAAATATTATTTTATTGGGGACTCTCTGCTATGTTTCAAGCTATTTTTACACCTGATATAACTCATGACTTTCCTCACTTCCATTATTTTAGGTATTTTGCAGCTCATCAGCTTTTAGTCATCACAATTGTCTATGCGGTTATTGTTTATGATATGCGGCCAACATTAAAAGGGTTGAAGCATGCTTTTATTGCGCTTAACGTATTCCTAATTATTTCTTTGGGTTTTAATCTGCTTTTGGATGCAAACTATTTTTGGATTATGGAAAAGCCTCCAGTGAGCTCATTATTAGACTTTATGGGACCTTGGCCATGGTATATCCTTGTTGCAGAATTTGTAGCATTGTTACATTTTATTATTGTATATATAATGTATAAATTTTTTAGTAATTATTTTAAGTTAGCCAATCAATGAGAGCGATATTATCTATACTATTATTTTCTACTCTATTTTCTCAGATAATTGAAAAACAAAATAAATTATTGTGGGATGGTACAGATTGGACCAATATTGAGAAAAAATCAATAGGTGGCGATAGAAGTACCTATCAAATTAAGTCAGCTTATATAAGTGGATTATTAGATGGAAGGCTGTACTATTATCTAAAAGCCTGGACAGAAGAACAAGAATTTGCTGATAGCTTATATAGTGATCGATTGGATTATTTAACAAACCGTGAAACTATCAGACAGTTAGATCGATTCTATGATGATAGATTAATGGCTTATGTGCCAGTTGTTTCTGCGATAATTATTGTGCATATGGAGGCTGAGCAAGTTTCAAAAAAAGTAATTGATCTATATGTTGATCAAACAAAATTTTGGATCAATCAACTAACGCTTGACATGGAAGAAGAGGGAATGCGTAATCTTCTTAAGCAGAAACAAGATAAATATAGCAAATACTATAAACGCAATTAATTTTTCAATTACTATTTTTCATGAAGAAAAGCAATTTTCAAAATCTAATTAAAAAATTAGATCAACACTTTATTCCTAATCAAATTGGATACGATCAGAATGAGTGTTTAATTGTAGGAAAAATTTGTGATCAATCATCCGAAGCAATGATTGGAAAAATTTTACAGAAAGAAAATTTTAATTATTCTATAAAGCATCAAGACACCAAAACCTATCTAAGGCTATCTTCCGTTGAAAAGGATATTCTATTTAAAATTCCAAAAATTTCAAAGACACATTGGACTCTTTTTTGTTTAACGGTGTTCACTACTTTACTAGCTGGAGCTTTAATGCAGGGTGCCAATATTATATTAAATCCTTTATCAATATTGAAGGGAATACCTTTTTCTTTAACACTCTTACTTATTCTAGGCACTCATGAGTTTGGGCACTATTATTATGCTCAAAAACATAACGTTGATGCTTCCTTACCTTATTTTATACCTGCGCCTCCATTTATTTTTTTAATTGGCACTTTTGGAGCTTTTATAAAGATTAAATCTGCAATAAAAAATAGAGAGGCATTACTACAAATAGGCGCTGCAGGACCTATAGCAGGTTTTATTATTGCTGTTCCCTCTTTATTGATTGGATTAAATCTTTCAACTGTTTTTGAAAAAACTACTAGCACAAACGCCCTAATTCTTGGGGATTCATTCTTAATGAAGATCTTGATTATGATTACCCATCCTAATTTGACTGAAACTCAGGACGTAATGCTTCACCCAATAGCATTTGCAGGATGGATTGGTTTATTAGTAACAATGCTTAATTTACTACCAATTGGACAGTTAGATGGTGGACATATTGCATACGCCATGTTTGGGAAAAAACAGCAACTTATTGGAAAAATTTCATTGATTGCACTTATACCACTCAGCTTTATATCTCTGAATTGGTTAGTATGGGGTTTATTAATATTTTTTCTTATGCGATCTACGGGACACCCGCCAATAAATGATTTTGACAAACCTTTATCAAAAGACAATAAGATAATAGGCTACCTATGTTTTATCATATTTATTTTATGTTTTATACCTGCCCCATTTAAGTTTTGAAGAAATTTCTATATTTCATTTTATTTATTAATATAGTTTTTTCGCAAGTACGCATAGGTGAGTTTCAATCAATATCTTCCTTTGTTAATATTAAAGATATCAATCTATCCAATGATGCAATATTATATGTTTCAAATTCTGGATTTGTAGAATACAAAAACAAAGAACAATCTTTTGATATAATATCTATTGATCAAGGGCTTGCATATAATGAATTGAATAAAATTCATACAGATATTAATGGTAATTATTGGATAGGATCAAACAAAGGAATACAGGTCTGGAGCGTTAATGAAAAAAAACTTAAGGAAAAGTTTGATCTAGACATAGAACAAATATCAGGTTTTATAGATTATAATAATTTGATTTATGCTTCTGCAAAGTTAAATGGGGAATGGGGATTGATTGAATTCAAATATATTGATGATAAAATCTATTATAGGGATTTTTATAGCCGAAGCGACATAAGCAATATTTCAAGCATTACTGTTTTTAATGATGATATTTATATTTTATCATCAAAAAGAATTCTATCAGGAAATCCCGCTAAGGAACATATTTCATACTGGACAAATCCTATGCCTGATTTAAGCGATGACATAATTGATTTTTCATCTAATAAGAATAGCCTTTTTGTTTTAACAAATACTGCCGTACATCAATTATTTTCAGATAAATCAATCGAAGTCTTTATAAATAATAATTCAAGTTTAGGATCTATTAAGCGCATATCTATTTTAGATAATAATCTATATGCTATTTCTGACTCTTCAATTTTTCGAATAAGCAAGAATCAATTAACCAGTCTATTTCTAGATTCAAGATTAAATTTTACCGATATTGAAAGTGATAAAGAAAATTTATGGCTTGGCACAGATCATGGATTAGGGCACTTCCGAGATGGTGAATATGAAAATCTGTTATTTAATCAACCATTTATCAATAGCCCTGATATTTTAGAAATTTCTGATCGCAATCAATTGATATTGGCTAATAGCAAAGGAGTTTCTTTATCTGGCTGGGTAAATTATTCTACAGAAAATCTTCCTAAAGATATTTCAATTGATTTTAATTTATCTAATCTAGAATTAGATTTTGGTGAAAAAATATCTAAATCAATATTCCATAAAAATAAATTATTTGTAAGCTTGATTAATTCCACATCAGCCGGAATACTTTCTTTCGAAATTTCAAACAATAAATTAAATCTAAACAAAAGATATTTTTCCCATGACAGCCAAAATAGTATTTTGACTCACTATGTTATTGATGATATGATAATAGATAATCAAGAAAATCTTTGGGCTACATCCTCTGGTAAGCAAGGTTACCCCTTGAGTGTTTTTAGCGAATCTGAGTCGCGACATTTTTCTCTTGATTCACCTCAAGTCTCGAACATAAGTGGTGGAGGCCCTATTGCTATTGATAACTATAATAGAGTATGGATAACATCTTTAAATGAAATGTTTATGTATCATTATTCTGGCGATGTTATGGATCCTCAAAATGAAAATTGGATTATCCAGTCTATAATCCCAGGATTAAGTCGCTCTGCCCTTACTATTGGTGTTTCAAAAAATAATATTTTATGGATTTTGACAGAGTA
>PBCB01000001.1 GCA_002717765.1 Fidelibacterota bacterium | reverse complement strand
TGGGGAAGCATGTTGATTCGATGGGCGTAAATGTTAAACATTCGGCTTTTTTATGTCCAGGGCAGGCCTCTCAAAAAGTTGGAATGTGTAAAGATATTTATGAATTAAATGACTATGCCAAAGATCGGGTTGATTCTGCAAATGATATCTTAGGTTATGATATCAAAAAAATTATGTTTTCTGGGCCTGAGGAGCTACTTAGACAAACTATCCATACTCAGCCGGCTATGTATATTGTGAGTTTTATTATTGGAAAATTACTAATCCAAAATGGATTTAATCCATCCTGCGCAGCAGGCCATAGCTTAGGGGAATTTTCGGCTTTTTCTATAGCGGGAGCATTTAGCTATGAAAATGGCTTAAAACTTGTTCAAGCTAGAGCAGAAGCAATGCATGAAGCAGGACAAAATAGACCAGGAACTATGGCTGCAGTTGTTGGGCTTGAAGAAATAAAAATAGAAGAAATTTGTTCGAATTTTTCAAATGGGGTTGCCTGCATTGCAAATTATAATTCTTCTTCGCAGATCGTAATATCTGGAGATGTGGATAGCATAAAAAAAGTTTCTCCACAATTACTTGATGCTGGTGCAATGAAAGTAATTCCATTAAATGTAAGCGGAGCTTTTCATTCTCCATTAATGAGCAGTGCAAAAGAAAAACTAGATGAATACCTTCGATCAATTGAAATAGCTAATACAGATTTTCCTGTATATGCAAATTTCACTTCAAAAGCCGTGCAAGAAAAATCAGAGATTCAAAATGTTCTTCTTAATCAAATTGAAAACCCTGTGCTTTGGCATAGATCAATATCGCAAATGATTAAAGATGGGGTTAAATCGTGCATCGAAACTGGTCCTGGGAAAGTACTTCAAGGACTGTCAAGAAGAATTGATCGCTCGCTAATAATGTATGGTGCAGAATCATATGAAGATATATTAAATTTGACCCGTGTTTAAGCTTAATAATAAAGTAGCAATAGTCACAGGCGCCTCTCGCGGAATTGGAAAAGCAGTAGCTGAGGCAGTTGCTAATGCTGGAGCCCACGTTGTGTGTGCAAGTAGATCTGAAAATGAATTAAAAGAATTTTCAAATAATCTAAATGATAGAGGTCTATCTTCTTCTTATTTTGGTTGTGACGTATCAAACCTTGAAAATTTTAAAAAATTAGCTGATGACACGATTTCTAAATACGAATCAATAGATATACTCATAAATAATGCAGGAATTACAAAAGATGGTCTTATTATGAGAATGAGTGAGTCAGATTGGGATCAAGTAATTAATGTCAATCTTAAAGGCGTATTCAATGGAATAAAATCTGTTACTAGACAGATGATGAAGCAAAAACATGGAAGAATTATTAATATTTCTTCTATTGTCGGGCTTATTGGNAATCCTGGACAAGCAAATTATGCTGCTTCTAAATCTGGAGTAATTGGTTTAGGGAAAGCTGTCTCAAAAGAATTGGCATCAAGAAATATCACTGTGAATACAATAGCTCCTGGCTATATTGAAACAGACATGGTAGAAAATATTGACGAAAAATCGAAAGAAAAATTATTAAATCAAATACCATTAGGTCGCATTGGATCCCCTGAAGAAATAGCTGCTACGGTTCTTTATCTTGCATCAGATGAGGCNGGATATGTTTCAGGTCAAACAATTGCGGTTGATGGCGGAATGACAACAATTTAATTAAAGGAGAAAGCAAAATGTCTACATTTGACAAAGTTAAAGAAATTATTATTGATAANCTTGGTGTTGAGGAAGAAAAAATAGCGTCTGAAGCATCATTCGTTGATGACTTAGGNGCAGACTCACTTGACACAGTTGAGCTTATTATGCAATTAGAAGAAGAATTTGGTATTGAAATTCCTGATGAAGATGCTGAAAANATCACCACAGTTCAATTAGCTGTAGATTATTTAGATTCAAATAAGTAATTAATGCTTAACAAGCGCAAAGTAGTTGTTACCGGANTAGGTGCATTGGCACCTAATGGCAATACTCTTACAGAATATTGGGATTCGCTAATTTCNGGTAAGAGTGGAATCGGAACAATTAGTAGCTTCGATGCAGATAAATTGAGTGTTAAAATTGCTGGTGAATTAACAAATTTTGATCCGCAGTCATATTTTGACCGAAAAGAACTTCGAAAGCTTGATTTATTTACAGTTTATCATCTTATTACGGCTGAAGAAGCCATAATTNATTCTAATTTAAATCTAGAAAAAGAAGATAAGGATCGTATTGGAGTAATCATTGGAACTGGAATAGGNGGNATTCAAACTCTTGAAAATGAACATGGTGTTTATATTGACAGGGGNCAGCGCAGAGTATCACCGTTTTTTGTCCCTCGATTTATTCCTAATATAGCTTCTGGTAATCTTGCAATTAAATTTGGATTAAAAGGGCCAAATCATACANTCATTTCTGCGTGCGCTTCTGGGACTGATGCTATTGGATGTGCTGCTAGAACTATCCAATATGGAGATGCTGATATAATGGTTACCGGAGGATCTGAGGCAAGTATAACTGGACTAACTATTTCTGGTTTTGCAAATATCAGAGCTTTATCAACTAGAAATGATGCTCCTGAAGCTGCGAGTCGTCCCTTTGATGCAGAAAGAGATGGATTTGTTTTGGGAGAAGGCGCTGCGGCGCTTGTGCTTGAAGAAAAAGAACATGCAATAAAACGCAATGCTCCCATTCTTGCAGAATTGGCTGGNTATGGGGCAACAGATGATGCTTTTCATATTACGCAACCTTCTGAGGGTGGAGCAGGNGCAATAAAAGCAATGGATATTGCATTAAAAGATGCTGAAATTAAAACAAATGAAGTTGATTATATCAATGCNCATGGCACTTCTACTCCATTTAATGATAAAACAGAATCTGCAGCCATTGCTTCGCTTTTCAAAGAAAACATCTCTAAATTAAAAGTTAGTTCAACCAAATCAATGNTTGGCCATGCTTTAGGGGCTAGTGGTGCATTAGAAGCTGTCGCATGTGTAAAAGCAATTAATGAAAATACTGCACCTCCAACTACCAACTATGAAAATCAAGATCCAGAATGCTCCTTAGATTATATACCAAATAAATCTGAAAATTTTACCATCAATACAGCAATGTCAAATTCTTTTGGATTTGGTGGTCACAATGCCGTAATTNTTTTTAAAAAGTGGGATGAAGATTAATCTATATCGTGTCATTTTTTGACTTTCTATTTAATTTAAATCCTCAAACANCANTCGAAAAAAAATGCNGTTATCGTTTCAAAAACAAGACCTATTATAANCAAGCTTTTTCCCATAGATCAATTTCAACAAAACCAAGNGAAAACTATGAAAGGCTTGAATTCTTAGGCGATGCTGTTATTGATATTGTAGTTAGTAGAGAATTAATGCGTGAATTTCCTGAGGGCGATGAAGGGATTTTAACTCAAAAACGTTCCGCTTTAGTTCAAAAATCTTTCTTATCTACAATGGGCCAACTATTGAACCTTCTGGATCATATCAAAATTGAATCAAACGTTGACCTAACNCAAGAGAAAATTGCATTAAAGCAAGCTGCAAACCTTTATGAAGCATTGATTGGGGCTATATACCTTGATGGNGGATTAAAATCAGCAAAAAAAGTGATATTAGAGACAATTTGGGCTCATAAAGAGCTTGCNTGGGAATCAGTTAACTACAAAGGAAAGCTCATCGAACTATGNCATCTAAAACAAATGGAAAATCCTAAGTTTCTTATCTCAAATGTTTCAGGNCCAGAACATAAAAAACTTTTTGAGGTAAAAGTAAAAATTGGTAAAGATCTTTACCCTGGCGGAATTGGATCAGATAAAAAAACTGCTGAACAACAAGCTGCTCAACTTGCGATTGATTCTATTGATAGCTAGCTATCAAAGTCTTTTATTTTATCTCTAATCCTTGCAGCAATTTCATATTCTTCTTTTTCAATNGCTTTCTGTAATTGCTCCTCCAGCGTTTCTAATTCTGGAGATTGTTTTATTTCATCCTCAATTATTAATGAGTCTTCTTCCCAAACGATAGCTTCATCCATAACTTCCTTNGCNACAAGTATTGGAGTATGCATCCTCAACGCTATTGCAAGAGCATCACTAGGTCTTGAATCNATATGGCGATGACCTAGAATTTTACTTTGAATATCAATGGAAGAAAAATATACACCATCTTCAATTTTAGTAATTTTTACNGCAGATAGTTTTCCATCAATCTTTTTTATNAGATTTACAATTAAATCATGAGTAAGGGGNCGTGGCGTTTCAACAAACTCCATAGCCATTGCAATAGATTGCGCTTCATAGGCTCCCACCAGAACTGGGAGGCTTCTATTGCCATTAATTTCTTCAAGAATTACAGCATAGCTTCTACTAGGATGGTAATATGATATTTTTTTTATTTTGACTGGAATCATTTAATACACCTTAATAAAAATTATACATTGAATAAATAGTATTCAACTTGTTTTGGATAAAACCTGCTTTAATTGATCAATTTTATCTACTGGGGTNGGATCTATTTCATGCATTAATGCACACCAATANCTTAGCCAATCGCCATAATGTAATAAATGAATGAATCTCTCAGNGAAGCTNTTACCTTCAAGTGTGATAATTTTTTGAAGAGCTGGTAATTGATTCACTATTTCTAGCGATGATTGATATCTAATTTTATTTCTTATATGCACTGATTCATCTGATATCCAAAGAATAGAAAATTGTTTTAGAATTTTAGGATTTTCTTGCCAGCCAACAATCTCATTATGATTCATTTCAGGGATATCATTATGATAGGCAATCATTTTTGAATTCTCACAAAGCTGCCCTTTCCATCTAAGGGCAATACTAGATGTNGTATCGCTCTCACCATAAATTATTGGAATAGTTTTATATATTTGCNTAGCTAATGTATATGTAGGATTATCATCAATTTGATTACTATATAAGTTTCTAGCTAATTTAATTTTATCAACACTAGAATCTATTTCATCTAATATAGTTTTATCTATTAGTTCTAATTGGCTCAATAGATACAATAATGGAATAAAGGAAAACGCGACAGNAGCTCTTGGCTGTAACCCAGAAGGGATTACTACTTTATCATGATTATTCTCATCTAGTAATTTTGTCAGCTCCCCTCCCGTTGAAATTCCAATTACACTAGCTCCCTTTGATAGAGCATCGTGATAAGCAGATAAAGTTTCTTCTGTATTTCCAGAATACGAGCAACAAATTACCAGTGTATGGCCATTTACCCAATTGGGCAGGGAATAATTCCTATTAANAACCANAGGTAGACTTAAAGANCTATTAATTAATGATTTTGAAAGATCTCCGCCTATCGCTGATCCACCCATACCGCAGATAACAATATTTGAGAAGTTGCTATAATTTTTTTCAATCTTAATTTTTTTTCCAATCGATATAGCTTCGATCATATGATCTGGAAAATCATAGATCGATTTAAACATATTACTTACATCTATATTATCATGTGAATTCATTAATAGTCTCTATTTAAAATTAACTTTGCATATTCCGAGAGGTACATTGACTTATTCTTTGATATCAAATCAAGACCGCTAAGCGCCTTATCCACGTAACCTTCAATCATATTCTCTACTTCTCTTTTAATCCCATTTTTCTCAAAGTAATCTTTGTATTGAGATAAATTATTCTTTTTTTGAATAAATTTAGTCCAGTTATCAAAATCTTTTTTTCTAGCTGTTATAGTCATAACTGTTTGTTTTTGTTCATCTAAATCGCTTCCCAGGCTTTTTCCCATCGTCTTTTCATCTCCAAATATTTCGAGATAGTCATCTTTTATCTGAAAAGCTAAACCTAAGTTATAACCGAATTGAAATAAATTATTGGTCTCTTTTTGTGACGCGGACCCCAATAAGCCGCCTATCTCAGCACAAAGGCCAAGAAATGAAGCAGTTTTTTTACCAATCATTTGAATGTATTCATCCATTGTAATTGAAGTATTGCTTTCATATTCCTTATCAATGCCTTGGCCTTCACAAACCTCAAGCGCAACTTCATTAAAGCGTTGATACACAACAGGCTTGAGTCCAACTAGTGAAAGCTGAGCCAGTGCAAATAATCCATCTCCTGCAAGAATAGCTGTTGAAGTATCCCATTTATTATGAACGGAAGGCTGACCATGACGCTTGGAGTCATTATCCATGATATCATCGTGTACTAAAGAAAAATTATGCAGTAGCTCTACAGCTATACCAGCTTTCATCAACTCATCCGGGTGTGCATTATAAATTTGCCCAGCTAAATGAACAAGTATAGGTCGTAATCTCTTACCCTGACCTTTTATTACATACTTAATTGGCTCATAAAAATAGTTAGTAAGATTTGGCCTAAGAGGTATCTTGGATAAGCCTTTTTCAGTTTGCGATCGAATAAATGAAATATGATCTTGAAAAGATCTAATGTCCGACATCGAATTTGAGCTCACCAATTTCTTTTAATTTTGATATTACAAGGTTCTTTATTTCATTCATTCGTTCGATGGTAGATGCTTCAAATCTACAAACTATCACGGGTTGCGTATTTGATGCACGAACAAGACCCCATCCATCTTCAAAATTTATTCTAACTCCATCAATAGTGGAGCAGTCATAATGCTTAGTAAAGTATTCTACAGCTTTTGTTGAGATTTGAAATTTTTCTTCATCCGACTTTGCTTCAAGCCGCATTTCTGGTGTTGAATAGTATCGTGGAAGCTCTTGTCTTAACTGAGATAAGGTCTTAGAAGACCTTGATAATGTCTGCAATAATCTCGCTGCAACATAGATTGCATCATCGTATCCATAATAATCATCCGCAAAAAAAATATGTCCACTCATTTCACCACCAAATTTGCAATTAAGTTCTAGCATTTTTTGCTTTACTAAGGAGTGGCCAGTTTTCCACATTACAGGTTTGCCTCCATACTTAATTATCATCTCTTCTAGTGATTTTGAACATTTCACATCAAATAATATCTCATCACCTTCTTTGATCAATTCTGGCAAAAAGAATGCCATGAGCTGATCCGCCCAAATGATTTCACCAGTTTCATCAACAACGCCTATTCGATCAGCATCTCCATCAAATGCTATACCTGCATCATACTTACCTGTCTGCATTGTGGCAATTAAATCAGCCAAATTACTTTTTACGGTTGGGTCAGGATGATGGTTTGGAAATGTTCCATCCACATCGCAAAAAAGCTCAGTAAGCTCTACGTTCATATTTGTAAAAATTTCTGATGCGCATAAAGCTCCTGCTGCATTACCACAATCCAAAACAACCTTCAGTGGCTTTTGAATTTCAATTTTAGAGCTAATCATTCTTTTGTAATCAGATAAAATATCATAAGAGGCTTCTGTTCCCTCTCCTATCTCATAGTCTTCTTTTTCCATAATCGATCTTAAATCTTGAATGGACTCACCAAAAACTGATTGCTTGTTACGCGACATTTTAAATCCATTAAATTCAGGAGGATTATGACTACCGGTTATCTGAACGGCTCCAGCGACATCTAATTTGAACATTGAATAATAATTAACTGGGGTTGGGAGTATACCAATATTAATGATATCTGTTCCCGTAGAAAGAACACCAGACTTAAAGAATTCCATTAATTCTGGGGTAGTTAAACGTACATCTCCACTAAGCGCTACTTCCTGACCACCCGCTCTTTTTATAAAAGTGCCAAACGCTTTACCCAGATTTTCTACAACATCAGGTGGAAAATCATCTTTAACCTTTCCTCTAATATCGTATTCACGAAAAATATATTTGTTTACATTCATTTGATCATTCTATATAAATAAGGTTCAAAAATTACTTTATAATTTACGTATCTGTTTTTGGTTTTTTTCTTAGTTCTTTTTTCTGCGATCGCATTTTTTTGGATTGAATTCTTTTTTCATTTGATGCAAATGTAGGTTTAGTGGAGACTCTTTTTTTTCGTTTCACATTGAGTTTTTCAAGTTTTTTTCGAAGCCTGTTTAATGCGATTTCTTTATTTCTATGCTGACTACGCTCATCTTGACACACCACTACTAAGCCTGATGGCAAGTGCGTTAATCTGATAGCGCTATCGGTCTTATTTGCGTGCTGCCCCCCCNTTCCNCTAGATCGAAATGTATCTATTTTACATTCTTTTAATAAATCTTCATTTANCTGTGGGATAAAGATCATTGGATAATTTTCCTTAAGATCCCATTGTTTTCATCGATAANGCGTTTTGCCTCACTTAGCTTGCAGGAACGGTAGATCATCACAACTGCAGTTTTAACTGACATNTCTGATTTTTTAAGTGCCTCTTTTGCCTCTTCATAGCTATNCTTTGTTAACTGCATAATTATTCTGACTCCCCTATCAACTAACTTTTCATTCACTGCCATAAGATCAACCATAAGATTTCCATAAACCTTCCCTANTCTTATCATGCAGGTTGTNGATATCATATTTAATACCATTTTGGTGGCAGTCCCTCCNTTCATTCGCGTAGAGCCAGTNATAATCTCTGCGCCTGTATCAATAGATATTGTAACATCTACATTTGCCTTCAATAAAGGAGCTGTATTACATAANAGATATATAGTTTTAAGGTTAACTGATGTGGCATAATTCAGTGCAGATTGAACATACTTTGCGGCACCGCTAGTACTTATNCCTATCAATACATCACCAGATTGAACTTTAGCTGATCTGAGATCTATTATAGCTTGTTCAGCGCTATCTTCAGCACCNTCAATCGATTTTCTTAGCGCCTCATCTCCTCCTGCNATAATACCGGTAAATAGATTGGTTGGCGCAGAAAAAGTAGGGGGAATCTCTGAAGCATCTANNACGCCTAAGCGGCCNGATGTTCCTGCNCCTATATAAAATACGCGACCCNCATCCTNGATTGCACGGGTACATATTTCNACGGTATNNTCAATATCATCGANTGCATCTGCAATTTTATNTGCAATNGATCTGTCTTCTTGATTAATTGCTTGAAGAATTTCTCTTACAGATAACTCATCNATGTTTGTTGAGNTAGCGTTTTGCTGTTCNGTGCCTAGATCTTTTCGTTCGATTGAATCCATTGGTATAAATTAAGACAATGAAATTATCATTGNGTAAGATCTTTTTAGATTATTGAATCAATAAATGAACTATTTGATAAGGATCATTTTTTTGGTATCAAAAAACTTTTCAGCTCGTATTTGATAAAAATAAACACCGGAAGANAATTTATTATTGCTCCTNTCAACAGCATGCCATGTTACAACATGTCTTCCCGGATCAAGCTCTTGATTGATAATGGTATTAACTTTATTTCCAAGAATATCATATACGCTAAGAGAAACTTTCGATCTTAATGGCAACTCAAATTGAATCCGCGTTNTNGGATTAAATGGATTTGGATAATTNTGGCTTAANCTATAGGAATCAGGGATCAAGTCATCTTGAACTGATAGCGAAATATATTTTCCTTCAATCTGTAATGAATATCTTATATTGCTATATGTAGTATCTATNCCATCCGTGACATTGACGTTCCAAATAAAATTACCTCTAGGACTAANGTGAAAATCCAGCAAATCTAAAAAACTCTGATAAGGTATAGAATGCTCTGTCTGATAAAGAACTGTATCCATCTTTTGTATTGCATGCATTGTTCCATTTTGGTCAATAATTTCATACCATGAGTTAAAAAGGTATTCCAATTTATCATTATCGGGATCGATTGATTGGTGCCAAGAAAAATTTACTCGTGAGCCTTTAAGATTATTTATTGTAATCACAATTTCTGATTTATCATCAGGGNTTTTAGGTGATAAGCTCGATGGCGGATCATTNATGGCTTTAACATAAATTTNAACAGTAGCTGTATTGCTAGTTTGCATTCCATCATTCACATTGTATTTAATACTATCTATTCCATGAAAATTATCATTTGGTATATACTTTATATTGGGCAGCTCTCCCCGTAATTGACCATGAACTGGATCTTGAACAATATTGAATGTCAATATATCAGAATCTCTATCAGTCGCCTTCAAAGCAAGACCAATTGCGGTNTCTTCATTTGTATGGTACGATTCACTNACTACCTCAGGGGTTGAATTAACAATATTCAGAGTGATTGTACGTGATTGAGCATTNCTNAAGCTATCCCCATCATTCACAAAGACCGTGGCTGATCTTGTTCCTTTGGTCAAATCTTTGCCGAGTAGATTTCTATATTTGATCATTGACAATGAATAAGAATAATTTGCTCCAATAGGATCAGGGGTGGTAAACATAAATGTTTTTCCCTGTCCATCNCTTTTTATATCAGGAAGAGTATTGCTATTTTCGATAAATAAAGTATCTTCTCCAGAAATAAATGGTTCCAGTTTGACAATTGTCTGAGTTATGGCAGTATCATCAATATCGCTAATAGAAAGCGTGTTTACGNCATTCTGGTTATTAATCTTTGGAAATAAATACCCTTCATTATGTACTTGATTGATCTGCAGTGTATCTAAATTAGCTAGCTGAAGTTTCGGGCTATCATTAATTGGCTGAACATTTATTTTAATCAATGATGAATCGCTATCATCAAATCCATCATTAACCACAAATTTAAATGTATCAGGNCCAAAAAAGTTTGCTCTAGGGGTATAAATAATATCTGGAGCATCTCCAGTTAGTTCTCCAAAGCTAGGNANCGAAAATGCATAAGAAAGCGGGGCGTCTTCGCTATCCTGCCCATTCAGCTTAATCGAAATATTACTATCCTCATTTAAAGTAATATCTTGAGAATTTGCAACTGGTTTCACATTTGCAATCACATTGAATACTGTTGATGGATTTGATTGCAAGGTATTTCCACCAAAATCTTCAAAACCTTCAATTGATAGATATATAGTTGCGCTATAATTAAAATCAACCAATGGGTCCACTGTAATTACTTTTTTGTTGGTACTTATACTCGCATCAAATCCCAATAGGTTTCCTGTNCTATTTTGCANTTTNAAAACAATTAAGGAGTCTACATTTCTATCATTGATCTCATTATTATCAATCTTTCGTATCTGCTCTGAAAAGGAAATGGTAATGTTGCTATTTCGTAACACATTATTTGATGAATTTGATGGATTGATAGTTACGGTTGGCAGTGTTTGATCTTTGAAAGTTGCTGAATTTTTTGTTTGATTCTCAATTGCTCCATTACCAGCTAAATCAAAAATAGAATTTCCATCTTTTGGGGTAATAGNNATTGTTTCAAGTCCATTAGGTGTNCCGGAAAAAATAATAAATAATCGTACAGTTGATTCTCCTCCTTCTAATGTTGTGGCTGAGGTTATTAATGAAGAATCATTCTTTTTAATNCCGACGATTTGCACTGCGTTTGCTGTTCCATCGTTTTGTGAAAAATTTAATGTGAAATCATTCATCTCTAATGCACCTGAACCATTTGATCCAGCATAAACACCAACGCTAAAACTGATATCAACAAAAGAGTTGTCCGTTGCAAAATTGACGGCGCTGATATTGGGCTTTGTTTGATCATTCAATGCAGTTGATCCATTGGACTGGGTGGTGGAAGCCTGATTACCTGCAGCATCAAAGATGCTATNGGCAAGCGGTGCAACGCTGATCACTTCTGAACCATCCGGTGTGCCTGATAGAGTGAAGCTTAAGGTATAGGCGTTACCATTTTGAGATATTGCTGTTGGGGTTGTACTGGATAAAGTGGCAGTACCTCCACTGATGCTTAAAGCAAAATCACTTGCCTCTAAATTATTTTGATCTTCTATNCCATTAAAAACGTTTTCATTGAAAAAGACTTGAATACTTGAATTCTCATTAGCAACAATGATCGAATCGATCTGCGGGGGAGAATTAATATAATCTATCCAGGAATTACCAAACTTTGCATTAAGGTTCCAATCTATTCCGGCTGACCACATGTCACCTCCATATTCATAAGCACCAATATCAGGGGCATTACCAGAATAAGAATCCGTTATTCCATTAATGACTGTTCCAGCGTCCACTAAAACTGAATCGGGATNAGGTCTAAAATCTAAATTAGCTATATCAATAAATAATGTTGAAACATCACGGCCAGATTCATAACCATTTTCATTATGATCGTAGGTGCCTGGTACTGGATAATTTTGATACGATCCCGAACGATGGCCTGATATACGGTTTGCTACATTGTTGCGCGTAATTGAGCCTGCATTACCACCTTGACCAATCATAATCAATATATCATTTTTATTATTAGGTCCATTAAGCACAGTATTATTATATATTTTATGCTCATAACCTTTAGCCATGATACCGCTATTTCCAAGGTTCCACATCACATTATGATGCATTAGGCCATTGTTTCCAGCGCCATTGCCATCAAATCGCGCTCCATACTTCTTTGAATCATGTAGCCAATTATAACGTATTACAGTACCTGGCTGTGCACCNGTCATACACTGGATCATTGCTCCATCGCTTTGCACATGACCGGTATCATAGATATTATTATATTCGAAAAGAGCACTATCGCCTGCAACCACAGTCGCGGATGCCCCCAGGCGATGCATGGTATTGTTTTGAAATTTATTATTCTTCCCGGTCATTAGAATGGAAACCATAAGTCCAGTGAGATCTGAAGAGGTATAATCAATATGATAAAAATAATTGTTCTTTATAGTATTGTTACCTCCTTGCGTTTCAAGAGCAGATCCATCGGTGTAGCGAAAAGCAGAATTGGTGACACTGGTGTAGCTGCTTTGTTTGATTATTGATACTTCNGGTGCTTGCCCAATAGCGCGCAACATGCGTTTACTGTAACTTGGATAATAGAAATTGCATTGATCGACTTTTGACCTATTGGATTTATAAAAATAAAATGTGGTTCCAAAAAATTCTAGGTTNTTCAATTCAACATAGTCTGACTTAGAGACCACAAAGGCATAGGACTGGGTCTTGCCTCTGATCTTAAGATCATTAGGGTTTTCTCCATTAGGAACCCAATAGTATAAAATATTTTTTGTAGGCGTTGTATCTAAAAACCATTCTCCTTGTGCATCTAAAAACTCAAGNCTTCCTTCCAAAAAATATTGATGCTCTTTTGTTTTCCATTCATTTTGAGGAACCGGATCATAAGTAAAGGTGTTACCGCTATGTGTATTTATTTTTCGAGACCAGGTACGAAACGATCCTACATTTAAAATTCCAA
Organism: Fidelibacterota bacterium; assembly: GCA_002717765.1. The sequence continues at coordinate 5,381 of PBCB01000001.1, read as the reverse complement.
TGGCCTCCTTATTGGTTTNATCTAGATCAAAATTTTGAACACTTAAATCAATCAANTCTCCATGATCATTGGTTTTGGGTTCATGGATCAAGGTGCCATTATTATAGATATTAGGCGTAGACTGCTTCATGGTGCCGTGCGCCCAATGATTTTCAGTATCAAAAACACTGCCATCGGAAAAATTGGCGTTCGGCCAACGCGCCATTATCTGTTCTTCTCTATCAACAAATAATTGCCAAATATCAAAATCGATGGTTGTTTTCCAAATATTCCCGGAATGCTGTACCCAGTTAGAATCTATTGGAACGGTTCCATCAAAGATCGCTCGTTCATTATTATAACGGGTAAATACTAAGGGCATTCCATCCATGCCGTCATTATTGGTTATATTTACAATCTCATGATAGGTACCACCTCGAATAAAACAGGTATCTCCAGCTNTCATAACCGTAGCAGCNTGCGCTACGGTTCGAAACGGAAAGGCAATCGACTTGCCATCATTGGTATTATCGTTTCCATAAACGGCAACGTAATACGATTCACTTTTGATAGGTACGCATAGAACTAGGAAGANAAATAATAATTTAATGGGGATGCGAAAATATTTAATCATAAAAAAACCCCATTANATATAACGGGGTTATAAACAAATTATTTAGATTGCCTCAGTCATCTTTCAATGACTGAATAAGCCTAAGCGAATACCAACGGTCAATCAGATCATTCATATCTTTAAGATATTCTTTATAAATCCTTTTAACAATTTTCTTTTTTCTATTAACCGATGGGTCACCATTCATTTTAATTGAATTCAGATCTTCCAATGCCAATTCTGCATTTTCTTTTTCCTTTAATATCCAGTGAACTGGCTCAAATAGACTGGTGGTAACATAATTATTTCTTGAACCACGCTTAAGGGAAATCGGGACATCATCCCTTTTCATTGCACGTACTTTACTTTTAATATATTTTTCGGTCTTACCCGTATTGTGCGCTAACTGCTTTACTGAAATAGATTTAGGAAAATTTTCTAAAACATCAGCCAAAATCTGTGATGAGCAGGTATCCAAACCCCGCCTTCTAAGTGTATCTGCATACTTTGTTAACATTTAATTANTTACCTCGAATAAAAGAAAATACAATAAAATAATATAAAAAATAATACGTATTTCTGCTGTACCCCGTACTACTGCATTAACACGCATTTGAAATCAGATATATTGACCCTATCTTTANTATATGAAATTTGTACATATTATTTTGATTGCAGCTAGTTTAAGCTATTCAAGTGGCCAATCAACCGATTATTTTTCCAAAAAAAACAGTCAAGCCATCCGCGATTCATTGAATATGNTTAAGTTTGTGAATCCAAATCANGCGGTCAGGTTTGCCTTTGAGATATTAGAAAAGTATCCCGATAAAACTCCCAATCGCGTGCAGGGTGCGGCCTACGCTGCCTTAGGTCAAATATATCATATTAAAGGACTCACGGGCCCGACTCTTGAATATCTTGACTTAGCAGAAAACATATTTTACGATGTGATTGGCCAAGTNCCCCCTTGGCTTCAAATCGATATTGGTAACGTATATTTTTCTCAAGGACTGTATGATAAAGCAAAAGAATCCTACCAGCAAGCTTATGAAAATTTCAGATCGATTTCAGAAAATGACGATATCAAATTAAATCCAAGTGGTCGCTCTGATAAGCTTGCGGGCATGGCTGTTTCAAAGAATAATCTTGCCCTTGTTGCGATTCAATTCAAAGAGTTTGATAAAGCAGAGGNTTTATATAAAGCAGGNAAAANATTAAGACAACAACGCAATCAATACGATGACCTCGCACACTCCTATCTGAGCTTAGCTGATCTATACTTGCGGTCTGATAATCTANCTAAGGTGGCTGTCTATTGCGATAGNGCTGAACAAATGGTTGCAAGATTATTTGATTCTGACAGCAAGCAATATGGTGCATTTGAAGAAAATGCAAATCGCTATCTNGGGATGAGTAAACAGTACCTCGCGGAACATTACTTTAAACTAGATGATCAGCANCTTGCATTAAANAATCTGTTTCAAGCAAAAAGCTATTATGCTCAACTGCCTATTGAACTATCAAGACTCTTAAACATTAGCGCTATAATGCAACATAAAATCGATAATAATACAACGGCATTAAATGATATTAATGAAGGTCTTATGATTGCTGAAAGACAAGGATTGAACCGGGAAAGAAAAATTCTTTTGAGCACAAAAAAGGATATTTTATCGCAGATCGGTGACCAGCGTGGCATTGAAAAAATCAATGAGGTCCTGTTATTGATCAATCAAGAACAGGTCGCCGCACAAAATCGTGACCTCCTGATCAATATGGAATTGCGCAATCAACTTAGAGCTGGACAAGAGGCTTTAAAAGAAGCCGAGGAAGATCGGCGGCAATTTATCGCTTTAGCGATCTTAGTCATCTTCATTTTAGGACTTATCATTTCAACCGTTCGAAATGAATATATTACAGCACAACAGCANCAATTACTGGCTGAACAAAGCAAAGCGGTGGCTGAGCTTGAATTAAAATCTACGGAGCGTGAACTGCGATATGTTAGTACTTCTATCATGGAAAAGAATGAAATGATCGAATCGATCAAGAAAGATATTAATTATGCTGCAAAATTTCTTTCAGATTCCGAATCAAAATATCTCTTAAGTCCCCTGCGATCAAAACTAAAAGATGCGACCATAACTTCAACGGATTGGGAAGAGTTTCAATTGCATTTTAATAAGACCTATCCTGGTTTTCTAGAGCGACTTGCAAATTTGAACAAATCACTAACTATACCCGATCTACGACTTTGTGCCTATCTACGATCCGGTCAAACCACCAAAGAAATAGCCAAAATGACCGGTCTATCGGTACGGTCTATTGAAAGTCGCCGATATCGCTTACGAAAAAAACTGGAATTAGATCGCGATACAACCCTATATAAATTCATTCAACAAATCGATACGTCTAAAAGCTTAACCTAAATTATACTTTTTAAATTAAATGAGTATTAATGCAGTATTCATTTTATACAAAACCTTTAATAGGTTGCTATATGACTGCAACGTCAACACAACAAAACTGGCTTGACTTCTTTTCACGTTTTGAAAAAGAAAATAAAAACTTTGTAATAGGGCTATCCAAACAGCATTCCGATCTAACCCAAGCGCAATTTCGCGTCTGCCTTTACCTTAGAGCAGGCTACAATACCAAATCGATCGCAGACACCCTAGGATTATCTATTAGATCGGTTGAAAGTCACTGTTATCGTATNCGNAAAAAGTTTGACCTGAATCACACGATAAATCTAGCAACNTATCTATATTCCATACGATAATTGATATCTGAATAAACATTACTGTTTAAAATAGGCAAAAAAATGCGTATTTATGCAGTAGTTAGGGTTATTTTATTTTATCATATTTTATGTTGTGTTATTGTGGATAAAATATATCAAATTCTATGCTGTTTATTTATGTGGAGAAAGAAATTATGAACATAGCTAAATATCTGCGTTCCATTTTGCCTCTAGCTTTTATAGCTACGGCATTTTCACAACAAAGTGTTGCTGTATTGGACTTTGCTGCCAATGGGCTCCCGCAGTATGAAGTGGAGACCTTGGTAGAGCGGTTACGCTCAGAACTGCCAAATACAGGTGCTGTGCGCCTAGTGGATCGCAAAATGCTTGAAAATATTTTAAAAGAGCAAGGCTTGCAACAATCCGGCTGTACTACCGATGAGTGTTCTGCGCAGATCGGGGAACTTCTTGGTGCACAATTTATGATCAGCGGATCGATTGGAAAGCTGGGAAATAGTTTTACCGTGGACATGAAAATGGTTTCGGTTACCACGGGAGCTGCGGAGCGCGCAAAAAGTCTTACCTTTGAAGGTACTACTGGTGGTTTGCTTATTGAAATGCAGATCCTTGCCTGGGAAATCGTGGGTTTAAAACCCCCGCAACCTCTGATCTTAAAACGCACGGGAGCTGAGGGCGGTGAAAAGGTGACCGTAGCGATCATGGACTTTGACCCCAGGGGAATTAGTCAATTGGAAGCGCAAACCTTAACCGATCGATTTGCGACAGAAGTGGATGCAACCGGTAAGGCAATCTTGGTGGACCGCCGTCAAATGATGGAAGTGATGGAAGAACAAGGCTACGATGAGGCTGGATGTACCTCTGAGGAATGTGCTGCAGAGGTTGGTGCACTTCTCGGTGTAAAATTTATGATCAATGGCGCGATTGGAAAACTAGGCGACACCTATACGATCGACGCTAAAATGTTTGAAGTTGCCACCGGTGCAGCGGCAAAAACTAAAAATGCTACCTATAATGGCCCTGTCGATGGTCTGATCACTGAAATCGAGATCCTTGCCTGGGAAATGATGGGTGCAAAACCACCTCGTTCTCTTATTAATAAACGTAAGGGTACGATTACTCAGGAAGCCGCACCAGCGCCTAAAACACCATTAGCAGCTGCGGTGCGCTCTGCAATTATTCCTGGATGGGGACAGTTATACACATCGGATGCACTGGATAATGAGCCGCTGTCTCGTCAAAAAGCATTGTATTTCTTTGCGGGAGAAATGGGTACTGGAGCTATCGCTTATCTGCTGTATAGCAATATGAAATCGTCTAATGAAGACACCGAAAAATATCATAAAGATTATTTACTTGCATCTGACCAGGATCAAATCAATGCCCTAAAGATAAAATCAGATGATGCATCCAATAGCGCTGAGTCATCCAAGAATCAATTAACGATCCTAGTATATCTCTTGGGTGCTGCCCATGTCTACAATATTGTAGATGCCTATATGAACGGACCAAACGATGAGATGGCATCCAGAAATAATAAGAAAATTGATCTGGTCTACAATCCAGAACTTAACCAACCACAATTGAGGTTTTCCATTGCGCTTGATTAAAATTTTACTACCAACCATGGCTCTTCTGACCATGGCGTGCGAACTGTACGATAATTCAGAACTAAATCCACGGGATATAGATCCGGCTCTATCGCCAGGATTGGTGTTCGACCCGGTAAGCAACACGACAACCGTTGGTGCTGCAGCCGAATTCGATGTATATGTAGTTTCGGCGGATAATATATCGGGAATTCATGCTCAAATTACCTACGATGCTAATCGCTTAAGCGTGACCAACGTAACTACCGGTGATTTTTTCAGCGATAGCGCGCAAACCAATACGTCATTTTTCATTTACGATGATGACAGCGGTGTTCTTGATATCAATTACTTTTACTTAGGTAATGAGATCACCAAAAGCGGTACAGGGAGAATTGCTACGATCCTTTTCAACACCAAACAGTCATTCGATGCAACC